>NZ_CP043930.1:6778746-7090932 GCF_009720525.1 Gimesia benthica
AAGCAGCACCAGAAGCAGCTGCAGAACAGGCTCAAGGTCAGGCCCCCGCTCAGCAGCAGCAGCAGGTCAAGGTGAATGATGCAAACGTCATTGCCAGCTATGCCAATTTCTGTCGCGTTTCCAGTACTCCAGAAGAGTTGATTCTGGACCTGGGACTGAACCCGCAGCCACTGGATCCCGCCAACACTGAAATCAATGTGGGACAGCGGATCATTCTGAATCACTACACAGCCAAGCGTCTGTTGAGTGCTCTCTCAATGGCTCTGCAGCGGCATGAGCAGGCCTTCGGTGTTCTGGAAACAGACATCCGGAAACGCGTCGTGCGTCAGCAGCAGACCTAGTCTATTGATGACGGCCTGAGTTTCTCAGGCAGCGATCTTCTGAACCGGCCCGTTACCTGGTGTAACGGGGCCGGTTTTTTACTGCGCTGACGGGCAGCAGGGGCGGGGCTTTGTATCCATTCGTCAGGTGACTGATATTCTGGTTTTTCCTGAAAAATTGAATAAAAGACTGGCAGCGGTTGAGTAGGAAAGCGTATAGCAGTTTGCTAACTTTATTTATGATACTGCAAGAGGTCTGGAGTGATGCGCTTTCAATCTCAGATCTTATAGGATATCGTAGAAGTAGTATCTTTTCGAAACCGTAACTGCGACAGAACTCCTGCTCTTTCAGGTTTCCTGAGATGCAGGAGGCGTATGTCGGTTGTTCTTAATTACAGCCCGGAGAGGGCAGAATGTTAGATAAACCAGATCCCGCTTCGTCTTACCATGACGGCAACGGGCAGAGCGACGTTTCGCTGCCCGACGATTTAATTAACGAATTAAGCTCGGAATCGTTAAACTTCGTAGAAGACCTCTACACGAGCTATCTGGAGTCACCCAGTTCGGTGAGCGAGGAATGGCGAAATTATTTTGCCAGGTTCCCCCAGAAGTCAGCCCGTAAACGCAAGCCGGGTTTCGGTCCCACATTCAAACGTCATTCGATGTTCAATCCGCCGTCACCCGTCCGGAATGAAGCCGTCGATCGTCAGACAATGAAGATCGCCGACCGGCAGGAACGTCTGGACCAGTTGATCCGTAACTATCGCGTGCGGGGACACATCCTGGCGTCGCTCGATCCGTTGGGAAAAAAGCGGGCAACTCCGGCTGAACTGATGCCCGAGTTTTACGATTTCTCCGAGCGGGATTACGACCGCGTCTTTTCGACCTCCACCTTTGGTGGTCCGAAACAGCGAACGCTGCGGGAAATGATTCAGTGGCTCAAAAACACCTACTGCCGTTCGATCGGTGCGCAGTTCATGCACATCGACAGTCTGCGGGTTCGGGAGTGGCTGCAGACCCGAATGGAAAGTACGGCGAACTTCCTCAAGTTCGAACGTCCCGAAGCGCTGCGGATTCTGCGTCGACTGACCGACGCCGTCGGCTTTGAAGAATTCATTCAGAAAAAGTATGTCGGCCTGAAGAGCTTCTCGCTGGAAGGGGCCGAAAGTCTGATTCCACTGCTCGACCTGGCGATTGAAAAAGCAGGTGAGCAGGGGGTCGATGAAATCGTATTCGGTATGGCCCACCGCGGTCGTCTGAACGTGCTGACCAATATCATGGGCAAAAAGCCTCGTGAGATTTTCCGCGAATACGAAGATTCGGTTCCGGAAATGAGTGTGGGCCGCGGCGACGTGAAATACCACCTGGGTTACAGCTCGGACTGGATGACCGAATCCGGACACAACGTCCACCTGACGCTCTGTTTCAACCCGAGCCACCTGGAATTCGTGAACCCGGTTGCTATGGGACGTATGCGGGCGAAACAGGATCGCTGGCACAACATTGACCGGACCAAGGGGATGGTGCTGCTGATTCACGGTGACGCCGCGTTTGCCGGAGAAGGTGTGGTGCAGGAAAGCCTGAACCTGAGCGAACTGCGGGGCTACCGCACGGGGGGAACGATTCACGTTGTCGTGAATAACCAGATCGGTTTCACCACCGACCCCGCTCAGAGTCGCTCTTCGACCTACGCGACCGATGTGGCCAAGATGCTGCAGATTCCTATCTTCCACGTGAATGGTGAAGATCCGGAAGCAGTCGCCCAGGTTGTCCGTCTGGCAATGGATTTCCGCAAAGAATTCCATCGGGACGTGGTCATCGACATGTACTGCTATCGTCGTCGTGGGCATAACGAAGGGGATGAGCCTTCATTCACTCAGCCTCTGATGTACGATGTGATCGACAAGCGGCCTTCAGTCCGCGACAGCTTCCTGCAGCGGATGCTGGAACGAAAGTCGGTCACCGAGGAAGATGCCGACCGGTTACAGGAAGAAAGTGTTTCACATCTGGAAGCCGAACTGGCGGCAGCCCGGGTCGAGAATTATCCTCATAAGGTCGAACTGCCCGGCGGGATCTGGACCGGTTATCGCGGCGGAAAAGAACTGCCCGCGGATCAGATCGATACCGGAGTTCCCGAGGAGAGTCTCTCTAATTTGCTGTTGAAGCAGACCGAGCTGCCCGATGGTTTTACGCCACATAAGAAAATTAAACGGTTGCTGCAGATCCGTAAGGATATGGCCGCAGGAGAGCGGAAGCTGGACTGGGGAACCGCAGAAGCCCTGGCATTCGCGTCACTGCTGACCGAAGGTTATCGGATTCGCGTCAGCGGTCAGGATGCACAGCGTGGTACTTTCAGCCATCGTCATGCCGTACTGCACGATGTGAAGACCGGTAAAAAGTACACACCGCTCAAGCACCTGGTTTCAGGTCAGGGCACCGTCGAGATTGTGAACAGCCCGCTTTCCGAAGCAGGGGTTTTAGGTTTCGACTATGGCTACAGCCTGGACTGTCCCGATGGTCTGATTATCTGGGAAGCCCAGTTTGGCGATTTCGTCAACGCGGCTCAGGTCATCATCGATCAGTTTATTGTCAGTGCAGAAGACAAGTGGCAACGCTACAGCGGCATGGTAATGCTGCTGCCTCACGGGTTTGAAGGTCAGGGACCGGAACACTCCAGTGCCCGCTTCGAGCGTTTCCTGCAACTGGCGGCGGAAAGTAATATTCAGATTGCGGTACCGACTACGCCGGACCAGTTCTTCCATCTGCTCAGACGTCAGGTCATCCGCAAGTGGCGTAAGCCTCTGATCGTCATGACTCCCAAGAGTCTGCTCCGACATCGCGATGCGGTTTCCAGTTTCAGTTCGCTGACCTCTGGTTCCTTCATGAAGGTGATCGGCGATACGAGCGATCTGAATCCGCAGAAAGTGAAACGGATTCTGTTGTGTACCGGAAAGATCTATTACGATCTGAACGAACGCCGTCGTCAGACCGAACGTGACGATGTGGCCGTCGTGCGAATCGAGCAGCTTTATCCGGTGCCTCATGAAGATCTGGAAGCAGCCCTGGCACCCTATCCGGAAGGAACCCCGGTTTACTGGGTTCAGGAAGAGCCGGAAAACATGGGCGCCTGGCGATTCATTTACTGCCGGTTCAAAGGAAACCTGTTTGGGCGCCATCCGCTGCACGGGGTTTATCGTCCCGCGAGTGCCAGCCCGGCAACAGGCTCCGGTCGCAGCCATCAGTTCGAACAGGAAATGCTGATCAACGAAAGTTTCCGGGACGACTCTTAGTCCCGGAGACTATCTCTGCTTGAGTTCAGCGATGACTTCGGCCAGGTGAAAATGGTGTTTGCCCAGTTTGCCGCCGTAGTTGCCCGCTGTGATCTGCAGCAGTCCCGGTAACTGCGTGGCTGCCTGCAGGCCTTCGCACATCGCCTGTTGAACGTCGTCGAATGTTTCGCCGTCGATGACGATTTCATAAACGCAGCCTGTACCCTCAGGGAGATCAGAATCGGTCTCGGCGCGGAGGGTCGGGCAGTAGGCGTCGTTCGTAGAGGCTTTGAGCGCAGAATACTTCGAACCGACTTTACTGCCGCTGCGGACAATGCCTCCCGGGAAGGGGAGGATGACATTGTCGACGGCCTGCATGGCGGTAACAGCCGCTTCGGTTGCGAGCAGGCCTGCAGACTGGTTCGTCGCGCAGATCAGCAGGTTGCCCCCGGCGACTCCTTTGAAGGAACCAACACGATCTTCGCAGACGAATTCGCCATCCATGACCGGAATTCTCCAGAGGCGGCGATCCTCCCATTTCTTTGAAATCTGAAATCCATCACCAAAGAAGCGGAGCTGTTTGCCCAGGGCCAGGGCTTTTTCGGGATCTGTCACCGGGATGCCGGCGTAGCAGGCAGTGGTGGGACAGGTCAGGATACATTGACCCACGCGATTAGTGACTGCTTTCTCAAGCGCAGAGCGACTGAAAGCGAAGAACATCAGGCTGACACCGGGACGTCCATCGGGGCTCTCTTCAGGGGAGAGGAACTTTTCGACGCCGGCTTCGGCATCACAGGCGATGACACTGGTGGCGTAACCGGTGACTTCGGTTGCCGCGATCCGGACCCAGGATTCGGAGACCGCGGTCACAATAATACGGGTTCCGACCGTGGTGAATGCCTCTGCAAACGTGTCGCAGACGGGAACGTCGTTCCATGCCAGTTCTGGTTGAGTATTCAAGTTCGTGCCCGGACGCTGATAAAAACTGTGTTGTCCAATAAATCCTGCCCCTGATTATGGCGGATCGGGCGCAAAATTCAAAGGGTCAGCGTTCCTGAGTCGGAGTCGGGCTTCCCTGGATCTGCAGTTCCATCTGAATCAGCTTCGGAACACTTTTCGCCTGCATTTTTTTCATGATCTTGGCGCGGTGGGCTTCAACCGTCTTAAAGCTGACATTCAACTTCTCTGCAATTTCGCGGCTGGAGAAACCCGAGACGACATATTTCATGACTTCATTTTCGCGGCGGGTGAGTGTTGCTTTGCGTTCCACCAGTTCTTTGTTCTGCAGACGATTCGCCTTGTTTTTGATATCGCGTTCGATGCCTTTCTGGATGTAATCCAGCAGAACCTGATCGCTGACCGGCTTTTCCAGAAAATCAACGGCTCCCGCTTTCATGGCACGGACAGCCATGGGAACATCTCCGTAACCGGAAACGATGATGACGGGAATGTCGTAGCCCCGCTCCCTGAGTTTCTCCTGCAGTTCGAGACCACTCATGCCGGGGATGCGCACATCGAGCACCAGGCAGCCGGGGTGATCGGGAGAATAACTTTCCAGAAATTCGCTGGCGAGTTCATGGGTTTGAACTTTGAGCCCGACCGATTCAATCAGCCAGCGGAGTGATTTGCGAATTGCCGGGTCGTCATCGACGACAAATACGGTTGCTTCCTGTTGGATTGTCATAGCTTCAGCCACCACCACTGTTATCTCCATTTACTAAGGGAAGCTCAATGAAAAAGCTGGTTCCCTGTTTATTGCGACGGGGGTAAAGTTTCCCCCCGTGGGCTTCGATAATGGTCTGGCTGATGGACAAACCAACGCCCAGGCCTTTTTGTTTAGTTGTGTAGAATGTTTCGAAGATAGAATTTTCTTCGCCTTTTTTCAAACCTATTCCGCTGTCGGTCACGCAAATAACAAGATTATCGTTGATGTGAAGATCCGATTCAATCAGCAGTTTCCGTTGTTCGGGCGGTAGTTCGGACATGGCTTCGATGGCGTTGAGCAACAGATTCACGAGTACCTGTTCCAACTGGATCGCATCACCGATGGTTCGCAGCGGTTTGGGGCTCAGTTCCAGTTGCAGGCTGATAAAATTCCGCTGGATCTCATGCTGGAGCAGGGCGATCGAATTTTCGATGACCAGGTTGATATCGAGTATCTTTTGCTCGACTTCGCTTTTCTGCACGTGACGCCGCAGGCGTTTGATAGTTTCGCTGGCACGCTGGGCCTGACGCGACATTTCCTCGAGTGGTTCGATCAGATCATCGAGTGAAGTAATGCCCGAGCGAATCCGGCGGATGCAGCCGTTTGTGTAATTGTTGATGGCAGCCAGCGGCTGGTTGAGTTCGTGCGACAGTTCGGCAGCGAGTTCGCCCATCGTCGACAGACGAGAGAGGTGTGCCAGTTCTGCGCGGCGACGGACCAGTTCCTGTTCGGCCAGTTTCTGGTGTGTAATGTCGGTGGCGATGACCATGGCTGCAATCGTAATCCCGCCACTGACCATTGCTCCGATACGACAGGAGTAGATGTATTTCTGGCCTGAGGATGAGACGCCTTCGGTTTCCATCTCCTGTGGTTTTCCGGTCTGGAACACCTGTTTGAGAATCGTTTTGGCTTTCTGGATGTCCCCGGCAGGCAGGAATTGATAGATGGAGGATCCGATGATTTCTTCCATGGCCCGGTCAGCGAGGGGATGGTTGAGATAGAGGATCGTGCCATCGATGTCGAGGGTGAGGATGGTGTCCGGGGCGTTGGTTACGAGCGAACGCCAGCGGGCCTCGGTCTGTTGCAGTGCTCGATAGAGGCGATTGCGTTTGGTGTATTCTTCATTGAGACTGGCGTGAGCCTGCTGCAGCTCTGCTGTTCGTGCGGCGACGCGGGCTTCCAGGTTTTCATTGAGTTTTTCGAGTTCATCCAGGGCCGCCCGTTCGCGGGTCACATCTTTCACGCAGGAGAGCAGAAAGGTTTCGCCGCGGAAATAAATCTGGACCGCAGAGAGCATGGTGCAGAGCCGGGTTCCATTGGGAATGATAAAATCGAAGTACAGCTCGCGGGCGGTTCCTTCGCTTTTAACCTGCTCAATCATTTCACGACGCGTTTCTTTACTGGGCCAGAAGCCGATATCGAACGCGCTCTTTCCCAGAATCTCTTCCCGCGTGCACTGCAGGGCCGTCAAAAAGTTCTCGTTGACTTCGATAAAAATACCGGTGTCGATTTCCGTAATACACATCGCGATCGGATTGACCTGGAAGATGGTACTGAAACGTTCCTCGGAACGCCGCAGTTCTTCCTGTGATGCCACTTTCT
This sequence comes from Gimesia benthica, assembly GCF_009720525.1. Taxonomy (NCBI): domain Bacteria; kingdom Pseudomonadati; phylum Planctomycetota; class Planctomycetia; order Planctomycetales; family Planctomycetaceae; genus Gimesia; species Gimesia benthica. The sequence goes on from NZ_CP043930.1 coordinate 6,785,643, forward strand.
CGGAGATATCGACGGCGACCGTGAGAAATCCGGCGATTTCCTGCTGGTCGTTATAGAGAGGCGTGTATTCCACATCGAGAGTCTGCTCGCCGACCGTCCTGACATGGCGCTGTTTTTCGCCGTGCAGAGTCCTCTGGAACAGATCGATCAGTTCCGGGTCGTCAGCAAATTCAGCGAAGATCGATTTGCCTACCCATTCGCCAGGTTCAAAACCGAGCCTGGTGAGCCCGCCCCCTTCGGAGAGGGTGACCATGCCCTGGCGATCGACGGCTGAAATAATAAAAGGGGTGATCGAGAGGATTTTCCGGAGTAACTGATGGCTGTCGTCCGAAAGTTTTTCCAGGAAATCAGGAGTCTGGATTTCGGGGAATGTCTCTGACAGCAGACGAGAGGTCAGACTGGTTTGATCCTGAGGTCTGGTTTGATCCACGATTCACCTCTCACTTCCCCTTTTCTGATCTCAGCGACGGCGGAGCGCGAACGGGGCGTCTGGATATCGTTTCGGAAGTGATTTCAACAGTACCGGCGAAACAGGAATTCAGCAGCACAGCAGCGGCGTAATCAGATTCACCAATGTTTATGGTACCCTGACAGGTGACTGACTGTCAAACTGCGGTGGCTGTCTCAGTATGGAATCGCTGTCTCCGCGGTTAAGCGGGTGGAAGATCGAAATTCTGTCCCGGTGTATTAGCGGAACTGTTAAGCCGTTCATGGTCGGTAATATCATATTTGAGCGGCGTCACCGTCACATAACCTTCCGAGAGTTCCTTGATGTCGGTACCCACTTCGAGCTGGTGGTTGATAATGGGATCCAGGCCGCTCCAGAAGTAGGGCCGCCCGCGGGGATCGATGCGTTTTTCCATCACATCAAAGTGGCGTTTGACGCCCAGGGAGGTCCATTTGACACCGCAGGGCCATTCGGGTCTGGTTTCGGGAAAGTTGATGTTCCATAGACGGTCAGCGGATGTCTCCTGCTGTGCCATCAATTGACGAATAATGGGGATGCTCTGTTCGGCCCAGCGATCATAATCCGGTTTGACATCATTCGAGAAGCTGCTTGCAGCGGAGACGGCAATCGAGGGGATCCCGGCGAAGGCACCTTCGATGGCACCCGCGACCGTACCGGAGTAAAGTACATTGATGCCGACATTCGAACCGGAGTTGATGCCGCTGACGATCAGATCTGGTTTCTGTGAGCAAAACTCGAGAATGCCAAGTTTGACGCAGTCCGCGGGACTGCCGGCGACCGCCCAGCCCCAATGCTTTTCTCCCTCGAATTCCTGATGTATCATCAGGGGGTGCAGATAGGTGATGCTCAAGCCGACGCCACTCTGTTCAGCGAGGGGGGCGACGACTTCCACATCTCCCAGTTGTGTGAGTGCGGCTCTCAGGCTCCGCAGACCCGGGGCATGAATACCATCGTCGTTGGTTAACAGGATTTGCACGAAACTACCTCGACTCTCTATGGAAACAGGTTTGACGGCTCCCGGAGAGAAAGCCGTTCCCTTGAATGTTTGCGTCAGACACGTCGAATTTTATTTTAGCCTAAGGGACGATTTTATGACACCACGCAGACTGTTTGCGGTCATTCCTGCCGCGGGACACAGCCGGCGGATGGGTACGCATAAGCTGCTGCTCACCCTGGGCGGAGAGACGGTCATTCAGCGGTTGATCCACGGATTGGCGACTCCCTGGATCACCCGCACGGTCATCGTGGCCCGCGGTGGAGATGAGGCGCTGGCGGAACACCTCGCAGGAGAGAATGTGGAACTGGTGCAACCGGAGGTCGATCCGCCGGATATGAAAGCCAGTGTGCAGGCGGGACTGCAGTGGATTGAAACGCACCATGCACCCACCGAAGAGGACAGCTGGCTGCTCATTCCCGCAGACCATCCGGTGCTTAAACAGACGCTGATTGAGCGGCTGTGCGAAGTCTGGTCGCAAAGTGAAGCGCGAATTCTGATTCCCGCGTTTCAGGGGAAGAAAGGGCACCCCGCATTTTTTCGCTGGTCGGTCGCGCATGAGGTCTTTCAACTGGGAGACGCGCAGGGAATCAATGCGCTCTGGAAAGAGGGGAGTGCCGCGCCGGTGCTCTGGGAATGCGACGATCCGGAGATATTAATCGACCTGGATACCCCCGCTGATCTGGATGCGGTTCGCGCGCGTTATGCGTCCGATTTTGAATGATCAACGCGCTTAGATATCTACATATGCTGAAGCGTAACGCGTCTCAAACGGGTTTGGCGTGTGGTTTTCATGACACATGTTGAGTGATGGTAGTCGTTTAAGCTGCTTTGATGTTGCATTTGTGAAACTTTGCAGGTGATAACGATTATAAACAGCGCTGCCAATCGACCTCTTAACTAAAGAGCGATATCACCCTTTTTTCCTCAAGTTGCCAAAACTATTTGTTCTATGCTTGAGTGCTAAATAGAACAACCCGCTGTGATTTTGGTTTTTCCATACGGGACGTCAGCTTTTGATTTGCATCTTTTTTCAGGTGATGTCAATAATGCAGACAGTCATGTATGAAATGAAAAATCGGAAAACGCACGCTTTCATCATGTGACGAACTTTTTTGGAGGGGGAAAAATGAGAAAAACACTGGCCCTGGCATTCGCCGCTGTGGCGATGCTGGCTGTCAACGATTCCGCACAAGCCTGCAGGTATTTTGGCGCAGCGAGCTACAACTGCTGCCCAACCACTGCCTGCCAGCCGACTGCCTGTTACACTGCTTGCCGAGTCGAGCGGAAAACATGCTATCGGACCGAGTACGATCAGGTTATGGAACCTCAGCAGTACACGGCTTATCGTACGGAATACGAGACAGTTTACGAAGACAAACAGGAAACCTGTTATCGTATGGTCAACGAAACGGTCTATCGCGATGTCGAATATACGGTCCAGAAGCCCGTGTATGAGACTGCAGAACGCGAAGAGCGTTACACCGTGCGACGTCCCATCGTTGAAACTGCGTACCGTGACTGCAGCTACCAGGTGCAGAAACCGGTCTGGGAAACACATGAGCGAGAGTGCCGTCGGACAGTAATGCGTCCGGTTGTCGAAACCATCGAACAGGAATGCCGCCAGACGGTCATGCGTCCTGTGACGGAGACGATCAACCAGGAGCGTTGCTACACCGTCATGAAGCCTGTGACCACCTACCGGACGGTTCATCGTATGCAGGGAGTCTGGGAAACCCGTCAGGTTCAGAAACCGGGACGCTGCCGTCCCTGCTGGACTACCGACGCCTGTGGTATTCCCCGGATGACCATGGTTCAGGTTCCCGGCAAAACTCATTGCCGCAAGGTCTGGAGACTGCGCCGCGTTGCCTGTCAGGTACCCTGTACACAGTATGTGCCTCAGGTTGTCCGTCAGAACTGCCCGGTTCAGGTTACCCGTTACGTTCCCGAAGTGGTCGTCAACAAGGTGCCTGTGAAGGTCTGCAAAATGGTTCCTGAAGTCGTAGTGACCAAGGTACCTTACCGGACCTGCCGCTGGGTAACGGAAACCGTTGCTCAGAAAGTTCCTTACAAAACCTGCCGCTGGGTCTGTGAAGAAAAAGTACGTAAAGTACCCGTACAGACCTGCCGCATGGTATCGGAAAAATGCACCCGCAAAGTGGCTGAATGTGTCACGCGCAAAGTGCCTTACACTGTAAACCACCGTGTTGCCCGCTGCGTACCAAAACAGGTACCAGTCACCTGCACACGTTATGTTGCCAAGTGTGTGGCTCGCAAGGTGCCTTACGAAGTCTGCACGATGGTGCCTACCACCGTCTGCCCGACAACTTCGGCCTGCTCGACCGGAAACTGCGACCTGTCTCCTGCTCCCCAGACCCGGGGGTCAAACAAGCCGCTCGCTCCGACTCCCGAGCCGGAACCCGAAGCAAATCCGAAATCCGCTCCTGCTAAACCACAGGTTTCAGCTTAAGCGGGCTGACGATTCCCAAGTGTTGTGAACGCACAAAGGCAGGTTTCATCCGAAACCTGCCTTTTTTCATTGGTGCAGACTGCTGCTGCCCCTGATGTTGATTACGAACGGATTACGTTTATCTTTCCCGAGTCTTTGGTGAAAGCCCTGGCTAACGTAGAAGCTGACAATATGTCGGCGGTGATTGAGACTTGGAAGGAAACCAGCGAAGTTCCCTATGATAACGACCAGGATCTTCAGGACCTGCTTGCTGCTCTGTGCCGGCTCTCAAGGTTTGCCCTGGAGCGAGAAGAAGATCTCTACCTCTAGAATTGTCTTTGAAAGAGCGAACCGGTTGTTGCCATCCCATCGAGATCCGGATCGGACACGAATGTCAGCGTGATTCTCTCTGAGTTCAAATAATAAAACCGAGGCAGGTCTCTTTCGAAACCTGCCTCGGTATTTTGTCTAATTCTCATGGTCAGAATAGGCTGACCCCGGTCATGTCTTACCAGCCACCTTCAGACTGCAGGCCTTCCGCTCCACAGACAATATCGCAGGTGGTGTTCAAATCGCAGTCATCGAAGGAATCATCGAATTCACTGCCAACGGTGTAGCTTTTGGTTTTGCCACGTGAACCGGACCAGAAACCGGTGACGGCATAGGTCTGATTTAACGCACCGATGGCATTTGAAACATCGTTCAATTCGGTGTTCACGGCGACGGCAACTTCGCTCAATCCGACAATCATGGCCAGAACGCCAATCGTCAGAACCAGAACCAGTTCAGCTGAAATGATGAAACCGGCTTCATCGTTGTACAAACGGTGCATTACGCGCAACATGAGAGAGTCCCCTTAACTTTGGTAGTGTGCGCTGTCCCGACTTGCGATCAAGAACAGCTATGTGAGAGAGATTGATTGTGAGAGAGTATTTTCTTTCAGCAGAGGGCTTGAGTGATTTAACTCAAACTGCTCTGCCTGACTCGAATTAAAGCAGGAGACGTGCCAGTTTGCCGGGAAGTGCCAGTGAAGGGCAGGGAAGGTGAAGGAGTATCTGCTTATATGGAAATGATTTAGGAAGAAGTGACTCATCGTCAGACGCGGTCAGACCACGCAGGACGGATTTTGAAATCTGTTAACCGGGTTGAACAGAAAGCTTAAACAAAGTGTAAGCAGGACGAAGCGTAAAAAAAGAACCGCTGGAAGTTCCATCGGTTCTGAGTGTCTGAATTTCATGTTCGCTTCGCAGCAGAACAGATCAGGGTGTGACGCTTTCGGAAGCCGTCACCGCATTGGTGCCGGTCACCAGATCACAGGTTGTGTTCAAATCGCAATCATCTGCGTTGTCATTGAACAGGGAACCTGCAACATAGCTTTTGTGTTTACCGTCACAAGTGGCAGTCGCCGCATAACCGGTATAAGCATAACTCTGATTCAGAGCGCCGATCGCATTGGAAACATCGTTGAGTTCCGTGTTCACAGCAACCGCGACTTCACTCAATCCCACAATCATTGCCAGGACAGCGATGGTCAGCACGAGTACCAGTTCCGCTGAGATGACAAATCCACGCTCATCTTTCCATAAGGCCCGCAACATGGTTTATCCCCTTGTCGAAAAAAAACTCTGCCCGGACGAATCCGGGCAGAGCGTGTAATTTTGATGAGAGATCAAATTACGGAGTTACGCCTTCTGAGGCAGTAACACCAGTTGTACCGGTAACCAGGTCACAAGTTGTGTTCAGGTCACAGTCATCAACAGCGTCGTTGAACATTGAACCAGCGTAGTGGCTTTTGTTCTTTCCGCCAGTTCCAGCGAAGCCGGTGTAGGCGTAGCTCTGGTTCAGAGATCCGATTGCGTTTGAAATGTCGTTCAGTTCAGTGTTGACAGCAACAGCGACTTCGCTCAGGCCGACGATCATAGCCAGAACAGCGATGGTCAGTACGAGTACCAGTTCGGCTGAGATTACGAAACCTGCTTCATCGTTCCAAAGTTGATTTAACATTTGAGTGAGTTCCTTGGTTTTAAACTTTTTAATGAGAGACTGATTTGCAGAAGGGGCTCCCTGGGGAAACCTTCCGCGACTAATTGCTGGCTAAAGCGGTAGCGATAACCAGATCGTGACCCAATTCGGAGACTTCGCTCCACTCAGGCACAGTTGTGAAATGCACTGGCCGGTGCATTTCACGGCACAAACTGCAGATTTGTAGGCTTAAAAATATTGTTAAAACGCACGTTATGACCCGCGGAGCAAAGGAAGCCCAGTCATGATGTCGTGGACACCATACGCATTGAATGCTCTCTCACCTTCATGCAATGCAGTCGCTTCTCTTCTTCTCTCGGGGACAAGTCGCAAGAATTTGAAGAAGCCTCAACACGGGTCACAACGCTGCGAATCGATTGTTTCTGTTCAGTTATGAATTTTGTTTTCGTTTCGGTTACGTGAACTACTCAACGCAGCAGGTGTGCCAGAATCGGACGGAGGGGGATGTTGCCAGGCGGCAGCAGGGGCGGTGGTGGGAAGGAAACGCGAATGCGTAATCGCTATAACTGTAGGTCAAATGGCCGTTTACGGAAATCGGCCACAAAATGGGATCCGGATCGGGAAAAGTTCGGTTGGTTGTTTTCCGGCAACAGAATTTATCAATGGATCTGAACAGTCTGTAAAACCAGGTGGCTACACGATGAGTTTTTTTTTAAACATCGGGCCTCCGCAGATGCGGTAAATTTTCTGGAAGACAGAGTTTAGGTGAAATGCTGGCTGTCTGGGTTATACAGGTTTTATCGCTGAGAACAGTATGAGATTGATAATCAAAACAAATGCGACTACCGCATCGCTGTTACAAAAAAAGCTCTGCCCAGGAAAGTCCTGAACAGAGCCTGTATTTACCGGTTGAAACTAATCCGGATTACGGAGTAGTACCTTCACCTGGGGTGATGGCGCCAACACCGGTAACCAGATCACAAGTTGTGTTCAGGTCGCAGTCATCAACAGCGTCTTCGAAGCGTGAGCCAGCGTAGAAGCTCTTAGCTTTACCACCGGTTCCGCGGAACCCTGTGTAGGCATAGCTCTGGTTCAGAGCACCGATTGCGTTTGAAATGTCGTTCAGCTCAGTGTTAACAGCAACAGCAACTTCGCTCAGACCAACGATCATGGCCAGTACAGCGATGGTGAGAACGAGAACGAGTTCCGCAGAAATTACGAAACCAGCTTCGTCATTCCAGAATTGATTCATCATGTTAGAGTTCCTTGTTTTTACTTGAGAGTAAAGAGATTGTTTCCGATCCTGATCGAGATATCATGATCGTGAGAGACAGCAGTCACGCCGCGTGCGTCACTACTTATGCACAGGCCCAACAATATTCAGCCCAGCCTGAGTGGCTGTACCAAACCGCTGATGACCAGGAACTGGTTGTCATGCAGGTTGAAATTCAGAGAACCGGTTCACTCTGAACTCACTAGATGACTCAAACCCCTATTGCTAAAGGTCCGATTACACAATTCCTCTATGCAGTGTTGAGATGTTTGCACAGGACATGCCGAAGGAAGAATCTTTACAAACGGTAGAACTCGTAAACAAGGAATCTTGTAACTAACGCCTTTTATTGTTGCAGTTTATCGCTGGAAACTGCGGTTGGCGTGAGAATGTTCAGGGGGGCGGGGCGTAAAGAAGTGTAAGGAATCTGAAACACGGCTTTACAAAGCGTGTTTCAAAACAACAACAAATGCGTTGTTTCTGAAAATTCAGTCTGTTGAATCAAATCCCGGAAGAGAAAGTTCTCTTCCGGGATTCGTCTCGATCAGCTCTCAAGTTAAAAATCTGCACTCAGGCTTATCGGCCTCTGCCTTCGTTGACGGTGACAAACCGGACACCGGTCACCAGGTCACAGGTGGTGTTCAGGTCGCAGTCATCGACGGCGTCTTCGAAGCGTGATCCACGATAGTAGCTTTTCAGTTTTCCGCCGGTCCCCCGGAAGCCTGTGTAGGCATAGCTTTGTGTGAGGGCTCCGATTGCGTTTGAAATATCATTTAATTCAGTGTTTACAGCGACAGCAACTTCACTCAGGCCAACAATCATGGCCAGTACGGCGATGGTCAGGACCAGGACCAGCTCGGCTGAAATCACAAATCCAGCTTCGTCATTTAAAAATTGTTTCCACATTGTTTGAGTTCCTCTTTTTGAGATTGAGAGTTTTGTTTTAGATTCCATACGGAATCCTGAGAGACTTCGAAATCAGTTCAGAATGCCCCGGGGGCTGAAGCCGGGGCTTCTGCAGCGAATCGATTGAGGGTCGATTCAAGGTGCTGTCAGGGAACAGGCTGTCTGCCTGGACTGGTTTCAGCTACCGGTTCTGTCTGAATCCAGTTACAGGGAAGAAATCAGTTATTCTGAACGTGACTCCTTTAACGGTTGTATCGATTGCAGAGATCGTGCCAGATGTTTCTGATTTGAGGATCGAAGGGGCTGCCTGGGAGTGGCGATGCTATAATTGATTAGCGATTCGAGGTTTAGGGGAAGAGCTATAAGGCAGGATTGAGCGGGCGAAGTGTTCAGCTCAGCAATTTTTGTAAAGAGATCTGAACACGGCTTTACAAATCGTGTTTCAGAATTCCGACAAAACCGTAAATTGAATATGATTTCAGGAGCAACAGGACGTTTTTAAGCCAGGCTTTGATAAATCGCGGTGGGCAGGATCTCTGTGGGATACATTTAAGATGGTATTCCAACGATTTAAATCAGAGTCTGAAAGAACCGGGAATTCAGGAAAGCAGTTTGAGTCATGCAAGTTACTATCACAGCCGTCGGGCCGGACAATCGCGGATTAGCAGATCCCATCGTGCACTATGTGACCGGTGTAGGGGCCAATATTCATGAGATCCAGATGTATGACCATGATTCAGAACGCCTGTTTGCCATGCTGCTGCGTATCGACTGGCCCGTTGATGTGGAGCCGATCGCGGTGCTCCGGGAACGGATTATGCAGATCGGTGCGCAGAAGGGGCTGACCTTACGCGTCTGGGCGCGTGATGAGCATGATCGTCCTCCCCGGATCGCGATCTGTACGACTTATCGCAGTGAGCCTGCTGCGGCGGTTCTGGAAGCGATCAAGTCTGGCGTCATCCAGGCAGAGCCGGCAGTGATCATCGGCAACCGGGATCGTTGCCAGTCGCTGGCGGCTGAGCATGGACTGGACTTTCATAACATCGGCGACGAGCGGGGGAACCCGGACTACGATCAGATGGTGTCGCTGTTCGATTCATACGAAGTTGACTACGTGCTCTTGGCCCGGTACATGCGGGTGCTGCCCCCCGGGATCTGCTGGAGTTTCGCCGGCGGCCGCATCATCAATCTGCACCACGGTCTGCTGCCGTCCTATCCCGGATTTCAGCCTTATGAAGATGCTTTCAGTCATCACATGCTGACCTTTGGGGCCACAATTCACTTCATCATTCCGGAACTGGACGCGGGCAATCAGATCATTCATCAGAACGCGTTTACGGTGGCACCGGGAACTTCGCTGAAAGAGATCAAGCGGATCGGGGAGACCGAACATGAGCCCGAGTGTTTGGTGGAAGGGGTCCGCCGGGTCGTGGATCGCGAGGTGGAACTGCACTTCCATCGCGTCGTGGGGATGGCTGGGAAAAACTGAGGAAGGGGACGTTCAGTCTTTCAGTTTTGATTTGACCAGTTTGAAAACGTCGTCGAACATCGGCTCTGTCAGTCGACCGGTAAATGTATTCTGCTGGCTGGGATGATAACTGCCGACGAGCCAGTGACCATCGGGAAACTGATACGCGGCTCCGTGCCCGAAGGCAGGTCGTTTGCCGGACAGTCTGTCCTGGCGTTTTTTGAAGTCGAGGACCGCTTTCCAGCCGATCTGTCCCAGAGCGAGAAAGACTTTGACGGGTAGCATGTCGACCGTCTGTTCCAGCCAGGGGTGACAGTTTTCAATCTCTTCGCGCGTCGGTTTATTCGCGGGCGGCGCACAGTGACAGGTGGCGGTGATCGCGCAGTTGATCAGCTCCAGTCCGTCATCACTGCTGACCGCTTCGGGTTGCGTCGCAAAGCCTGCTTTATGCAGGGCGCGGTACAGCCAGTCCCCACTGCGATCGCCGGTAAACATGCGACCGGTCCGGTTGGCACCATGGGCCGCAGGGGCCAGGCCCACAATCAGCAGTTCGGCCTGTGAATCACCAAAATTGGGGACCGGTTTACCCCAGTAGTCCCAGTCGAGAAATGCTTTCCGTTTTTCAGCCGCGATTTTCAGACAATGGGTCCGCAGACGATCGCAGAGGTCGCAATTGGTGATATTCCGGTTTAACTGGTTCCACTTGGTTTTTGACATCCGGCTTCTCGTCTGACTGCTGATCAATGGTTCTGGTACAGGTTAGGGGGATCGTACTGATTATTCCCGCCGCAACGATCAAATGCGGCAGCGATAGATCATCAATAGCAGTAAACGGGTAATGCCGTCAAACGGGACTCTATATTTAAAGAGAACATTTTAAAATCGAGGCTTGAAAAACCGTCGAAAGCCTCTTTACGATAGTATCACAGTGCGGTGCCTGCCTGTCTCAGACAGTGGCGGGTGCGGCGCGTTTGATTTTCTGCATTTGAATATGCCCCTTTCAGGAACAGCGATTGTGTCGAAACTTCAACTCCCTTTGATGTCATTGATAGCCGCAATTCCCGGTGCTTTGTTAACGTACATGCTGGTGATGGCATTTCTGAATCATGCGGAAGCCATGTCGACGACATTGCTGGGAGTGGCCGGCCTGACACTGCTGATGAGTGCCATGCTGACGCTGATGCCCGTTGGTGCCCTGATCTTCGGACCCAAGGGGGCAGGTAAGTCGAAGAGCAAAGCGAAGGACGACGCAGAGTCGGATCTGGTTGATGAAGAGGAAGACGACGAAGAACTGGTATCTGATTCCGGAGCCGAAATCTCAGACGAGTTTGAAGCAGACGAATTCGCTGATGACGACGATGACCTGATGGCGTCGGGCGATGATATGGAAGTCGACGAACTGGATGACTTCAGTGACAGTGAATTCGACGATGCGGCTGACAGCGAGTTCGACTTTGCCGACGATGAGTATGAATTCGACGAAGACGATGAAGAAGAGAACAAATAACGTTTACCTGTTCTCTCCTTCTATTCGCTCGAATTGATTACTGCTGCAGATGCTGCTGGAAGAACTGGTCCATATCGGCGACCATGTCATTGAACCAGGGAAGCTGGTTCCAGCAGCCGTGCTTACCCTTGGGGTAAACCTTAATGCCCGTAGGTACCCCGGCTGTTTTGAGCTTTTCCCGTGAGGGGGCGTTGCGTTCGGGGTTGTCAAATTCCCCGGTCATAAACAGCAGTGGTGGTGTCTGCCGGGAAAGATGCAGGTAGGCATCGCTGAGTTCGTAAAGCTCGGGTGCTTCATCAATCGTTTTGCCCAGCCACTGATTGGAATTGGATTTCTTTGGGTCCTTGCGCGAACGTTCGGCGACCGAACCGGAGGCCATCATCATCGGTCCTGCCATCACGATGGCGGCCTGTAATTGAGAAGACCGGTCAGCATAGCCGGCATCTCCCTGGAGCGCTTTGACGTGTGGTGCCGCTGCCATCAGTCCGACCAGATGTCCGCCTGCGGAACCGCCGACGGCACCGATCTGCTGAGGATTGACATGGTATTTAGCGGCCTCCGCTCTGAGAAAACGGACGGCAGCGTTACAGTCCTGAATTCCAGCGGGGAACTTTGCTTCATGTCCCAGTCGATAACCGACGGCCATCGTGACATAGCCCCGCTCGGCCAGGGCGATCGCCAGGGCACGGAACTTGGTTTTATCTCCGTTGAGCCAGCCACCGCCGTGCACGACAACGACTGCCGGGAAAGGACCTTTACCGGTCTGGGGTACAAAAATATCTGCGAGCAGCTTGCGCGGTCCGGCCTGACCGTAGACCACATTCAGGTGTGGCGTGACTGAATCTGGTACGACTGTGGAGGGGCGGTTACCGCTATTGGCTGAAACTTCCGGTTCGGGCATGCAGCCATAGGCGTTCATGCGCTGACGATAGAGTCCCCCAAAGCCGGTGATGTAGAGCGACCGCATGTCCTGATCGCCGAAAGTGCAGTTGATGGGGCGGGTGGGCGTATGGATTTTTCCGAGCAGTTTGCCCTCAGGATTCCAGATCCAGATGTCTGCAGCACCGGCACAGTAGACGTTCCCGGCACGGTCGATGGTCATCCCGTCGGCACCCTTGTCGGGGCCATCATCCATTTTGGCAAACAGGCGTCCGTTTTTGACTTCGCCTGGTTTGGTTACATCGTAAGCCCAGATCTCTTTGGGGACGTATGCAGCAACATAGAGTGTCTGACCATCGGGAGAGAGGGTGATTCCGTTGGGCGTTTTGATCTCTTTGATGGCGACCGACTGTTTGCCTTCCGGTGAAATCCAGATGACTTCCCCCGAGCCGGTGAGAGTGTAGTAGATGCCCCCGGTTTGATCCACGACCAGATCGTTCGGACGACGGGGCGGCTTGACATCATTCGGCTGACCATTGATGCGTTTCTTCTGTTTACCTTCCAGAACTGAGATCTGGCTGTTGCCGTTATCTGAGAGGTAGAGTTTGCCATGATCATAAAAGCTCGCGCTGATCCGGCCGGCGTCGTTCAGGAAGACCTGGACTTTACCGGTGCGGGGCTGATAGCGATACAGCTTGCCTGCTTTAACATCGGGGAAGTAGAGAGTGCCGCGTCCATCCCAGGCGGGACCATCGGCGAGTTCGAATTGGGTCGCGATCGTCTCCAGCGGGGACGACGTATCGATGACAGATTCTTCAGCAGAGAGCGTGATCTGCACGAAAAGTACAGAGAGCAGGGCAAGGGCGAGCTGTTTCATAGATGTTTCCTGATCGAAAGTGAAACGGATTGAGGTTCCTGGCTGGCGGAAGTGGATTGATGGTCAGTCGAGACGCAATGGTCACCAGTCCCTGTCAGCGATGCGCTGCGGGACCAGGCTTCCTGTTCCGATCAGCCCCGGGATACGGGACTGTGGAAAAAAGCGGTCGCGACTCCTACAATCGGGAGCACACACGGCCGGGACAGGTAAGCGAACCTTTGTCGTCTGTTGAGCATCAAACAGGTACCTCGGGATTGGTATACTGGAATCAACGTGAGTCTGTTTATTCTCAGAAATTTGATGAAACAGATCAATCGTTATCCATGAGAATGCTCGGGTTCCCCTCAAGAAACCTTCGCGTTTTCACAGAGATTCAGGCTGGAGAGCAGAAAGAACAAATCAGTATGAGTGAGACCGACCAGACTTTGATCGAAACCCGTTTTTTGAGGTTGATCAAACGGGGACGCTGGGAATTTGTGCAACGTGCCAACGCGTCAGGAGTGGTCTGCCTGTTCCCGTTGACCCGGGATTACCGGGTGATTCTGGTCGAGCAGTTTCGTCCGCCTGTGAATTCCCCGGTGATTGAATTCCCGGCGGGACTGGCGGGGGATATCGCAGGTCAGGAAGACGAACTGCTGGAAACCGCGGCACTCCGGGAACTGGAAGAAGAGACCGGTTATGCAGCGGGGCGAATCATTTCACTCGGATCAACAGTCTCTTCGGCCGGCCTGACCGATGAAGCGGTTCATTTTTTCCTGGCCCTCGATCTGGAGCAGGTCGCGGAGGGGGGCGGCGATGAATCGGAGAATATCACCGTGCATTCTGTGCCGTTTGCGGAAGTCGAAGACTGGCTTAAAGCGGCCGAAGCACGCGGCTGTCTGCTCGATGCCCGAATTTACGCAGGTCTGTATTTTCTCTCCAAACATGTGCCGACGACTTCCTGAGCCGTTTGCTATATTCTCAAGACAAATGAGCTATAATAACGACGGACCAACATTTCAGATCCTCTTGAATCTGCTTTTTTAATCATAGAATGAGACTCCCATGAGTGAAGAATGGATAGCCGACCGGATGCACCTGATTGACGCCTCCGGAATTCGCAAGGTGTTTGACCTGGCGGCGAACATGAAAAATCCGATCAACCTGAGCATCGGGCAGCCCCACTTTGATACTCCCGATGAGATCAAAGACGCGCTCTGTCAGGCAGTCCGGGATGGGAAAAACGCTTACAGCCAGACACAGGGGATCGCCCCGCTGATCGAAAAGATCCAGTCGCGGGTAGACGAGATGTATCATCACGAGGATCGCCAGGTCTTTATTTCCAGTGGCACCAGCGGTGCATTGATGCTGGTGTTGAATGCCCTGGTCAACCCGGGTGATGAAGTCATTGTGTTCGATCCTTACTTCGTAATGTATACGCACCTGACCCGTGTGGTGGGGGGCAAACCTGTGTTTGTAGAGACTTACCCGGATTTCAAGATCGACGTGGAAAAAGTCCGGGCCGCGATCACCGACAAGACGAAGCTGATCCTGTTTAACAGTCCGAGCAATCCGACCGGCCACGTTGCCTCGGAAGAGGAAGTGCGAGCCCTGGCGGAACTGGCGGCGGAAAAAAACATCGCGCTGGTCAGCGACGAGATCTATCGTTCCTTCTGTTATGACGATCCGTTTGTGAGCCCGGCTGCTTATAACGAGAAGGTGATCGTAATCGACGGGATGAGTAAATCGCATTCGATGACCGGCCATCGGCTGGGCTTCGTGCATGGTCCCAAAGCCGTGACGCAGCAGATGATCAAACTGCAGCAGTACACGTTCGTCTGTGCCCCGCATCCGGTGCAGTGGGCTGGACTGGCGGCGCTGGACTACGATATCTCGGGACGCGTGGAAGAATACAAGGAAAAGCGTGATCTGATGCGGGATCTGCTCTCGGACCGGTTCGAAATCGCCGGTGCGCAGGGGGCGTTCTATATGTTCGTCAAAGCTCCATGGGGAACGGGGACCGAATTCTGCACCGAAGCGATCAAGAACAACCTGCTGATCATACCGGGCAATGTGTTCAGTAATCAGGATACGCATTTCCGAATCTCCTATGCCCAGGAAAATCCGGTTCTGGAGGCCGGGGCGGAAATTCTGAATCGGCTGGCAGACCGCAAGGGCTGAATAATCCGACCGGAAACAGGTCGTTGTCAGGGCCGGGGGAAGTTTTTTGTACAAATAAAAACTTTCTCTATACCTGAAAGGGTATCACCTCTATCATGGAGAGAGTGTGAGACTCTCATTCCCTTCCGAATAGACTTACGATACTGTCTGACAACGACTTATGCCTTCCGATCAACCGCAGAAAAACGGTCCTGGGGCTCCCGCCGGATCCGCACGCGAAAAGTCTTCTCCACGCTCTGCTGAACTGCAGGGAGGGGAATCCGCTCCGCTTGCGCACCCTGACGACTCCGATCTGAGTGAGGACACGGTTTATCAACCGGGGACGACACCTCAAACAGGAAAAAAGCAGACTGAATCGGTCAATCTCGTCGGCAGACAGCTGGGGGATTTCAAAATCCTGCGTCGCCTGGGGCAGGGAGGAATGGCTACTGTTTATCTGGCTGAACAGGTCTCTCTGAAACGCGAAGCCGCCATCAAGGTGATGCACAGCGAACTGATGAGTGATGAGACCCACATCAGGCGCTTCGAACGCGAGGCGAAAGCGGCCGCGGGGCTCACGCATCCGAATATCGTCCAGGTTTACATGACGGGCGATTTCGAGGGAACGCATTATATTGCTCAGGAATACGTGCGGGGGATCAATCTCAAGGAATACCTGGCCCGCAACGCACCCCCCGATTGTGCGCTGATCCTCAAAATCATGCGACAGGTGACCGCGGCCCTGCATGCCGCTGCGGAGAAGGGGATCGTGCATCGGGATATCAAACCCGAGAACATCATGATCACGTCCCGCAAGCTGATCAAGGTGGCCGATTTCGGACTGGCCCAGATTGCCCAGTCTGACGAGCGGGTCCATCTGACTCAGGTCGGCACCACAATGGGGACGCCGCTGTATATGAGTCCGGAGCAGGTCAACGGCAAGGCACTCGACCAGCGGAGCGATATCTATTCGCTGGGTGTGACCTGTTACCATTTGATCTGTGGTCGGCCCCCCTTTCACGGGGAAACGGCCCTTTCGATCGCCGTGAAGCATCTGAATGAAGCAGCCCCATCACTGAAGAAACGCCGTCCCGACCTGCCGGAAGAGCTCTGCGATCTCGTACATCGCATGATGGAGAAAGATCCGAACAAACGTCCGGCCAACGCCACTGAGCTGATGCAGGAAATCCGCAAGATTCCGGAGCAGTCCTCCAGCAGCGAAACACGCGACTGGCGGTCCCGACTGCCGTTTCAGGGAAATCAGGGGTTACAGAAACAAATTGCCACGTTTGTGCTGGCTTCACTCTGTCTGGGAGGCGTCGCCGCCGCCGTGGGCTGGGTGAATCGCCCCGGGAATCCACTGAACGCGCCTGTTGTTAATGCTGAGGGTCAGGCCAGTGGATCTGCGGTGGCGATTGGTAAGGAGGCCTCCGCCATGCTGCAGTATCTGCGGGCCATGCGGATGAACGATAACATCAACAGCGAAGATGGCTGGAAAGCAGTGATTGAGTATTATCCGGAGCATGCCGTCTACAAGCCTCTGGCACAGATTCGACTGGGGCTGTTAATGCTCAAGGGGGGGCGTTATGCCGAAGCCAGGCCGATTTTTGAGGAACTGGTGGCTTCCGGTCAGGAACGCGATCAGATCAACGGCTACGCCGGACTGATGGCTCTGGAAAGTCTGGAAGGGAACCCCGTCAACTCACAGAACATCTGGGAGAACCACGTTCACGATCATCTGGATGATCTGGACCGGGAAATGTTTGAGATTGCTTATCTGACCGTGACCCGCAACCAGAGTGCTCCCGGCGTTACCCAGAAAGATGATTACCGGAAACTGTTCGAACAGATGAATAACGAAGGTGAAGAACTGCTCAATCCTTGAGTCAGACTCGTTGCGCTCGCCCATTTCGGAAAGGATCTTTAATTACCGGACGATCCGGTTTCCCGTAGAGATGTCATTTCTGGACAGATACTCTATAATACAGCTCAACCAACGTTTGAGCACGAATCCGCTTCGGATTTCCTGCTCCAACCAATCCAGAATACCAGTTCTATTTCAGCAGAGTCGGGCACAGCTGTGGCGATTTTACAGATACTTAAAGGGAAAGTTCCCGAACAGATCATCGAGCTGAGCGGAGAACGGGTGATAATGGGGCGACATCCCAATTGTGAGATCGTCCTCGATAATGTCGCCGTCAGCCGCTACCACGCCCAGATTCTGGAAAGCCATGGTTTCTACTACCTGGAAGATCTGCACAGCCGCAACGGCACTCTGCTCAACGGCACGGTCATCGAAGGTCGGACCGAACTGCACGAGAACGATACGATCAGCATCTGCGATATCCAGATGCAGTTCCTCGTCGATTATGAACCGTCCCCCGATTTTATCGATTCGGCGATCCAGCAGACGCTGGAAGTCACCAATCGGTCGCTGAAAGAAAACCAGCATCTGGCCCTCGATGATGGCACGACGGAAGGTGTTCTCGATGGGTCCTCGATCATCAGTCAGCTGGATCTGAATACGAGTAGCCAGCTGCGGATCAGCGTCAAACCCGAAGTCAAACTGCACGCGGTACTGGAGATCAGCCAGATTCTCAGCCGGGCATTGAAACTGGACGACGTACTACCGCGTATCCTGGACGGTCTGTTCAAGATATTTGCCCAGGCGGACCAGGGCTTCATCATGCTGCAGAGTCCGGAACGCAAAAAGCTGATTGTTAAAGCAACGAAGGCCCGTCGCCGCGAAGACGAAGATTCGATTCGCATCAGTACCACGATCGTCCGCCAGGCGATCATGAGTGGTTCCGCCATCCTGAGTGCCGACGCGGTTGAAGATGATCGCTTCAAGATGAGCGAGAGCATCACGTCGCTCCGCATCCGTTCCATGATGTGCGTGCCGTTGATGTCGCAGGCCGGGGATGTACTCGGCGTAATTCAGATCGCGACCCGCGATATCGGTCAGCAGTTCAACAAGGACGACCTGGACGTCATGGTGGCGATTGCCCAGCAGGCGAGCCTCGCCGTCGACAATGCGAAGCTGCACGAAGACCTGGTTCGGCAGCGGGACATCGAGCGGGACCTGGAGTTCGCCCACCAGATCCAGTTGGGTTTACTGCCACATAACCGACCGAAGTACAAAGAATACGAGTTCTTTGATTTTTACGAATCAGCCCAGAGTGTCGGCGGCGATTACTTCGACTACATCGAACTGCCCGGCGGAAAGCTGGCGGTGACGCTGGGGGATGTCGCCGGCAAGGGGGTTCCGGCAGCTATTCTGATGGCCCGCCTGTATGCCTCGGCCCGCTATCATGTGCTTTCCCGAAATGCAGCGGACAAGGCACTGGCCGAACTGAATGCAGAAATCGCCTCCAGTGGTGTAGGCCTGCGATTCATTACATTCATACTGGCGGTGCTGGATCCGAAGAAGCATACGGTTTCAATTGTCAACGCCGGTCATATGGCGCCGCTGTTACGACGAACGTCCGACGGAACCGTGAAGCAGGTGGCTCAGGAAAAGTCAGGCATGCCGCTGGGCGTGATGAAGACACAGACGTTCCATGTGGAAACGATCACACTGGAAAAAGGGGATACACTCCTGATGTATACCGATGGTGTGACCGAGGCCATGGATCAGAAGAACCGACTCTATCACCGGGATCGGCTGGTCAAGTATCTCAAATCGGCGCCTGAAGAAGTCGAACCCCTCGTCAAGGGACTGCTCTCGGATGTGGAGTCGTTCCGCAAGGATTCGATGCAGAAGGACGACATGTGCGTTGTCTGCTTCCGCCGCAAATCATAAAACAGAGACAGAGCCACGCACCAACAGGATGTTCCGCTCTCACGTTCAACCACTCACCGGATGAGGCCCGTTTTGACTACTGATGTATTATCCATTCTCGGCAAGGACGGCAAAGTTGCCCGGCGGCTCGACCATTACGAGGAACGCCCCGAGCAACTGGAGATGGCCGAAGCCGTCGTACGGGCGATGGAAGAGAAGCATCACCTGCTGGTGGAAGCGGGAACCGGGGTGGGCAAAAGTTTCGCATACCTCGTACCGGCGATCCTGGAGACCTGCAGACAGAACGAGACCCGTACGGGCAAAGACCGTAAACGACTGATTGTCTCTACCAATACGATCAGTCTGCAGGAACAGTTGATCAATCGCGATATCCCGTTCCTGAACGCCGTGCTCCCGGTAGAATTCTCTGCGGTGCTGGTAAAGGGGCGGTCGAATTACATCAGCCTGCGTCGACTGAAAGGGACCGTCGAGCGGGCCGGGAATACGTTCTCGAATGAAGAAGAACTGAGTCAGCTCGATCAGATCGCGCAGTGGTCCCGCAAGACAAACGATGGCAGCCGGTCTGACCTGGATTTTCGTCCGCATCCCAAAATCTGGGACGAGATTCAGAGCGAACACGGCAACTGCCTGGGCAAACGGTGTGCGACTTACAATGAATGCTTTTATTACCGGGCCCGCCGCCGCGTCTGGAATGCGGATGTGCTGGTGGTGAATCATGCCCTGTTTTTCTCAGACCTGGCGATCCGCCGGGAGGGGAGCAGTATTCTCCCTGATTACGATACGGTAATTCTGGACGAAGCCCACACCATCGAAGCAGTGGCGGGGGACCACCTGGGGCTTTCGATTACCAACAGTCAGTTCGATTACCTGTTCAGCAAGCTGTATAACGACCGGACCCAGAAGGGCCTGTTGATGCATCACAACCTGGTCGACTGCCAGCAGCATGTGATGCGGCTGCGTTTCATGGTCGAGGACCTGTTCGATCATCTGCTGGAGTGGCAGTCCCGAGAGGGGCTGGCCAACCGTCGCATTCGCCAGTTGCCGCCGGTCGAAAATGCGGTTACCCACGAAATGAAGCTGCTGGCTGCCCAGATTTCGGAATACGCATTCCGTTTGAACAGCGAAGAAGAAAAGATCGAACTGCAGTCGGCAGCCGAACGCTGTTCCGCGCTGGGCGATGGCTTACAGAGCTGGCTCACACAGCAGGCCGATGCCGATTCGGTCTACTGGGTGGAAGTCTCTCGCGGACGCAACCAGCGTATCAAGATGGTTAATGCGCCCATCGACGTGGGACCGGTGTTGCGGGACGAACTGTTCAACCAGGCTCAGACGGTGATTCTGACGAGTGCCACCCTGGCGGTCGGCGATCAGGATTTCAGTTTTACGCGATCGCGGCTGGGACTCAATCAATGTGAGGAACTGAAGCTGGGAAGCCCCTTCGATTACCGGGAGCAGGTGCGACTCATCCTGCCCGATCCGATGCCGGATCCCGGGGAAGCGCCGGCGGAGTATGAGCGTGCGGTGACCGAGAAACTGAAACAGTATCTCGAACAGACCGACGGCCATGCCTTTGCACTGTTTACCAGTTACAAGATGATGAAAAATTGTGCCGACCAGATATCAGGCTGGCTGCAGGATCATAACCTGGCCTTGTATCTGCAGGGGGAAGGATTGCCTCGTTCCCTGATGCTGGAGCGGTTCCGCAATAATCCCCGTGGGGTGTTGTTCGGGACCGACAGTTTCTGGCAGGGGATCGATGTGCCCGGTGATGCGTTGACCAATGTGATTATCACCAAGCTGCCCTTTAGCGTGCCCGATCATCCTTTACTGGAAGCCCGGGTCGAAGCGATTCGGAATCGGGGAGGGAATCCGTTCATGGATTATCAGATTCCGGAAGCGATTATTAAGCTGAAGCAGGGGTTTGGTCGTCTGATTCGGACTGCCAGCGATCAGGGGCAGGTCGTGATTCTGGACCCGCGGGTGCGGACCAAGCGTTATGGTCAGAAGTTTCTGGAGAGCCTCCCGGATTGCACCGTGATTATCGACCGGGATGACTGAGCGCGGCGGCGGTTTGTTAATCTGAGCCGAAGACGATATCGCTGCTGCAGAAGGAACCGCCGAAGTTATTTGCGAGGGTGACCACCTGGTCCAGTCCATCCATAAACAGGTTGCGACTCAGGTCGGTCAGAGGGTGCAGGAACAGTGACCAGAGTACACCGTCGCCGATGGCGTAGCGCGCGTCGAGGGAACGGTCGAAATTGGCTTCCATTACGTCCCAGAGATCCTCTTCGTCCAGATCCTCTTCTTTAATGATCGGCGTCATGATGCGAACCCGGTCGTGGATCTCATCGACGATTAAAAACAGGATGCGTTTGTGGTACTCCACTTTCCAGCATCCGTCACCGGTCTCCAGGGGAGTGCTGACATCTTCAATGATTTGTGAAATCGATTGCGGGGTTAAGGAATTTTTTATGGTTGCAATCATTGTCCTGCTCCTTGAACAATTCTTAAAACGGTTGAAATCGAGAACCGGTTTCAGCAGCAGTGTGAACCCGGTCGTGGGTTACCTGTCAGTCACAATGTTCAATCAGAGATTGATGCGTCATGCGCGGCGACAGTACCGAAACCAACATGATTTCAATGTTCCCTGCACCTCTATTGTTTATCAGTTCGAATCTAAAAAGCAACATTTTTTTTATTCCTCGTCAGAAAACTATTTTTTGGCGATATCAAAAAATCAGTGACCGACTACAATCAGGGTTTAGTTCACTGTGGACGTTTTCCCTCATCATGAGGAAACGGGAAAGCCCTCCTTTCTCTGACTATCTGGATTTCCATTGACCGATCACGATTCTGCAACATCCGCAACGATCTCTAAACTGGAGAAACAGTATCGACAGTTACTCGACAATAATTGTCTCGAGTGGCAGAACCAGCGCCAGTTTTCACGCTGCCTGGGGATTGGCGGACAGGGTGTCGTTTACCTGAGCGCGAGAGAAGGTGCAGACGGGTTCAGCATTCCGGTGGCACTCAAGCTCTTCTCCCCCAAACGGTATGCAGACTGTACTGACTATCAGAGCGAAATGGCTCGTTTATCACAGGTCGCCGCACGCGTGGCACGAGTTCAGGAAAATCACCTGGTTGCCGTGCAGAACTTCGTGAAACGCAATGAAATATATATCATGGAAATGGAGTGGGTCGATGGCTACGACTTGCGGAGCCTGCTCACTCCCGCCACGTTCAAACAGATTCGGGAACAGGTTACCCGCCGTCGCTGGAGGACATTGAATAACAATGTCTTCACCCGTGGTGTGCAGCAGCCGCGCCTCAAGCCGGGAGTGGCGGTTGCTATTCTCCGCGAGTGTCTGGCTGCACTAGCCGCCCTGCATCGCAATGAAATTATTCACTGCGATATGAAACCGGCGAACATCATGCTCAAACGGAGCGGGAACGCCAAGATCATCGATATCGGATCCGCCATCGACTTGAATAACCTCCCGGAGAATCATGCCTGTACGCCTACGTATGCGGCTCCTGAAGTACTCTCCGGGAATCGGGCGACCGCCCAATCCGATCTGGCCAGCCTGGGTTACATTCTGATTGAAGTCATCACCGGTTTTCAGCCGTTTGCGAATCTCAAGTATGCTCAACTGGTCAAAGCGAAACAGAATATTCTGCAGCAGTTGCCCCAATGGTTTCCTGCGGAAGAATTCGCGTTAAGTGAACCGCTGATGAAGCTCATTCACCGTCTTGTGCATCCCGATCCTGCGGAACGGTTTCCCAGTGCGGAAGCAGCAGAACTGGGAGAAGATGGTGCCGCGGAATTTCATCGACTGCTGGTGAAAAGTGATCTGCCGAGCGACTATGAAAACGAATTGCGACTGTGGATCGAAGAAGTCGAAACGGATTATTTCGAATCGACGCAACCTGCCGCCGATCCCGGTACGACTGTGTTCACCACTCGCGCCTGGGATGGTGACGATGATCCGGGTTATTCACTCAAATCCTGAATGCAGATCTACCGCTGATAATTTACAAAGCTAATAAAAGATCCCTCCTTCAGCCGCTCTGAGATTGCAGAATCCCGTTTAAAATTCGAGATTCCTGATTTGCCGTACCCCGCGGATGCTGCTATTTTAACGTAATAAATATATTGACCCCTTAGCATCGATCGAGGTACTCCGTGAAACAGCGACTCATTCCCTGCCTGCTCCTCTGTATCTGCCTGTTAACACAAGTGGCTGATGCAGCCCCGCCTCCGCTCAAATTAAAATCAGGTGATCGCGTGATCTTCCTGGGTAACACGATGATCGAGCGTGCTCAGAAATTCGGTCGCTGGGAAAGCGTGTTTTTACGCAGCTTTCCGGAAGCGAAACTCTCCTTCCGGAACCTGGGCTGGAGTGGTGACACTGTCTGGGCCGATTCGCGCGGCATCTTTGATCCCCCGGCTGTCGGTTACCAGCGGATGATCAAGCAGATTGAAGAACTCAAACCAACATTGATCGTGCTGGGTTATGGCGGCAATGAAGCGTTTGCCGGCGAAAAGGGACTGCCGGCTTTTGAGAATCAGCTGCATAAACTGCTGACCGATCTGAAGTCCACCGAGGCGAAGATTCTCATCGTCTCTCCCCATCGTTACGAAAACCAGGGAGCACCTCTGCCCGATCCCGCGGAACACAATCGGGATCTCAAGGTTTATGCTGATGCGCTGCAGCAGATCGCTCACAAAGGCAATTATTATTTTGTCGATCTGTATAATCAGTTGATTCCCGAACCTGCCGGTGATCCGGGACTGAAGTGGACAACGAACAGTATCCACCTGACAGATGCGGGTTACCAGAAGGCAGCCGAGATTATTGCGGCCAACCTGGGATTACAGCCCATCACACTCACGCGTGACATCGATCAGCAGGTGCGTGATTTAACCTTTGAGAAGAACCGCCAGTATTTCTACAACTGGCGCCCGCAGAACATTACTTATCTGCTGGGATTCCGCAAACATGAGCAGGGGCAGAATGCCAAAGAACTGCCGCAGTTCATTCCTCTGATTGAAAAGAACGAAGCGGAGATACACAGTCTGGTCTCCCAGTAGCTGCTTGAGCTCTCTGTCTTCTGTTTTTTCTTACTTGATTCATCTGATCTCTAAAGGATCGTTTCTGTGATAAAATCAGCCGCACTATTTCTGCCTCGCTTTGTCGTCTGTTTTGCCTGTCTGCTGACCCTGTTGACCGGTTCCCTCGCCTGGGCGCAACGGGACCTGACCGATATTCCGCCTCCCGATCCGGAACTGGAACGTAAGTCGTTCAAAGTCGCGGAAGGGTTCGAAGTGAACCTGTATGCCGCCGATCCGCAGATCGCCAAACCGATTCAGATGAACTTTGATCCGCAGGGACGGCTCTGGATTGCGTCATCGGAAATTTATCCGCATATCAAACCGGGTGAAAAGGCCAACGACAAGATTCTGGTTGTCGAAGATAAAGATGGAGACGGCGTTGCAGATAAGACGACGGTATTCGCTGATGGCCTGCTGATTCCCACGGCCGTGATGCCGGGCGACGGCGGTGCATATGTCGGCAACAGCACCGAACTGCTGCATCTGAAAGACACTGACGGAGACGGCAAGGCGGATGTCCGCAAAACTGAGCTGACCGGTTTCGGTACTGAAGATACACATCATATTGTGCACACCCTCCGCTATGGGCCGGGCGGGCACCTGTATTTCAATCAGTCAATTTATATTCATAGTCACATTGAAACGCCTTACGGTGTGCGTCGCCTCAATGGTGGCGGCATCTGGAAGTACCGCCCCGAGTCGATGGACCTGGAAGTGGTCATGCGGGGGATGGTCAACAGCTGGGGGCATCACTTTGATCGCTGGGGACAGTCGTTCTGTACCGACGGTGCTTATGGTGAAGGGATTAACTACACGTTTCCCGGCGCTGCCTTCGTGACGGCGGTCGGCATGGATCGAATTCTGAAAGGTCTCAATCCCGGCAGTCCCAAACATTGTGGCCTGGAAATTCTGAGTGGGCGCCACCTCCCCGAGGACTGGCAGGGGAATATGATTACCAACGACTTCCGCGGGCATCGCGTCTGCCGGTTTGTCGTGACGGAAAGTGAATCGGGCTATGTTTCGCGCGAACAGGTCGAGCTGATTAAAACCGATCACGTCGCGTTCCGTCCGATTGACGTCAAGATGGGACCCGACGGTGCGATCTACATTGCCGACTGGTACAACCCGATCATTCAACACGGTGAAGTCGACTTCCGCGATCCACGTCGCGATCATACACATGGTCGTATCTGGCGCGTGACTTACAAAGGCAAGCCGACGCTGCCACGTCCGAACCTGGTAGGTGCCTCGACTGAGGAACTGTTCGAGTATCTCAAAGCACCGGAAGAGTGGACCCGTCAGAATGCCAAGAATGTGCTGCGGGAACGGGGCCGTGCGAAAGTCGAAGGGGAACTGAAAACCTGGTTGAGCAAGCTGGATCCACAGGATCCTCAATATGAACACAATCGACTGGAAGGCCTCTGGGTTGCCGAGTGCATCAGCAGCCCACAGCCTGAGTTGCTCAAGGCCTGTCTGCAGGCGAAAGACGGGCGTGCCCGGGCTGCCGCAGTTCGTGTGGCGAAGGAATGGAAAGACGAAGTGCCTGACACCTACGCCTTGATCGCACCCCTGGCGAATGACAAGCATCCCCGGGTCAGGCTGGAAGCGGTACGGGCACTCTCTGCCTACGATCAGCCCAGTGTGCTCAACGATGCGTACCAGGCACTCAATCATCCTGTGGATGAGTTTCTGGATTATGCACTCTGGCTGACCACCCGCGAAACCCGTGAGATCTGGCTGCCGCAGGTGCTGGAAGGGAAATCCGATCTGCAGAAGGATCCACGGAAGCTGACCTTTGCCCTGACGGCGATCAATTCTCCCGAAGTGACACCCGTGATCACAAAGCTGATTAAAGAGGGACAGATGCCGGACAGTCAGCTGCAGAGCGGTCTGAACCTGATGGCGAAGTTCGGAAATGATAAGGACCTGCAGCAGCTGTTTGCCCACGCTCTGGATGCGAAAACGAAACCGGCTCAGCAGGCAGCCATCCTGCGGGCACTGGCCCAGGCATTTCAGGCACGGAAAGTCCGCCCTGCGGGGAATCTGGGAGAACTGCAGCAGTTGTTCGGTTCGAAAGATCCTGCTGTGCAGCAGGCTGCCATCGATTGTGCCGGTCTGTGGAAAATCGAATCATTGCAGACCCCGATTCGCGAACTGGCTGAATCGGGGAAAACACAGGCCGGGCTCCGCAACACGAGTCTGTTTGCACTGGCACGCCTGGGAGGCAAGGAAAACCAGACGCTGTTACTTAAGCTGAGCCAGAAAGATCCCTCGGTGGATCTGCGGATTGCTGCCATCGCGGCGCTGGCGGAAGTGAATGTCAAACAGGCCGCAGCGCAGGCAGTGAGCCTGATGAACGGCGATGCTGCTCCCGCGCAACTGTCAGCTGTGGCGAATATCTTCCTGCAGCGAAAGGGGGGCGTGGGCGTTCTGGTGAATGCTCTGAAAGGGAAAACCATCTCCAAAGATGCTGCGATTCAGCTGAGCCGCCTGGTGCAGTCGTCCGGTCGGGGGAACCCAAACTTGGAGAAAGCGATTGCCACTGCAGGGGGGCTGTCCAGCAGTGGTGCACCGCAGCCGGTTAAGCTCTCACCGGAAGAGATGGCACAACTCATCAAGGAAGTACGGACCAGTGGAAATCCACAACGCGGGGAAGCGATTTTCCGCCGCGAGAATCTGTCTTGTCTGAAATGTCACGCGATTGGTGGTGCCGGCGGTAAGGTCGGTCCCGATATCATCAGCCTGGGGGAAGCTCTCAGCCGGATTACATTGTCGAATCACTGCTCGATCCGAATAAAGCGGTCAAAGAGAATTACAATGCGGTGACGGTTGTCACCGTGCAGGGGAAGGTCCATTCGGGCGTTCTGGTGCGACGGACCGACAGCCAGCTGGTCCTGCGGGATGCCAACGACAACCTGATGAACGTTCCCCTGGATCAGATCGACGATGAAACGCCGGCGGCGTCATTGATGCCCGTGGGTCTTCTGGACAAACTGACGCGTCAGGAACTGGTGGACCTGGTTCGCTTCCTGTCGGAACTGGGCAAAACAGACGCGTATACGATTGGTAAAGATCGCGTGGTGCGTCGCTGGCGGGTGATGAAGAATACTCCCGAAGCAATGAACGCGATCCGCAGAACGCGGCATGCTACCGCGGCGACCGACAACCCGGCGTTTGTCTGGGAGCCGGCTTACAGCCGCGTAGATGGGAATCTGCCCCTCGACCAGCTGGAAGAGATCGGCCGACTGCACGTTTCGAAGCGGGCCCGCGGCGCCGCGTTCCTGCGCTGCGAACTCGATGCCACAACGGCCGGCAAAGCGGTTCTGAAATTCAACTCGGTCGATGGATTGAAGCTGTGGATCGGTGAAAAACCGGTTGCCCTCCAGCCGAAAACCGAAGTCGAACTCCAGAAGGGCATCAACACTCTGACGTTTGCGGTCGAACTGCTGCCCGAACGCGATGTACTGCGACTGGAGGTCGAGGATGCGAAAGACTCTCCGGCACAGGTACAGATTGTGGGCGGGAAGTGAGTTATTTTACAGGCTGGTGAAATACTGGTCTGCGAAAATCGCGTTTAGCGTTTAAATTTCAATGTGATTGCGGTTATGATGAACCCTGACAGCACGATGCTGTCGGGGACAATTTAACGCAAGAAGTCGGTTCCGGGTTCCGTCGCCTGCGACAGGGACTGCTGGGAGCCGTAGCTATTTATTCTACATCACATTGAACAGGAGCGCGCGATGTCAACCACAACAGCCAGTGAACTGTATCCCGAAGTCAAAGCCTTTCTGGAAGAGGGGACGCTGAAGGGAGTCGTCGGGGGTAAAGAGGTCGAATCTGCGGGTGGCGAGACGTTCGTGACGTCGGATCCCGGCTCGGGCAAACAGCTGGCAGAAGTCTTCAGCTTTCAGCCGGGTGATGTCGACATGGCCGTGGATGTGGCTGATGCCGCTTTCCGCAAGACCGGCTGGGCCGAAATGCCCCAGAACGAACGCAGTGCTCTGCTGCATCGCCTGGCGGACGCCGTCGAAAAACACAAACCGATGATTGCCCAGCTCGAAGCGCTGGACGCCGGTAAGATTGAAGCCCAGGCCCAGGGGGATGTGCAGAACTTCGTCGATACGATGCGGTACTTCGCCGACCTGGCCCAGCACGTGCAGCGACGATCGGTTCTGGCCGTTCCTCAGCACGAAGCCTGGACCGTGCGTCAGCCTTACGGTGCCTGCGGATTTATCTTCCCGTGGAACTTCCCTTTCCTGCTGATCGGTTGGGGGATTGCTCCGGCTCTGGCAGCAGGGAATACCGTGGTCATCAAGCCGGCGGAAGATACGCCGATGTCGGCGATCTACCTGGCTCGTCTGGCGAAAGAAGCCGGTATTCCGGATGGCGTGATCAACGTTGTGCCCGGCTATGGGGCGGTTGCGGGAGCGGCGCTGTCGGGGAATCCGAAGCTGAAGCGGATGTCGTTTACCGGATCGCCCGAAGTCGGTCGCCTGGTGGCGGAGTCCTGCGGTGCGAACCTGGTGCCTGTCAAACTGGAGCTGGGCGGCAAAGGGGCTGCGGTGGTCTTCAGTGACGTCGATGTTCCCGATACGGCTCAGAAGCTGGTGAATGCGATTACCTTCCACACCGGTCAGGTTTGCTGCGATGCGACCCGCTGGTTGATTGACGAAAACATTTACGATCACTTTGTAAGTGAATGTGTCGATCGTCTGAAGAAGGTACAGGTTGGTTATCAGCTGAATGAAGACAGCCAGATGGGACCGGTCGTCAATGCGAAGCAGCATCAGCGGGTGTTGTCTTACCTCGAGAAGGGGCAGGCTGAAGGGGCCGAATGCGTGCTCGAAGGGGGCGCTGCTGAGGTGCCCGGTTATGAAGGTTACTATGTGAAGCCGGCGTTGATGGCCGGTTCGCTGGATAACGTGGCGGCTCGCGAAGAGATCTTCGGGCCTGTGGCTTACCTGGCACCGTTTAAGACCGAAGAGCAGGCGATTCAGATGACCAACTCGACCGACTACGGTCTGGCGAACAGCGTCTGGACTTCTGACCTGAGCCGAGCGTCACGTGTGGCGGAAGCGATGTGTGCCGGCAACAGCTGGATCAACGCTCATAATGTGTTCGCACATGGTGTACCTTATGCCGGGATCAACAAGAGCGGCATGGGGGGCGGCGTGCTCTCCGTGGAAACGCTGTTTGATTACTGGCGAAGCCTGTCGGTGGTTCGTCCGCTGTAAGACGATGTATAACTGAACTGAAACGCTCTGCAGGTCGATTCTCCGGGTGAGATCTGTGGGGCGTTTTTTATTGCGCAGCTTGACTGTTTTTGCCTGAATAAGCGGATTTAACTGCAGGCACGCTAATTAGTTGGCGTTCACCCGAACATTGCTTGACAGGCCTTATCCGGCGCCTCTAAGATCAGTATTAGCGATGCACTCGCTGGGACCCACCTGTTCTCCCGGACCATGATGGCATGGTTCGGCTTCTGAGAGACGCACCAGCATCGCTGTAAGATGATCATCTACGGGGCATGAAGTATGCGTTCCCTTTTGCTGCGAAGCGGGCTGCTCGTACTGGCGGTCGGCGTTACCTGTCTGACACTGTTTGCCGAGGCAGATCCGAAGTCGAAACCAACGACGACGGCCGAAACCGGAGTGGCCGAAACCAGTGCGACCGAAGCGGGCATCGATTTCAATCGCGATATCCGTCCGATTCTATCCAACAACTGTTTCTTCTGTCATGGTCCCGATGAAAAGCATCGAGAGGCCGATCTGCGACTGGATACGAAAGCGGGGGCGTTTGCCTCTGCGATTGTGCCGGGCAAGCTGAATGAGAGTGCCCTGATCGAGCGGATTATCTCGACAGACGATGATATCAAAATGCCGCCTGCGGACTCGGGCAAGTCACTCAAGCCGGAAGAGATCGAGTTGATCAAACGCTGGGTGCAGTCGGGAGCCGCCTGGCAGGAGCACTGGGCCTACGTCAAACCGGAACGGGCAAAGCTGCCAAAAGTCAAACAGGCCGACTGGCCGCGGAATGCGATCGATTACTTCGTCCTGTCGCGACTGGAAAAGGAAGGGCTCAAACCCTCACCGGAAGCGGATCGCCGGACCCTGGTGCGTCGGCTCTACCTGGATCTGCTGGGGCTACCGCCCACGGCTGAGGAAGTCGACGCGTTTGTGAATTCAAAGGACCCCCAGGCTTACGAGAAACTGATTGATCGTCTGCTGGAGACTCCCGAGTATGCAGAGCGGATGACGCTGAAGTGGCTCGACCTGGCACGCTATGCGGACACGAACGGTTACTCCATCGATGGGGGCCGCCACATGTGGCTCTGGCGGGACTGGGTGATCGATGCCTTCCACAAGAATAAACCGTACAACGAATTTATCACCGAACAGATTGCCGGTGACCTGTTACCGAATGCGACGCCCTGGCAGCAAGTGGCGACGGGCTTCAACCGCAATCACATGATTACGCACGAAGGGGGGACGATTCCCGAAGAGAACCTGGTCAACTACACCGTCGACCGGGTAAAGACGACGTCGGAAGTCTTCCTGGGACTTACGATGGGATGTGCCCAGTGTCATAATCATAAATACGACCCGATTACGATGAAGGACTTCTATCAGTTCTACGCCTATTTCAATCGTCTGGATGATCGCGGACTGGACGGGAACAGCGGAATCAACGCCGGTCCCAAGCTGGCGGTGAAGACGCAGCTGTCCTTCGCTGCGGAAGAACTGAAGTCGCTGGATCAGGAACTGGCGCAGGTCGAACAGGCACTCGCGCATCCTGATGAAACGCAGCTGGCTGCCTGGATTGCCCAGACAAAACAGGAACTCGCACAGCGGGGAAAAGGCCTGAAGCTGCACGAGCTGAGTGTGGTCAAGGTGTCTGATCCCAATACGCGGAGTGCCTTTGAGGTCAGTGACGAGGGGCATGTGCTGGCGCTGGCAGCCAGTGGGCGGTCGCCTTCGATTTCGCTGAAAGTCGGCGCAGACGTCGACCAACTGGATGGCTTGCGGATCGTGTTTTACCCGAACGAGAAACTGCCCGAAGGGGGCATTGGTCACGGTAAGAAAGAGTCGTTCCCGGGGGCTTCATTCTGACCAGCTTTGCTGCGTCGGGAACCGCGATTCCCTCCGATCAGCTCGACCTGTATGCGATGTTGAATGTCGCGAAGATCACCGCAAGCCGATCTCACCCCGATTACCCGGCGGCTGACTGTCTCGATCCCCGGGATCACAACGGCTGGTCACCCGCACCGGAAAACAAGCAGCAGCAACATCTGACTGTGACCTTTGATCAGCCTTACGATACGAAGGATTCGAAGTATATTACGGTGATGCTGGTCTGGGGCGGCGGTCAGTTCGGCGGACGCCAGGCGTTGATGGCCGGTGATTATCAGGTCTTCGGGATGACCGGGACCGATGACGGGACCATCATTCCCGAAGCGATTCAGCAGATCCTGGCGACAGATGCCACGGACCGCGACGCGAAACAGACGGCGGCTCTGAAAGCTTACTACAGCGGGATCGCTCCCGAACTCGAGAATCTGCGTTATCAGCGGGAGAATCTCAAGGAACGCCGCAAGATGCTGACCGATTCGTTTGAGACGATGGTCATGAACACGGCGAAGAAGCCGCGGGAGACGTTCATTCTGAACCGGGGGCAGTACGATCAGCCGACCGAAAAAGTGTCGATGGGTGTGCCCGGGTTCCTGCCGGGAGCGTCTCAGCAGGAATCGGAGAATCGTCTGGCCTTGGCCCAGTGGCTGACATCGCGTGAGAATCCTCTGGTGACCCGGGTCGCGGTGAACCGGTTCTGGGAAATGCTGTTTGGTCAGGGAATTGTTTCAACGTCCGCTGACTTCGGTTCGCAGGGGGATCCCCCGACGCATCCCCGACTGTTGGACTGGCTGGCGGTGGAGTTTTATGAATCGGGCTGGGATGTCAAACACATCATGAAGCAGATTCTGATGTCGGCGACCTATCGTCAGTCCTCGGCGGGAACGCCGGAGCTCTGGAAAGAGGATCCGCAGAACCGACTGCTGGCCCGTGGTGCCCGGTTCCGGCTGCAGGCGGAAGCCATTCGTGATGCGACGCTGAAGGTCTCCGGGCTGCTGGTCGAGCGTGTGGGCGGGGCGAGTGTGAACCCGTATCAGCCGGAAGGGTTGTGGCGGGAAGTGAGCCATTACGGCAGTTCGCCGGCGACCGCGCAGGTCTTCGTGCAGGATCACGGCGAGAAACTGTATCGCCGGAGTATGTATACCTACTGGAAGCGGACGGTACCGCCGCCGAACATGCAGACATTTGATGCCCCGAACCGCGAAGTCTGCCTGGTGAGCCGGGCTCGTACGAATACGCCGCTGCAGTCCCTGGTGCTGTTGAATGATGTGCAATTCGTGGAAGCGTCTCGCAAGTTCGCGGAGCGGATCATGCTGGAAGGGGGGGCTTCGCCTGAGGAACGAATCACGTTTGCGTTCCGCGAAGCCCTGGGACGACCGCCGGCGGAGTGGGAGTTAGAGACTACGCTGGCTGCTTATCAGCGTGAGCTGAAAAACTACCAGGCGGCACCTGAAGCGGCGCGATCGCTGTTGTCGCAGGGGGAATCGACGAGCGATGCGAGTCTGAACCCAGCGGAAGTCGCGGCATGGACGACCGTGGGAAGTATGCTGTTCAACACTTATGAATTTATGACGCGAGGGTAAGCATGGACCCGGTATTTGAATACGAACGTAATCTGACACGACGGACACTGCTGGGACGCTCGGCCCGCGGCATTGGTGGAGCGGCATTAGCGAGTCTGCTCTATCCGGAACTGTTCAACCAGAGTGCCTCCGCTGAGGCGATCCCGGCTGCAGTCCAACAGGTCGCACCCCGGGCGAAGCGGATTATCTACCTGTTTCAGTCGGGCGGTCCTTCACATGTGGATCTGTTCGATTACAAACCCGTACTACGGAAGCTCCACGGTTCGGATCTGCCCGATTCCGTGAAGGGAACCCAACGCGTGACCGGCATGACGGCCCGACAGAAGTCGTTTCCTGTCGTCGCGCCGTTCTGGGAGATGAAACAGTGCGGAGAACATCAGACGTGGATCAGCGAACAGCTGCCGCATACACAGACGATTGCCGATGATATTACGATTGTCAAATCGGTGAATACCGAGGCCATCAATCACGATCCAGCGATCACCTATATTAATACGGGTTCACAGCAGATCGGCCATGCGAGCATGGGCGCCTGGTTGAGTTACGGACTCGGAAGTGAGAACGAAAATCTGCCCGCCTACATGGTGATGCTGTCACAGGGTACGGGGAAAAATCCAGGGCAGCCGCTGTTTGACCGGCTGTGGGGTTCGGGATATCTGCCCCCCAGTCACCAGGGAGTGAAGCTGCGGCCTGGTTCGAGTCCGGTGCTGTACCTGTCTAATCCGGCGGGTATCGACCGTAAACAGCGGCGGAAGCTGCTGGACGACCTGGCGACACTCAACCGGGGACAGGCGGAAGAAATTGGCGATCCCGAAATTCAGGCGCGTATTAATTCTTACGAAATGGCTTATCGGATGCAGACTTCGGTCCCCGATCTGATGGACCTCTCGAGTGAGACTCAGAAAACGTTTGAAATGTACGGACCCGAATCTCGGAAGCCGGGGAGCTTTGCAGCGAACTGTCTGTTGGCCCGCCGGATGACTGAACGTGGTGTGCGGTTTGTGCAACTGTTCCATCGCGGCTGGGATCAGCACGTGTCGCTGAAGAGCCAGCTGCCGAACCAGTGCCTGGACGTGGATCAGCCCTCCGCGGCGTTGATCAAGGATCTCAAACAGAGGGGGCTGCTGGATGAGACACTGGTGATCTGGGGAGGCGAATTCGGCCGGACCGTTTACAGCCAGGGTGCCATCGGCAGCCCGAGTGCCGGCCGGGACCATCATGGACGCTGCTTCTCGATCTGGATGGCGGGCGGCGGAATTAAGCGTGGTTTCGAATATGGGAAGACCGACGACTTCTGTTACAACGTCGTTGAGAACCCGGTGCATATTCGAGATATGAACGCGACGATTCTGCACTGCATGGGGATCGACCATCGCCGACTGACGTTTAAGTATCGCGGCCTGGATGCGCGGCTGACCGGGGTGGAAGAGGCGCATGTGAAACATGACCTGCTGAGTTGAACCTCGAAATACGCGAATGGTTTTGCTACCACGAAAAGCACGAAAGACACGAAAAAAGAGGGACTGTTGGATTGTGCGTGTTTGCTGGACCCGGCTGACGGTAGAGAGGGAATTATGCTTCGCGTGGCGGGCGGCCACATAGGGCCGCCCCTACTTCTGTGCGCGCATCCTGCGGGAAATGAATCATCTTGCGGTAACAGTGGGTTCTGGTTTACATTACGCGCGGAGGGGGTTACTCCTGCCGGTTGCCTGATAGAAATGTTTCTGCTGTAACATGTTGTCCTGAATGGATTTAGGTGGAAATATTTCGGGGGCTGCGGTCGAACAAGGATTGTGATGTGATGCTGAATCTGTCTTTCCGCCTGCTGACGGGTGGGCTATTGCTGATGTGTTGTCTTTCAGCGTGCATCCCCGTTCCGATGCCCAAGCCTGAGCTCTATCGGCCGTTGACGGACTTTACGCCCCAGGATGGCGTTTACGATTTTGAGTCGCAGCAGGCCCGCTTCAATGTGGCGATTGATGATAACCCCCGCGACGCGGATGCCCGCTTTGCGCGTGCGCTGCTCTATATGGGTGTTGGTCGATACGCGTCTGCAGAAGAAGACCTGACGATTGCGATTCAGGTGGCGGAAAAGCAGTCCGATTACGATCCAGAGCGTCTGGCGACCATTTATGTGCATCGAGGGCTGATCCGCTGGAGCGATGAAAAGGTCGCACTGGCCATCGACGATTACTCGCGGGCGATCGAACTCGCGCCGAAGAACTGGGAAGGCTATTTCCACCGCTGGCTGGCGTATCACTTTGAAGGTGAGGAAGAGAAGGCGGAGCAGGATCGTCAGCGTGGTATGAAGCTGGAGCCGGATGTGTTCGACAGGGAATACGTGCTGCGGTATGACGGCATTGTGTTGTAGACCGCGAAGGGCTCGAAATTTAAGCTACCACGAAAGACACGAAAGTGTTGGGGTGCGCAGGGGCTCTCTGACTGGGGAGAATGAGCTGTCAGTTTCCTGCTCGCTGCGCTCGGCCCGAATTGCATTCGGGCCCACCCGGTTTCAGGCTGTTTGTCTTGATCGCTTTGGATTGATCAGTATTGCTTCCATTTTCCGCGGTAGATCACATAGCGGGTGATGCCCTGGTTGGTGACTACCAGCAGGCGCTTGCCGTTTTTCATGTCATAGTAGTCCTGGTAGTTGTCGTCGTAGAGGATCAGGGCTTTGAGGGGTGTTGTGGGGGTGAGCGGGAGGTCGACTTTCTTACCAGTTTCAATGTCCGCCTCGGGGATCTTGACGTTCAGCGGGGGACCTGCTTCGCCATGGTGGTTGATCTCTTGAGCGCATCCCCCTTTTTCACGAAGGCACAATACCGACCGGCGTTGATGAACTTTTTCATTTCCTCACGCCAGTTTTCATTGTACTTGAGGCCAATCTTCAATCGCTGCCAGTCGTAGTCTTCATTGTAAAAGAAGATGCTCAGGCCATTTGTCTCGTAGAAGTTGTCCAGATTCGGGTTCCCCTGATTATTCTGCGGAAGCTTTGCGTTCTTTTTGGGCCTGAGTCGGATCGGCTGGCTTTTACGAATGTGTAAATAGGCTTTACGGATATTTGCCGCCAGTTGCTCATTCTGTTTGTCCAGCTTGAGCTGCGAATAGCCGGCGTAGCCACAGAAGGCGAGTTCGCAGACGTAGTTGTAGTAGTAGACGGGCTCGGCTTCCTGTTCCTGTCGTTGCAGATTTTCATAAAGGACTTTGGAGGGAAAGAAGGAGTCGCCGGGCAGAAAGTTGTCATTGGTGGCGTGCACTGGCGAAAGCAGCGTGAATAGACTGAATAACACAGCCAGGCCTGCGAGAGGGAGACGTTGCATGAGCGAGTCCTTCTGAAACGGCGAGAAGTGAGAGATGGTTTCATTTTGGAATCTTTCGGGGAGAGATGCAAAACATTTCTGGTTGGGTTTTTGTTCGTTGTGGGTGTAGATAGGGTAAGTCTGTAAAGTGTCTGCTGATGCAACTTGAGCACTGGTGGGTAATGTTTACGTCGCCTTGTGCGTGCCGATGTGTAGGATAGCGGGGGTTGTAGAACGAATGATTACAGCAAACCGAGTCGTTTTTTATTGAACGCAACACCGTCAGTTTCCTGCTCGCTGTGCTTGGGCCGAATTTTATTCGGGTGCCGCATCATTCTTTGTTAAACGGCGTCTTGTGGTGGTAATTTACTCCGCATCTATTCTGGATACCGGCGGCTAGCGCCTTGCCGCTCAGTTTATTTTCAACTGGATTGGGGGATTCATGGGGGCGTTGGTCTTTTTCAAAGGGGAGTTGGTCGTGAATGAATTGCTGTTCTGTTTCTATGTTGAATTCTGTGGAAGGGCGCGGGGGCGTCAAGACAGAAATTTGTCCCGATGTGGCCGGATTTTGTCACGCTTTGTCCCGGATTTTGTCCGCGTCTGGCCGGAATGTGTCCTGGTTTGCCCTGAACAATGGAAGGGAACAGGGCGAACCGGTTGGGGAGAGACAGGTGAAATCGTAGTGAAAAACGGGGTGAGTGCAGGTGCTGATTCGTCAGTGGTGCCGAGTGTTCTGGTGGATGTGAACGTGCCTCGCGCGCGAGCCAGAGGGGACCAGCATACGTATCGGGAGGGCCGGTTCAAGTCCTGTTTATTCAGTATTTCATCAGTGAAAATCCCGCAGTCAGGGAGGGGGAAATGAGATGACTTTCGAGACGGGCTGTGTTAGTCTGAATTGAGACACAAACCTGTAGCGCTGCACTTCTCTGAGGAACAGAATGATCATGCATGTAAAAAATAACTGGTGGACTGGTTCGATCGTGGGTTTACTGCTGGCGAGCAGCGGTCTGATGCTGAGTGCGGCTGAGAAAGAGCAGCCCACATTGAGTAAGGCCCAGCAGACGGCGGTGCAGGATGTGCAGCAGCGGTCGGAAGATCTGAAAGCGGTGAACCAGTCGATCTGGAATTATGCGGAAGTCGGCCTGCAGGAAACGAAGTCATCGCAGCTGCTGATTGAAAAGCTGGAAGCGGAAGGCTTCAAGGTTAAAAGCGGAGTGGCGGATATGCCGACCGCGTTTGTCGCCAGTTATGGGAGCGGAAAGCCGATCATCGGGATCCTGGCAGAGTATGATGCGTTGCCGGGGCTGTCTCAGAAAACGGTTCCTTATCGTGAGAGTCAGACTGAAGGGGGAGCCGGTCATGCCTGCGGACACAGTGGGCTGGGAACCGCGGCACTGGGGGCGGCGCTGGCCGTTAAGGAAGCAGTTGACAAACATGGCTTGAAGGGGACGGTGCGACTTTACGGAACGCCAGCCGAGGAGACCGGACTGGGGAAGGTTTATATGCTGCTGGATGGGCAGTTCGAGGATCTGGATATCTGTCTGCACTGGCATCCCGGAAATAATACCAACGTGCATCTGGGAAGTTCGAAGGCGCTCGTCTCAGTCAAGTTCACGTTTACCGGTTTGCCTTCGCATGCATCGGTGAGTCCGGAGAGTGGTGTGAGTGCCCTGGATGCGGTGGAACTGATGAATACGGGCGTGAATTATATGCGGGAGCATGTTAAAGAAGACGCCCGGATGCATTACGTGATCATTGACGGCGGGGGACAGCCCAACGTAGTGCCTGCGAAAGCGACCGTCTGGTATTACGTGCGTGCGAACGCGCATGAAGACCTGGAAAGGTATTATCGCTGGGTCGTCGATATCGCCAAAGGGGCGGCACTGATGACGCGCACCAAGCTCTCGATTCAGGTGGATACCGACAATCATGAGCTGATTCCCAATACGCCGTTGTCGGAGTTGATTCATGAGAAGCTGACGGTGATTGGACCTCCCGAGTTTTCGGAAGAGGAGAAAGCGTTTGCCCGTCGGATTCAACAGCCGCTGATTGAAGAGTTCGGCCAGACATTCCCCGTAGCGATCGACAGCAGGGTGCATACGCTGCTGGAATCGAAAACATCTTCCAAGGGCTCAACGGATGTGGGGGACATCAGCTGGCACATTCCCACGGGAGGTCTGCGGACGACCTGTTTTGCAGCGGGAAATCCGGGGCACAGCTGGCAGAACGTAGCCTGCATCGGTTCTTCCATCGGCGAGAAAGGGATCATGTATGCAGCGGAAGCTCTGGCGGCAACGACGGTGGCGCTGTTGGAAAATCCGGTACTGGTTAAAGAAGCCAAAGCGGACTTTGATCAGCGAATGAAGGATCGGAAATACATTACGTTGATTCCCAAGGGACAGAAACCGCCTGTGAAAATC
The DNA here is from genome assembly GCF_009720525.1 of Gimesia benthica. Lineage (NCBI taxonomy): Bacteria > Pseudomonadati > Planctomycetota > Planctomycetia > Planctomycetales > Planctomycetaceae > Gimesia > Gimesia benthica. Next base: position 6,823,931 of record NZ_CP043930.1, read on the forward strand.
AGATAATTGGCAACCAGTGAGAGTGGGAACAGGTGTTTTTCGTAAGGACCCGCCTACGATCAATTCAGAAGCAGAGCATCAGACAACCAGGAGCAGGAGGACCGAGAGATGAATTTGATTGACGGCGTTCAGGCTTTGAAATCGCCCTGGATGATAGCAGTCTGGCCCGGGATGGGTAACGTGGGGCTGACCGCGGGATACTACCTGATGGCCAAGCTGGGGATGGAGCTGCTTTCCGAGTATTCTCCGCCCGAGCTGTTTGACATCGATTATGTCGAAGTCGAACGGGGAGTGATTCATACAGGAGCACGACCGCGGAGTCGCTTTTTTCTGTGGAAAGATCCCGAGGAACAGCACGACCTGGTCGTGCTGATCGGAGAAGCCCAGCCTCAGTTCGGCAAATATTCTTACTGCAAGAAGATGATTTCTTATGCGCAGGATCTGGGGATCAAGCGGGTCTTCACGTTTGCGGCGATGGCCACCGGGATGCATCCGGAACATGAGTCGCGCGTGTTTGCAGCCGTGACGGATCAGGAAGATCTCAAGGAGATGCGGGTGAATAACCTCGAGATTCTGCAGGAAGGAAATATCAGCGGACTGAACGGGATTCTGCTGGGGGCCGCGGCCGATAAGGGCTTGAGCGGGACATGTCTGCTGGGAGAGATGCCGCATATTTTTTCGCAGTTACCGTTCCCGAAAGCGTCGCTGGCCGTATTGAAAGCGTTTCGGTTAATCTCGGGAATTGAGATTGAAACCAGTGAGCTGGTCGAGCAGGCCCAGACGATGGAGAAGAAACTGGGTGAACTACTCTCTCAAGTCGAAAAGTCGATGGGGGAGAAGGCGGAGCAGTCGGAATCGTTCGAGGAGTCGTTGCAACCGGAAGTGCCCGAACAGCCGAAGCTGACGCCGGGAGAGGAGCAGCGGATCGAGCAGCTGTTTGAAGAAGCGAAGCAGAACCGTTCCAAAGCGTATGTGCTCAAACAGGAACTGGATCGCCTGGAGGTCTTCGCTGATTATGAAGACCGTTTTCTGGATCTATTTAAAAATCGTGGCTGAGCCTGTTCAAGCAGGGAAACGCGTCAAAGGGAGTCCATTTTCTGATGGAACATTTTCACCTGGAATCGCTGGGACCACTTACGACCGCAGAGAAAGCGGTGGAATTCGTGGAGCGAAAAGGGATCGGTCATCCGGACACGATCTGTGATGGCATTGCGGAAGCGATATCGATCTCGCTGTCACAGAGTTATCTGCAGTGGGCGGGGCGGATCCTGCATCACAATATCGATAAAGGGTTGCTGGTGGCGGGACACACGGAGCCCGAACTGGGGGGCGGAGTCGTCCATACGCCGATGCGACTGGTGATTGGAGATCGGGCAACCTCTGAGTGGGAAGGGCATCGAATTTCCGTGGAAGAGATTGCGTTGGAAAGTGCCCGGGAGTGGATCAAAGCACATCTGCCGCTGGTCAATACCGAGACGCATGTGGTGTTTCAGAATGAGCTGCGCGTCGGTTCCGCAGAGCTCACAGACATCTTCTCGCGGGCCCGGCTGTTATCGAATGACACTTCAGCGGCAGTCGGGTTTGCGCCGCTCACTGAGACTGAGCAACTGGTGCTGGAATCGGAGCGGTTCCTCAATACCGAGGAATTCAAACTGAAGTATCCGGAGACGGGACAGGACGTGAAGGTGATGGGGGTGCGCAGAGACAAACATCTGCAGCTGACGCTGGCGGTGGCGATCGTCGACCGGTACATCGAAGAAGTGCAGTATTACTTCGATCGGAAAAAGGAACTGGCGGACGAGTTAACGGCATTTCTGGAACCACAGCTCAAAACGCTGGACGGCGTGGATCTGGCGATCAACACCCTGGATAATCCGGAGCGGGGCATGGACGGCATGTATCTGACCGTGCTGGGAACTTCAGCCGAGGGGGCTGACGGTGGCCAGGTGGGACGAGGTAATCGAGTGAACGGTTTGATTACGCTGAATCGTCCGATGAGTGCAGAAGCAGCGGCCGGGAAGAATCCTTTCAGCCATGTAGGGAAGATTTATAATGTGTTGTGTCATCAACTGGCGCAGCAGATTTATGACGAACTGGAACCGGTCAAGGAAGTGATCGTGCGGATGTGCAGCCAGATTGGTCGAGAAATCAGTGATCCATGGATGGTGAGCACGGAAGTGGTACTGAGCAAGGGAGTCGAACTCAAGGAGGTGGAAGAGCCGATTCAGAAGATTATCGATCGGCAACTGAGAAACATGGAAGACTTTGTCAGACGACTGGCGAGCGGAGAATTCCCGGTTTACTGATGACGCTTCAACGGTCCCAGCCGAATTCACCGATGAGGGGAACGAAGGCGAAGCCGCCGAGGTTTTCTTCGTCGAGAAGACCCTGGCGGAGCGTAAAGCGGCACATGGTCTGCCCGGTGTATTCGCCTCCAATGGGAATGATGATGCGACCGCCTTCGTTCAGTTGATCGACGTAGGGTTGAGGGAGTTCTTTGGCGCCTGCGGTGACGATGATGGCGTCAAAGGGGGCGGCTTGCGGGACGCCGAGAGTCCCGTCGTCGGTATAGACGTGGACATTGTTATAACCGAGACGGTCCAGTTTTACGCGGGCCTGTTCGGCCAATTCAGGGATGCGTTCAATGGTGTGGACCTCGCGAGCGAGGAGCGACAGGACTGCGGCGCCGTAACCTGATCCGCAACCGATTTCGAGGACTTTTTCACTGCCGGTCAATTGAGCGGCCTGACACATGAACGCGACGGTATAGGGTTGCGAGATGGTCTGCTGACAGTCGATGGGGAGGGCACAGTCATTGTAGGCGTAGCGTTTGTTGTCGGGCGTGACGAACTCTTCCCGGGGAACGCTGCGCATGGCGTGGAGCACGCGGGCATCGGTAATTCCCCGTTCCCGCAGATGCTCCCGCAGCATGCGCTCGCGTGCATGCGAATAGATGTCGGTCTCGGAATGCTCATCAGAGTTAGTCATGTCGGACGGTTAATTCTCCGTTTGAGGAGTGATACTGCCTGGTCAGAGTTGGGCCAGGCTGGCCGGGCTCTCTTTCTGGATGAGCTTCCCGATCTCGGTGAATTCTTCACAGAGCAGTTCGAGGATATCGTCGAGCGTCAGGACGCCAATCAGCTTACCCTCCTGATCGACGACCGGCAGTCGTCGGAAACCGCCGGATCGCATTTTCGTGAGGGCGGCTTCGATGGAAGTGTCCTCACTGATGTTATAGGGGAATCGCGTCATGATATCCCAGACGGTCGTTTCGATGGCGTCGCGTCCCTTGCCGACCACGCGGAGCGCCAGGTCCCGATCGGTGAGCATGCCGATGGGGTGGGATTCTTCATCGAGGACGATAAGTGTGCCGACGTTACGGGAATTCATGCGTTCGGCGGCGACTTGAACGGATTCGTTTTGATCAACCAAATCGACTTCTCTAGTGCAAATTCGACCTGCAGTCATGACTTTCTCCTTTGCAAAAAAATGATGTCGTGTTTCTGATTGAAAATAATAACGATAGAGAAACGAGCCCAGAGAGTGGCAAACCGCTTCTCTGATTCATTATAACAAATTTTTACGATGAGTAAAAATCTTCTGAATAGTCTGAAAACCGATCGTTGTGGTGGGGGAATTCCCCAGGCGGAGGGCAGGGGATACCGTAGTATAGTTCTCTTTGTTTTCCTGATTTCAGAACGAATGAGGAGCAGGTAGGATGCCGTCAAAAATCAATGACGGCCAGTCGAGCTGGAGGTCAGCCGAACTGGAGTCGGTTTGCTGACCTGGTCAGCAGAATATTCCCTGTCAGCTTTTCATAAGGAGAGAAATGACGATGGCGACAACCATGACAAAAGAGAAAAACCAGCCGATGCAAGCTGCTCAGCCTGAGGTCAAAACGCGGCTACTGTCACAACGTCCGGGTGCTTTCAGTTCGTTTCTGGGGCGTGCCCCCTTCTGGTCGTTGCGGGATGAGATGGATCAGCTGCTGTCCCGTTTTTCTGATGACTGGAACAGTGGCTGGCTGACTCAGGGGTTTGAAGCTTCACTTGACCTGTCCGAGACGGATGACAAAATCGAAGTTCATCTGGATGTTCCCGGAATCAGGCCTGAAGAGATTGATGTTGAAGTCAGTGGCAATCAGTTGCGGATTACCGGGGAGCGGAAAGAAGACCGGGAAGAAAAGGGCAAGACCTATCATCGGGTGGAACGCCATTCGGGTAGTTTTTCACGGACGGTGACGTTGCCTTGTGAAGTGAAGGAAGCTGCGATTGAGGCCTGTTGTGACAACGGCGTGTTGACGATTTCACTTCCGAAAGCAGAGACCGTCAAAGCACACAAGGTGACTGTGAAGCCGAAAGCCAAATAACTCCTGAGTCGATGGTGGTGGCTTTACATTCAGACGGGTGGTGTGTCGCATCAGGCGTGTTGCGGCGCACCATCTTTGAATTTAGGAGGATCTCTAAATATGCAGAGACAACTTACTGGCGATTTTCCAGAACCCACTGAATCGCATGTCGGGTGAGTTCCGTGGCGTTGGACAGATTCAGTTTATGCTTGATGTTCTCGCGGTAGGTTTCGATAGTTTTCGCACTGAGATTCAACTTGGAAGCGATCTGGCGGGTGGTTTCTCCCTGGCCGATCTGCTCAAAGACCTCCAGTTCCCGGTCAGAGAGTTTTTCGATGGGGGACAGGTTTTCATCTTCCAGGGCGCCGATGGAACGGGAAATCATACGTTCGGTGACGTCCTGGCTGAGATAGATTTTTCCGGAGAGAACACGTTCGATGGCGTTGATTAACTGCTCGGGAGCCTGTTGTTTATTGACAAACCCCCGGGCGCCCGCACGAATACAGCGTTCCGCGAAGAGACTTTCATCATGCATGGAGACGGCGAGCAGTTTGACTTGTGGGAACTGGGACTTGACGTCTTTGATTAATTCCAGCCCGGAGCCATCGGAGAGGGAGATGTCCACGATGACCAGATGAGGCGCGGACTCTCGGATCTGCTGGAGGGCTTCGAATTTGCTGCCTGCCTGGGCGCAGACCTGCAGATGATCTCGCCTCTGGATGAGATGGACATAGCCTTCCCGGACGATGGGATGATCGTCAACAATCATGATATGGGTGCAGGAATGACTATGTGAATCGTCTCTGGAGTGTTCTTCCATCACAGGTCCACGTGAAGTCAGGTTCTGATCGAGGATTCGGATAGCAGAGCTATTCTATACCGCGGGAGTGATGGAGAACATCGTCCAGTTTTGAGTTTTATTACTTTAAATTACAAATACTACTACCAGCGTAAATATGCGGCGACCGGTTTGTCTTCGGGCATATCAGATTCTGCAACTACGTAAGGGGTACCACCATGTTTGTAGGTGTTGCGGATAGCCCTGTTAAGTAGGGCGATGTCGCCATTTACGGGTTGATCGTGGGTTTTAACCAGTTCGCCGTCGCCGGGGGGCTGCCCCCATAGTTCAGAGCCGAGCGGAGCGAACAGGGTTTCGATCCGGCCTTCGTCAGCCGCCTGGAGGATCGCTTCCAGCTGGTGAGTAATCCGGGATGTTCCCAGATGTTTCTGATACTGTTCGCGGGCCTTACGCAGCGGTTTACTGGTGATCTGTTCGATGACCGGTAAAGCCGCCTCGTACAATTCCTGCTCGTTCAGATGATCGGGCGAGGTAGAAATCCCCTGTTCGAGCAGGTTTTTCGCATGATAATGTTTGCGGAACATGCTCTGTTGTTTTTCGGAGGCAATCAGAATCATCGTAGGCCCGTTGTTGTCCAAATGTTTTTCCAGCTGCTTGGCCAGAATCTGGAAATAATCCGTCAAGAGGGTTTCATTGAGTTCTTTCGTTAAACCATGGCCGTGCAGCATGGAGGCATTATCGCTCCCCGGACCAACATGAGAAGTCGTATGATGCTGCAGAGATTCCTCGAACTGGGTTTTCGAGGAAATGGCTTCAATATTTTCGGGGATATTTTCCGGTAGATCCAACTGCTTGAGCTCCCCATTCTGGTGACGAATCAACCGGACTGATTTGGGACAGACCGCCAGGAGGTCAAAATGATCATTTTCGTAGACCTTGTAGAAGAGAGGATTCACGTAGAAGCTGTCTTCAACGGTCAGACTCTGCGGACACTGATAAAACAGGTCGTATTGCTGAAACATGCCGGGGGCCAGCAGGATGCAGATTCCCTGGGCGGGGCCGCGTCCCCAGAAATTGCCATCATTCTGGATTTTCCGAGCCGGTTCTAGCAGCGTTTTGATTTCGCCCGTGCCCATCCCCCGTTCCTGTAAGGCTGTCTCTGCCTGATCGAGCATGTTTCGTAGATGAATAGGATCTTCACGGTAGTCGGATAAGGCCTGATGTCGAGGCAAATAGATTGAAATGCAGGGGCCTTGTTCCCATTCCGTCAGCGACTTCAGTTCGTCATGCGCGAGAGTCTTCATAGATCGCTCCTTGAGTATTAAAAACGTAGATGCTGGTTGACAATTAGCCGATGCTTCTGATCGCAAACTCAAGTTGACCCGCACTGTCTGTTCAGCAACCGCGACAGTCAATGCTGTAACTTCTATTGTACGAAATTAAATGAGTGATGCGAATAAAATCGGAATGCTGGCATCGGTTCTCAAAAATCAGGCTTTCATAAAGGGGGCTGGTATCAGAGCCCGATAGGTTCAGACGCAATATGCATGCCAATGCGGGATGGTTCCTGTCTGTGGATCGAAGGTCGAATCAGGAAAGATTTTTATTTTATCAAAGGCGATTTTTCATCTGGTATGGGACAAATAACCTTTTCACTGATAGGGAGATTCCCGATACCACAGCGGATCTGTTTTTCGTTTTCTCTTCCGCGGTTGGCACTATAGACGCTGCCGGTGCTGCGGGATAAAATCCGATGCAGAGATCCAGACTGACTTCCTTGTGATTTCAACGAAAGCAGAGGCTGCTATGGAGGCAAATCCGCTTCTGGAAATTCTGATGAAACTGCGGTTCACTGCAGGACTGTCAGAAGAAGATCAAGATAAACTGGCTGCGATAGCACGACAACGGAAATTCAGGGCTGGGGAGACTCTGTTTACAGAAGGCAGCGATCACAAAGATCTGTATGTGATCTGCAGTGGTCGAGTCGAGATCTGTATGACGATTCCCGCCCGTGGCTGTCTACCGGTGCTAACCCTGGAAGCAGGTGACCTCGTCGGCTGGTCGACAATACTGCAGCAGGGAGAAATGACAGCCACTGTTGCTGCGATCGACGAAACCGAAGTCATCGCCATCAATGCCGAAGCGTTACGGGCGCTGTGTGATGCAGATCATGATATCGGGTATCAGATCATGCAGCGGATTGCACGGGCCCTGTCACAGCGGCTGGTTGCCTGCCGTCTGCAGGTGCTGGATATGTATGGCGAACAGCCCGGTCAGACATTCCAGAGCGAGAAGGGGGCCGTGGAATGATGGAAGCCCCACAAGCCGACGACCGGCGATCCTGTTTTCTCGCGCTCGATCAGTTTGCCAGACTGTTTGATGTGTTGCACTCGCGAGGTTACGAAATTATTGGCCCCACGATAGATCAGGAAGCCATCGTCTATGATCGTCTCGATTCGATCGACGATCTGCCCCGCGGCTGGACCGACATTCAGGAGCCGGGAAAGTATCGACTCGAAGAGCGCGATGATCAGGCACTGTTCGGATTTAATGTCGGACCCCAGTCCTGGAAAAAAAATCTGTTTCCCCCGTTCAGTATGCTTTCTAAAGCGACAAAATCGGATCAGGTATGGAATTTCAGCGAGCCTGAAGAACCCACTCCCCAATACGCATTTCTGGGCGTGCGTGCCTGTGAACTGGCTGCCATCGGAATTCAGGACAAAGTCTTTGTGGGAGGCCCCTATGTAGATCCCCAGTATCAGCGTCGTCGTGCAGCTGCATTAGTGATCGCGGTGAACTGCACGCAGGCAGCTTCGACCTGTTTTTGTACTTCGATGAATACGGGCCCGCGTTGTCAGCAGGGATTCGACCTGGCGTTGACCGAATTATCGGACGGCTTCCTGGTAGAGGTCGGCTCCGAACAGGGCGAGGAGATTCTGCAGGAACTGGAGACGGTCGAAGTCTCCGCTGATCAGGAGTCACAGGCCACTGCTGCCCGGCAACAGGCCGTCGATCAGATCGAACGCGAATTCGATACGACTGATATCAGGGATCTGCTGCTCTCGAATCTGGAGCATCCCCAGTGGGACGACGTGGCGGAACGCTGTCTTTCCTGCACGAACTGTACGATGGTATGTCCCACCTGTTTCTGCAGTTCGGTAGAAGAGGTCAGCGATCTGGCGGGCGAACAGGTCGAACGCCAGCGGGTGTGGGATTCCTGTTTCAATGTCGAATTCAGTTATATGAATGGGGGGCTGGTACGGAACGGGGTTCGCAGCCGTTATCGACAATGGCTGACGCATAAGCTGGCGAGCTGGATAGATCAGTTCGGAACTTCCGGCTGTGTCGGCTGTGGTCGTTGCATTACCTGGTGTCCGGTGGGTATTGATTTAACCGCCGAAGTGGCCGCAATCCGGGAGTCTTCATCATGAATGAATCTGCATCCGCTGCTGCCAGCCACTTCAGTCCCCAGGCGAATGCATGGGTGCCACAGACCGCGGTGATTCGCGAGATCAGACCCGAAGTGAGTGGTGTGACCACTTACCAGCTGGCACTCATCGATTCCGTAGCTGCCGAGACGTATCACTTCGCTCCGGGGCAGTTCAATATGCTATATGTTCCGGGGGCAGGGGAATCTGCTATTTCCATGAGTGGCGATCCGGATGCCACAGAGACATTAACACACACGATCCGTAAAGCAGGAAACGTGACGGGGCGGATTGCAGCCATGCAGGTCGGCGACACTCTGGGGCTGCGAGGACCCTTTGGCACCAGCTGGCCCGTGGATCTGTGCAAGGGAAAAGATGTGATTCTGGTGGCGGGGGGCATTGGATTGCCACCACTAAGGCCGGTGATCTATCGCATGTTGTCTGAGCGGGAAAATTATGGACAACTGACTTTGCTCTACGGCGCCCGCACGCCGGAGATGCGACTCTACATAAACGAGTATCAGCGCTGGCAGGCACAGGACTTCGATGTCCGCCAGACAGTGGACCGGTCAGCATCGGGCTGGCAGGGAAATGTTGGCGTCGTTCCCCAGTTGCTGGAACGGCTACAGTCTTTCGATCCAGCCAATTCGATCATGATGATCTGTGGCCCCGACATCATGATGCGTTTCACTGCACGGGCGGCGCTACAGCTGGGGATGACGACCGAACAGATCTGGGTCTCGACCGAACGGAACATGCAGTGCGCGGTGGGGCTTTGTGGTCACTGTCAACTGGGACCGGAATTCATCTGTAAGGATGGGCCGGTCTACCGCTACGATCAGATCTCTCCCTGGTTGAAAGTGGAGGGCCTTTAAATATGTGTAAGCCACGCCTGGCAGTATTCAAGTTCGCCTCCTGCGATGGTTGTCAGTTGTCGCTGCTGGATGCCGAAGATCACTTGCTCGCGGTCGCGGATGCAGTGGAGATCGTCTATTTCCCCGAAGCAACCAGCCATATGGAAGAGGGCCCGTATGACATCGCCCTGGTGGAAGGCTCCATCACCACGCCTCACGATGCCGAACGGATTCAGCAGATACGAAAAGATGCCCGCTTCCTGATGACGATCGGTGCCTGTGCGACCGCGGGGGGCATACAGGCTCTGCGGAACTGGGCCGACAAAGATGAATTCATGCAGGCCGTGTATGCGACCCCGGAATACATCCAGGTCCTCGAGACGTCGACACCGATTGCCGAGCATGTGCAGGTCGATTTTGAACTTCGGGGCTGCCCGATTAACCAGTATCAACTCATCGAAGTCATTCGCTCACTGCTTGCAGGTCAGACGCCCCGTACTCCCCGGCACAGTGTCTGTCTCGACTGTAAACGTCGAGGCACGGTCTGTGTCACAGTTGCGCAGGGAACGGCCTGTCTGGGGCCGGTTACCCAGTCGGGGTGTCATGCACTCTGTCCCAGTTACAACCGGGGCTGTTATGGCTGTTTCGGACCCGCGCTGCAGGCCAATCTAGTGAGCCTCTCCGCGCAGATGGAGCGGGAAGGTGCCTCGAAAGCGGAAATTGCCCATAAGCTGAAAAACTTCAACGCATACGCACCCGCGTTTCGAACAGAGAGTACGCGTCTAGTGCAACTGGAGGGGGATCAGCGCAGATGACCGAGCGAAAGATCAAAGTCGAAACGCTGACTCGCGTGGAAGGAGAAGGGGGGCTCTACGTCCGCCTGCAGGGGGAGCAGGTAGAAGAAGTCCGTCTGGAAATCTACGAACCGCCGCGGCTGTTTGAAGCGCTCCTGCGGGGACGGCCACTCGAAGATGCCCCTGATATTACGGCCCGGATCTGTGGAATCTGTCCTGTGGCGTACCAGATGAGCAGCGTGCATGCGATGGAAATGGCGTTGGGAGTCGAAATCACTCCCGAGATACGTCGACTGCGCAGATTGCTGTATTGCGGGGAATGGATCGAGAGTCACGGCCTGCACATGCATCTGTTACACGCCCCTGATTTTCTGGGATTTGAAAGCGGGCTGGCGATGGCCAAACAGTTCCCGGACGAGGTCAACCGGGGGCTGAGACTGAAGAAACATGGGAATCAGTTAGTCGACCTGCTGGGGGGGCGGGCCATTCACCCCGTGAATGTCTGTGTCGGAGGCTTCTATCGTATTCCAAGCCGCAACGAGTTTCAGAAACTGGTGCCCGATTTTGAATGGGGTTTGAACGCAGCCATTGAGACCACCCGCTGGGTCGCCGGTTTCGAATATCCCGAACTGGAATCGGATTGTGAATTTGTTTCACTCTCGCATCCCGACGAATATCCCATGAACGAAGGCGTCATGCAGACCAGTTCCGGAGATCAGATCGAAATCAGCAACTACCGCGATGAGTTTCAGGAACAACAGGTACCACACTCGACGGCCCTGCACGCCATTCGCAAAACGACCGGGCGTCCCTATCTGCTGGGCCCCCTGTCACGGGTGAATCTGAACCGCGATCGGCTTTCTCCAGCGGCGCGGAAACTGGCTGATGAAATTGCGTTTGAGCCCGAGTGCAGGAATCCGCATCGAGCCATTATCGCCCGGGGGCTGGAACTGGTGCACTCGTACGAAGAGGCGCTGCAGATTCTTCGTGACGAGCATTCCACAAAGGAGCCTCGCATGACTTATGAATACCAGGCCGGAGTGGGCATGTCGGCGACGGAAGCGCCCCGCGGAACACTCTTTCATCGTTACGAAATTGACACTGAAGGTAAGATCGTCGAGGCGGACATTATTCCTCCGACTTCCCAGAATCAGGCACAGATTGAAGTCGATCTGAAAGCATGGGTGGGCCAGGTAATTGAGAAAGAAGAATCACAGGCGGCCCGTCTCTGTGAAAACCTGGTGCGGGCCTATGATCCGTGCATCAGTTGTTCCACGCATTTTTTGAATGTCACGATAGAACGGTCCTGAGTTATGACAGATTCCCGACAGATACAGGTCGCAGGGCTTGGCAGTCCGCATGGCGATGATCAGGCTGGGTGGGAAATTGTCCGCGCGCTGGAGAAAAGAGGCCTGTCTCAGGCGATGGTTCATTATTCACGAACGCCGGATGACCTGCTCAACTGGCTCGATCCTGCGTATCCTCTCGTCATCTGTGATGCCTGTCGCGGCGGTAGCCCGGTGGGGAGCGTGCATCGCTGGCAGTGGCCAACTACTGAACTGGATCAGGTGAACTGGTCGGGGACACATCAGATCGCACTGCCGGGGGTGTTATCGCTGGCGGAGGAACTGGGACAGCTTCCTGAGTTGGTTATCATCTGGGGTGTAGAAATTTCAGAGACAATTCCGGGAGACGCCATCTCGTCAAAGGTGTCTGCCGGCGTGGAACGCGCCGTCGAGTCGATCTGTCGGGAATGGGATGTCATACGTTCTCTGGAGGTCGATCATGCATGAGCGGTCCCTGGTACAGACGCTGTTGAATCAGGTTCAGCAGATCGTTGCCGACGATGGCGGGGGCGTGGTGAAAGAGATTCAGGTGCAGGTCGGAGACCTGTCGGGAGTCGAACCTTTGTTATTTGAATCAGCTTTTACAGAACTGGCGAGAGAATGGTTCCCGCAGGAATGTCGCCTCGTGCTGGACATCGTGCCGGTCAAGGCGGAGTGTCGGCTGTGTGGTCAGTGTTTTGAAGTGCAGGATAATGAGTTTCTCTGTCCGGCTTGTGGAACCGGCCCCGTTGAGGTGATTCAGGGAGACCAGGTGAAACTGATGAGTATTACTGTCGATTCTGAAAATTCAGTGTCAGGAGCGAAGTCATGAACACCCGCGTGTTATCTGTCAGACGGGACATCCAGGCGGAACAGAAAGCGGACGCGGCTGCAGAACGGGAACGACTGGGTCGGCGGGGGACGCTGGTGATCAACCTGCTTTCCTCGCCAGGTTCGGGCAAAACCTCTCTGCTGGAAGCGACGGCCCGGCATTGGGCTGGTCGCCGCAGCATGGCCGTGCTGGTTGGTGATCTGGAAACAGACCGGGATGCACAACGACTGGCACCCTTAGTACCGGTAGCCCAGCTGACAACGGGGGGCGCCTGTCATCTGGAACTACCTCTTGTGCAGCGGGGATTGCAGGCGCTGGGAGATCCGGCAGTCGACTTTCTGTTTATCGAGAACGTGGGTAACCTGGTCTGTCCGGCGTCCCACGATCTGGCAGAGCACCTCCGCGTGGTCCTGATCAGCACGACGGAGGGGGACGATAAGCCGGGCAAGTATCCCAAGATGTTTCGCACCAGTCAGGCTATGGTTGTGACCAAGCAGGATCTGCTGCCACATGTCCCTTTCTCTATCGAAGCAGTGACCGAAGATGCGTTGAAAATTCAACCCGAGCTGAATGTCCTGACGACGTGTGCAATCGATAATAGTGGCATTCAGGAATGGTGTGAATTTCTGGAACAGCAGTATCAGGAAAAAATCGAGTCCGTCTATGAACCGGCAGGCAACCAGTAATCCGGAAGCAACACAGATCGCCGTACAGCTTACGTGCAACGGTCGCGTGCAGGGAATCGGCCTGAGACCCGCGGTAGCACGCTGGGCGCACGAACTGGGACTGGCCGGTTCAATCTGTAACACCTCTGCGGGGGTAAAGCTGCACGTAGAGGGACCTGCTCCGCTGATACAGCGATTCGAGGAGGGGCTGGAGGCCCATCTGCCGGTTGAAGCAGTACTGGAAACACGGGCGCGTCAACCTGTTGAATATGAGGGCTTGAGTTCGTTTCAGATTCAGGAGAGTGACGAGGTCGGCGTGCTGAGAACCGCAGTCCCCACGGACCAGGCCGTCTGTCAGGCATGTCTTGAAGAAATCTTCGATCCTGATGATCGTCGTTATCAATATCCGTTTAACAGCTGCACGGACTGTGGTCCCCGCTATTCACTCATTCACGCCATGCCATACGAACGACGGCAGACTGCGATGACAGAATATGCGATGTGTGATGCGTGCGCAGCCGAATATGAGTCAGCGACCGACAGACGGTTTCATGCACAAACCATCGCCTGTCCGGACTGTGGACCTCAAGTCTGGGGGACGGATTCTCAAGGAAATACTGTTGCCTCAGGTCAGCTTTCAATTGGAAGAGCAGCTCAGGCATTAGCACGCGGTCAGATTGTGGGACTGCGGGGCCTGGGAGGCTATCAGTTAATCGGTGATGCCCGTTCTGATGCCACGGTTCAGGCAATACGCCGCCTGAAGCATCGACCGTCCAAGCCCCTGGCTGTCATGGTCCGATCGCTTGCAGAAGCACAGCGACTGGCAATTGTAGACGACGTGGAAGCCGGGGAACTCAGTTCAGCCGTAGCGCCGATCGTACTGCTGCGTGCCCGGCAGGAGTCTGGTCTGTCACGTGAGTTGAATGCCGGATTACAGACCCTGGGGGTGATGTTACCCACGACACCGCTGCATGCACTGCTGCTGGAGCAATGCCGATTTCCACTGGTTGTCACCAGCGCGAACCGGGAAGGATCGCCCATCCCCTGTCAATCAAAGATAATCGAAGCCGAGATCAGCCAAGGTGCCGATCTGTGGCTGGAACACGATCGGCCAATTCAGCGCCCCATCGATGACAGCGTCGTCCGTATCATCGCGGGACTCAGTGTCACCATTCGGCTGGCCCGCGGGCTGGCTCCGTTGTCCCTGCCTGTGAAAAGTGACGAATCATTGATGGCCACGGGAGGGCAGCAGAAGTCTGCTTTCGCGCTGTGTAACGGACAGCAGGCGATATTGGGGCCGCATATCGGAGAGCTGGATCACGTAGCCGCTTGTGAACGGTATCTGGGCCAGTTAGAGGCTCTTGAACAACTTTATGATGTCTCACCTGCAGGCCTGGTCTGTGATCAACATCCGGATTATTTCACGACTCAGTGGGCGGAACGTGAAAACATTCCACTGGAACAGGTACAGCATCATCATGCACACATCGCATCAGGGATGCTGGAACAGGGCTGGCTGGAACGACGTGTCCTGGGAGTCGCATTCGACGGAACCGGCTGGGGCGAAGATCAGACCATCTGGGGAGGCGAATTCTTACTCGCGAGCGCTCGGGAATATGAACGCATCGGGCGATTGTTGCCGTTCGCATTACCGGGTGGCGAACAGGCGATTCGCGAACCGTGGCGAATTGCGGTGACGTTACTGGCAGACGCACTGGGAGATCAGGCAGCATACGAACTGGAAACCGAACATAGTCAGGTGGCAGCACTGCTCAAAATCGCGGAATCCCGACGTCTCTCCCCACTGACGAGTAGCGCGGGGCGGCTGTTTGATGGAGTGGCCTCATTGATCCTGGGCTGTAGACATTCCGGTTTTGAGGGCCAGGCAGCAATGTTGCTCGAAGCGGCCTGTGATGCAGCAGAAGCAGACGCGTATGACTTTCCGATGCAGGAGGGCGATCTGCGGGAACTCGACTGGAGACCGGCGGTCAGACAGATCTGGGAGGATCGGCTGCAGGGAGTTGAACCGGGGCGGATGGCGATGCGTTTTCATCGGGGGCTGGCACGCGGGATTGCCCGTTTTTGTGCTTCGTATGCGGAGTTTCCCGTTGTTCTGGGAGGGGGCGTGTTTCAGAATCGTTGCCTGGTCGAAACGGTCGCTGCTGAGTTCAGACAGAATGGACAGGAGCTTGGTCTACCGGGACGGGTTCCCCCCAACGATGGCGGCCTGGCGGCGGGTCAGCTGGCGATTGCGCTAGCCAGACGGGAAAGGAAGGACACAAACCAATGTGCTTAGGCATCCCGGGAAAAATTGTACGCTGGCTGGAGCGGGAAGGCGTCTTTGCACAGGCGGAAGTGGAATTCGACGGCGTACGTCGTGTGGTGCATATGGCCTGTGTCACGGAAGCGGAGGAAGGAGAATTCGTCATCGTCCACGCCGGCATCGCCATCAGTCGAGTGGACCCCGAAGAAGCAGAACAGATCTTCAAAACGCTGGCCGCGATGGGAGACGATGCAGGCTGGCAGGCAGCCGAGCCAGACGACACGGGGTACGAATCATGAAGTACCTGGATGAATATCGAGACCCGGCCGCAGCACAACGCCTGCTGAAAGAAATTCAGAAGGCAGCCACCCGCCGTTGGACGTTAATGGAAGTCTGCGGGGGCCAGACCCACAGCCTGCTCCGACACGGGATCGCTGCAGAACTGGAGGGTATCGTAGAACTGATTCATGGTCCCGGTTGTCCAGTCTGTGTCACCAGTCAGGCAGACATCGATTTCGCCTGCGAGTTGGCACAGCGGGAAGACACGATCCTCGCCAGCTTTGGTGATATGCTGCGTGTGCCGGGCAGCAAGCGGTCGCTGCACGATGTCCGCACCGCGGGCGGGCAGGTGCAGGTCGTGTATTCGCCTCTGGATGCGGTCAGACTGGCTCAGAAAAACCCGCAGCGGCAGGTCGTCTTCTTCGCAGTCGGCTTTGAAACGACGGCCCCGGCAACGGCACTGGCGGTCAGACAGGCGGAACGGGATGGAGTGCAGAATTTCAGTCTGCTGGTTTCGCATGTGCGTGTACAGCCGGCGATGGAGTCCCTGGTGGAAGCACCCGATCATCGGGTTCAGGCATTTCTGGCGGCAGGTCATGTCTGTACCGTGATGGGCTACGAATCGTATGAATCATTTGTGGAACGTTATGAGTTGCCCGTGGTCGTCACCGGCTTTGAGCCGCTCGATCTTTTGGAAGGGATACTGGCCTGTGTAAGACAACTCGAACAGGGACAGGCACGGTTGGAAAACTGTTATGCCCGCGCTGTGCAGGCCGCGGGGAACCGTGCCGCACGCGATCTGGTGCGAGAGATCTACCAGATCAACGATCGCACCTGGCGTGGATTCGGTGTGATTCCCCGCGGAGGCCTGGAACTACGACCTGAGTGGAGCCACTTTGATGCGCGACTGCGTTTTGAAAAAACTGAGCTGCCGGTGCTGGAGAATGATGTGTGTCGCAGTTATGACGTCATGACCGGTCAGCTGAAACCGCCGGACTGTCCCGAATTCGGTAAACGCTGCAGCCCCGATTCTCCTTTAGGAGCACCTATGGTCTCCTCGGAAGGCGCCTGTGCCGCCTATTATCGTTATGGAATACCTGTGGACCAAACAACTTGAGACGGAACTGAGTAACGGAAATTATCAGGAAGAAGCGGAAGATGACCGAGCGGGAAGGAAAATCTCCAGGCGGCTGGCAGCTGAACTGTCCGGTCTCACTGCGCGATCATGCGGAATGCGTGACCCTGGCGCACGGAGAAGGGGGACGGCTATCCCGGAGGCTGATCCAGGAGCGGATTCTAAAAATCCTGCAGTCGGTCTCTTCTCAGACTCTGGATGACGCCGCGCGATTACCCCACAGCGGGCAACCATTGGCCATGACAACGGACAGTTTTGTCGTCACCCCATTATTTTTCCCGGGAGGCGACATCGGTTCGCTGGCGGTTTACGGTACGGTAAACGATCTGGCGGTCAGCGGCGCCAGACCACTCTGGCTGACCCTCTCACTGATAATCGAGGAAGGGCTTCCTCTGGCGGTGCTGGAACGAATTCTGGAAAGTGTCGCACGAGCAGCGGGAGAGACTGCAGTGCAGGTAGTGGCCGGAGATACCAAGGTTGTTCCACGGGGGGCGGTGGATGGACTGTTTATCAATACCGCAGGGGTCGGCGAGTTACTGGAGCCGGTTCCCGCTGGTCCGGAACAGCTACTGGCGGGTGACGAACTGATTGTCAGTGGTCCCCTGGGGCAGCACGGGATGGCGGTGATGGCGGTGCGGGAAGAACTGGGCATCGAGCCGCTGCCCCCGAGTGATTCCGGTTCCTTATTTCACGCAGTCGATCACTTGCGAAGTGTTCTGGGGACACGAATCCGCTGTCTCCGCGATGCGACTCGAGGAGGCGCTGCGGCGGTCTTGCACGAATGGGCAGAAGCCTGTGGAATGACATTGAGCATCGAGGAACGAACTCTGCCTGTAACGCCTGAGGTACGGGGAATCAGTGAGTTGCTCGGGCTCGATCCACTCCACATCGCTAACGAAGGGACGATGCTGCTGGCTGTGGAGCAGGGGGCGGCGGCAGAGGCTGTTGCCCAGTTGCAGACGATTCCGGGCATGGAGCGGGCCAGCCGGATCGGTGTTGTCAGAGAACGCGGTGTTGCTCCCGTGACAGTGCAACGCACATTGGGAGCGGAACAGCCACTGGCGGACCCCCTGGGGAGTCCGCTGCCTCGGATCTGCTGACTTTGAAGATGGACTTACTCGTGATCACGATCGATGGTGAATCGCAGGTTGAAGGTTTGCGATGTGTCACGCAGCATGCGTTCGTGATCCTGGTGATGCAGATTCTTTTTGTAATATTCATCCATCTCTTTGAGGATATCGTGCCGACTGACAATCCCCAGCAGGTGTCCATTTTCTACAACCGGCAGATGTCGCAGTTTGTGGCTGTTAAAGACTGAGACAATCGAGAACAGATCTGTGTGGGGGGTAATGCAGATCGGATGCGCGGTCATGATGGTGCGGGCCGTCTGCGGAGGACTGGGGAAGCCGAAAAAGACTTCATCAGAGAGAGCACACAGACAATCGTGTTCGGAGATAAAACCCTGCAGGATCTTCTTGCCATCCTTGATCTCGACCACGGGCGCATTTGAGACATGATGCTTCAACAGAAAATGGATCACATCAGACAAATGCATGTCGGGAGTGACGACTTCCACGTGGGTGGTCATGAAATCGCTGGCTACGGGAGTTGCGGGCTGATCGGTCATGGTACTGCGCTTTCTGTTATATTAAATGTGTTGAAATTAGATATTCAGACAGTCGGTGTTTTATTTCTCCTCCTTGAGAGCTTCAAAGCCGGTGACCACATCGAGGAGTTCTTCTGTGATCGCGGTCTGGCGACGTTGATTAAATTCGGCCTGAAGATTCATCAGCCGCTCTTTAATATTGTGTTCTGCCGCCTGCATGGACGCAATCCGACTTGCGTTTTCACCCGCCTGAGATTCTGCACAGGCGCGGAACAGCGAAACAAACAGATATTGTCGAATGAGCCGCGAGAGTAAAACGCCGGGAGGCATCGTAAACAGGGGCAGCGACCGGGATGATGAGGCGGGTGTATAACTCTCTGCGAGTAGAGCAGGATCAATGGGCAGTAGCTGCTGGGCATGTGGCTTATAGGATGAGGCGGAAACCCGCTGATTGTAGAAGATATAGATTTTCCCCAGGTGTCGTTCATATCGCCAGCGATCAATTTCTGCGAGGATGTCTGCGACCAGGGGGGATATGCCGGTAACGGCTCCCGGCAGATTGAATTCGTAGTCGATCTGGCAACCAGCGTCCAGAAGTTTCCCAGAGATACGGGATCCGATAACCATCCAGGCATGCTGCGTCGCTGGCTGGGGATCATCCGCAAAATAATCCAGTGCGAACGAGCCGATCTGCTCATTGAACTGACCGCACATTCCCTGGTCAGATCCAAAAACAATAATGCCTGTTGAACCGGTTCTCTGCAGTTCAGACAGGCTGGTCTGCGGAGGGACGTTTTTCAAAACCATGGCCAATCCGCGATTGACCGTTTCCGCGAAATCTTCCAGTGAATCGACGGCCTGTTCGTATTGGCGGATGCTGACCGCGGCCAGGGTTTTCATTGTCCTCACCACCGATTCCAGGTCGCGTGTGCTATCGATACTGCGTTTTAAGGTTTCAAAGTCCTGCATGCTTCTGCTTCACTTCAAGCCTGGTCCTGTGTGAATAATGCAACCTGTTTTTGCGCTGCTTCTACAATCGCCTGTTGATCACCGTCGGTCAGTTTATTCCCCTCCAGAATGGACTCGCTCAGATGAGGGAAGTCGGATTCGAGCAGAGGAGCGATGCGTTCTTCCAAAGTTCGGATGTGCTTTAAATCAATATCATCGAAGACACCTGCAGACATCGCGACCAGGACCGAAATCTGCTCCGGCACGGAAAGTGTCTGGTACTGAGGCTGTTTGAAGATCTCACGCACCCGTCGTCCCCGTTCCAGTGTTGCCAGCGTTTCCTCATCCAGACGACTGCTGAAGCGGGAGAACGTTTCCAGTTCCTCAAACTGACTGTACGAGAGCCGTAAATCGCCGGCGACTGCCCGGTAGGCAGGCAGTTGTGTCTTGCCGCCGACTCGGGAAACGGAACGCCCCACATCCACAGCGGGCAGAATTCCTTTCTGGAATAACTGGGGAGACAGATAGATCTGGCCATCGGTGATCGAAATCAGGTTCGTCGGAATATAGGCAGAAAGATTCTGAGCTTCCGTTTCTGCAACGGGAAGGGCGGTCAGAGAACCGCCTCCCAGTCGTTCATGCAGGTGTGTTGACCGTTCGAGCAGTCGGGAGTGCAGATAGAAGATATCCCCAGGAAAGGCTTCGCGCCCGGGAGGCCGTCTGAGTAGCAGAGAAAGCTCGCGATAGGAACGGGCGTGAGAAGTCAAATCGTCATAAATGACCAGCACATCCTGACCACGGTCCATAAAATACTCGCCGAGGGTGGTCGCTGCATACGGGGCTACGAACTGCAGACCCGGGGGGGCATCACTCTCGGCGACGACGACAGCAGTGTAATCCAGCGCACCATGCTTGCGAAGATCGTCTATGACTTTCGCGACTGCGGTATTTCTCTGACCAATGGCGCAGTAAATACAGATCACGTCTTTGTTTTTCTGGTTAAGGATCGTATCCTGGGCGATGGCAGTCTTTCCGGTCTGTCGGTCTCCGAGGATCAGTTCCCGCTGGCCGCGACCGATGGGGATCAGAGCGTCAATCACTTTCAGGCCGGTCTGTAGTGGAACCGTAACGGGGGAGCGATCCGTAATCGATGCTGGATCACGTTCGTAAGGACGACGTTCGGCCGCAGAGACGGGACCGTGGCCATCCAGGGGGCGACCCACCGGGTCAATCACGCGCCCGATCAATGATTCACCGACTGGTACGTCTAACAGTCGATGTGTGCGGCGAACTTCATCGCCGGCTGTCAACTGGTCACTGGGATCCAGCAGGACGACGCCCACTTCATTCGGATCCAGGTTCAACGCCAGTCCCAGTACATGATTGGGAAACTGCAGCAGTTCTTCTGATTGAACGTTGGGAAGTCCGCTGACCCGGGCGTGACTGCGACCGACGTAGGTGACTTTTCCGATTTCAATCAACCGGGGATCGAAATCGTGCTGCTCCAAAACACCACCGAATTTACCGAATGTGTTATCGAGCAGAATCTGGATAGCAGGATGAATACTCATAAAGCTCTTTCACGCAGGTTGTGTCGGTCTCGTATCATTTCAGGAGGCAGGAGGCGTACTTTCGACGCCGGATTCCAGGGTGATGACTTCATTCAGGGAACGGACAAATTCTTCTTCCAGTTCTTCGAGTGGCTCCTGCAGGTTCCAGGCGACTTTGTATCCGGAGATATGCAGATCGATCCCGCAGATCAGATCGGGGCGTTCGCGATATTCGATATCGACCTTTATATCGAGAAATTCTGAGATGAACTTACTGATGCGATCGCGATCTGATTGTTCCAGCTCAAGGGCACTTTCCACCAGGACCCGGCTGTCGGGCGTTTTGAGCAGATCACGGAATTTGAGCTTCTGCTGCTCTTCAATCCGGCTGATGCGTTCAAGGAATACAGAGATCGTCTGCTGCTGCAGATCGGCATTGGCCAGTTCCTTGAGGACGCACTGGCTCATGTGGTGGATGTGGCCGGCCATCCGTACGCGGGCTTCGCGGAGGAACGATTCCCTTTCCCGATGCAGAGCTCGGTACCAGTCCTCTTTTTCCTGATCCACTTCCTTCCGGGCACGTGCCAGATGCTCTTCGCGCCAGCTTTGGATTTCTTTGCCTGCCTCAGCCAGCAGTTCATCCTTAGCGTGTGTCAGTTCTGCGTTCTTCTCCTCGAATTCCTCGACTTCATTCGCTGCCTGTTGTTGTAAGTCAAGGGCTTTTTGATGTTCGTCAGCGATTTTCTGCTGTCGTTCCTGCATCGCCTTTGTGATCGGCTGATACAGAAAGTGCGTCAACAGCCAGACGAGCACCAGGAAGTTGAGGATTTGAGCGGTAAACGTAAACCAATCAATGGACATGTTCTAATCCCGAGTGTACTTCTAAAGTAATTAACTGCCGGTGGCCTGCAGGAAGTGATTCCAGAAAGGATTTGCGAAAATCAGAATCATGGAAATCACGAAGCAGTAAATTGCCGTGGATTCCACCATGGCCAGGCCGACGAACAGCGTACGGGTAATCGTACTGGCTTCATCGGGCTGCTGGGCAATCGCACTCAGGGCCTGTGCCAGGGCGCGACCTTCCCCGAGCGCGGGGCCAACCGAACCGATGGCAATTGTGATGCCTGCGGTAAAGATGGAAACTGCTGCAATGACGGTATCTGCATCCATAGAAGACGTTCCTCATTTATGATGTGGGAGTGTGAGTCGAAGTGGTCTGCGAATCTGTATTGTCTGTATCCTGTCGCTGCGCGGGCCCCTGATCGTTCTGCGTAGCGGAGGCGATGTAGACCATTGCCAGTACCGCAAAAATATAAGCCTGGATCATCCCGGTTAAGAGACCAAAGGCCTGCATCAGGATCGGCACGAACAGGGGGACGAAACCGAGTAGAATGGCCCCGATGACCGAGCCGCTCATGATGTTGCCGTACAGGCGAACTGCGAGGGCCAGGGTCCGCGAAAATTCGCCAATGATATTAAAGGGGAGCATGAATACCGAAGGCTGTATATATTGTTTCAGATAACCAGGCAGCCCCTGGTGCGCGATACCATATATAGGAACAGCCACGAATACGCAGGTCGCTAGAGCTGCGGTAGTGGAAATCGAACTGGTTGGTGCATAATAGCCGGGAACAATCGAGAGGATGTTTGAGACGACGATAAACAGGAACAGGGTCCCCACAAATGGCATGTATGGTCCGGGTTCCTGTTGGCTGACTTCTCTGATCTGGTTCCGCAGTCCCATCACGAGGACCTCCAGCAGATTCTGTCCACGTGAAATCCTGGGACCGCTGGTCAGTCTGCGGGTGATGAACCAGGAACCGATCACGAGGATCGCCATCACGAGCCAGGTAAACAGAATGGTGCGATTGAGGATGATCCATTCCCACTGCCAGAGTGGGACATCGGGTGAAATATTCATTCAGGCAGACTTTCCAGTGGCAGGCACATTTGTCGAACGTGTATAGCGGGTAATCATCATCCGCGCGATGATGAATCCTGCCAGACAAACCGCGGTGCGTTGCCAGCGAAATGATTCTGATAACCAGATCCCCACGCACCAGAAACCCGCGAGAATGATCAGGGTTCTACCCAGGGCACTACCCAGAAACAGCAGCCAGGGGGCTGAGACTTTGGGAAGTTGTTTCACGGTCAGCCAGAGTCCGCCAAAAAAAATGGCACCCAACAGGAGCCCGGCGAGCAGGCTGACGAGGAGTTGCATACTCAAGGGAAGATTCATCGGTCCACGTTTCCTTCTTTATGTAACCACTTCCAGGCATTGAAACAGCCCAGGGTAATTCCACCAATCAACAGCATCAGGCTCCAGGAATATCGAGATGGCCAGCGGGAGTCGATCCACATTCCCGCCAGTGCACCGATCACAGCCGGAATCGCAACTGACCAGCCGATCAGACCAAACATGCCCAGACCGAACCAGATGGTATGATGTTTTTCTTCACGGGCTTTCAGTTTTCGCGCCTCTTGTGAAGCAATCCGTTTTTCAATCTGACTGCGATTATGCAGGTGCAGCGGGTGACCCTGATTCCCGGGGATCTCAGAGCCGTTTTCCTGTTCCGGGGGCAGCTCAGACATCGGCGGTGATTCCCTGTTTGACAAAGTGTCTGAGAATATCGGCTTCCAGTCGGGCGATAGCGGAGCGTACGGTTCGCTCCCGCTCATTGATGGCTTCAAACTGTTCCGTGACCTGCTGGCGGAGCGTACCCAGGTCTTCTCCCTGGACGGCATAGATCGTCGAGACGCGGACTTCGGATCCGGTTTTGGTGAGAATCCCTCCACCAATACCAAGATAATGTTCCAGGTTCTGATCGTCTACGAATGTCAAAATGCCAGGTAATAATGCTGACAGGAAGTCGACGTGCCGGGGCAGGAGACAGAAGGAACCATTTTCCGCTTCAGCGATCACTTTAGTGACGCTCTGGTCGACCAGGATTTCCGTTGGCAGGAGCACTTTGAGATTCATTTCATGGTTCCCTTTTGTTTTGAGGCGACTTCGTCGATTGAACCAATCATGTAGAGTGTGCGTTCGGAGACATCCTGGAACTCATCATTAAGAATGCGTTCGCAGCCATCCAGTGTTTCGTCCAGTGAAACAAACTTACCCTCATAGCCCGTAAACTGTTCAGTGCTGAAGAAGGGTTGAGTCAAAAACCGTTCCAGGCGACGGGCGCGATTCACAGTCCGTCGGTCTTCACGGGAGAGTTCCTCCAGCCCCAGCATGGCGATGATATCTTTCAGATCTTCATAGTTTGCGAGGGTGCTTCTTACGGATTGCGCAACCTGGTAATGATGATCGCCGACAATCGGTGGCATCAGCATTTTGGAGCTGGAGTTCAGCAGGTCGATTGCGGGATAGAGTCCTTCTGAGGCTCGTTTACGGGAGAGCACAACCGAAGTCGACAGGTGAGCAAAGGTGTGGACCGCGGAAGGATCGGTAAAGTCATCTGCGGGAACATAAACCGCCTGCACGGAAGTAATCGAACCGCTGGTTGTCGTACAGATCCGTTCTTCGAGTTCTGCCAGGTCCGAGGCGAGAGTGGGCTGGTAACCGACGCGGGACGGGAGTTCCCCCATCAGTCCGGAGACCTCGGTTCCTGCCTGAATAAAGCGAAATATGTTGTCGATGAGCAGTAGGACATCCTGGTGCTGTTCATCCCGAAAATACTCAGCCATGGTCAAAGCGGCATGCCCGACACGGAAGCGGGCCCCCGGCGGTTCATTCATCTGACCGAAAACCATGACCGTATTATCGAGTACTCCGGCATCTTTCATTTCGCGGTAGAGTTCTTCCGCCTCACGACAACGCTCCCCGATACCACAGAAGAGACTGACCCCTTTGTGGGCACCGACGACGTTATGAATCAGTTCGGTGATCAATACGGTTTTTCCGACGCCCGCACCACCAAATAGTCCCGCCTTTCCGCCCCGTTCGAGCGGGGCCAGTAGATCGATGGCTTTGATCCCGGTTTTAAAGATTTCGGAACGTGGTGGCCGTTCCACCAGTGCCGGGGAAGGATGATGGATCGAACGCCAGTTGGCCTCTTCGATGGCCGTTCCCTGATCAATGGGTTCACCGAAGACATTCAGCATACGGCCTAACAGCTGCTGACCTACGGGGACCTTTAGCGGATGTCCCGTATTGAGAATCTGAGAGCCCCGTGCCAGACCGCGAGTGGATGTTAAGGCAATGCCACGCACAGTCTGACTGTCAAGCTGTGTGAGCACCTCGATGATGATTTCCTGGTGCGGACCCGCGTGTAGTTCGCTTTGGACTGCGGGCAGACGGTGAGGGAAAACAGCGTCAATAACGCTGCCTCTAACTGAGAGAATCGAACCCAGGTTCAGGTCGTGCTTCGAGACTGTCTGCTGCATCTGGTGGGAAGTCCTTCCTGCTGGAAACAGGTCCTGTCGTCCTTCATTCTGCATCCTAGCAGAATACGCTTGAACTGACTACAGGTTAAGATCCGTCAAATTGACTGATTTCTCGAAAGAACTCAAGTGAAGGTAAATCAAATCAGAGCCTTTTTTCCGATCTTGATGCAAATCGAACCAGGTCGGTTTCAAGGTAATGGTTTCCCCCATAGAAGAACCGGGGATTTATCTGTATTGAAACTGTTCAGAATCGCGATAATGATGAGTGTGGAGGGTTCCGCGCTGATTATGATATGCGAAGCAGACAGAAAACTTTGATGTGCAAAGATCCGTTATTTATAATCAGAGGCAGTACACTCTGACAGTTAAGGCTACGGTTCACACTTCAGGGTCTAACCTTCAGTAGTGAAGCATCAAAAGATTTAGTACAAGGAGTGGAAGCATGGCGGCACAGGAACCTCTGGTGTTGTGGTTTGAGCAGATCGGGATTGATGATGTCTCTTCCGTGGGAGGCAAGAATGCCTCGCTGGGGGAGATGTACTGTAATCTGAGTGCCCGGGGAATCGCGGTTCCCAATGGATTCGCGACCACTGCCGCCGCTTATCGACTGTTTATGTCGGAGACTGGTCTGGATCAAAAAATCAGAGAGATACTCGATGATCTGGATACCGCCAATATTTCCAATCTGCAGTCTCACGGCAGGGAAGTCCGTCAGGCGATCCTGGCTACTGAAATACCCGAGGATCTGCGTAACGAAATTCTGCAAGCCTATCGTAAGTTAAGCGAGGACGTTGAAGGCGGCCTGGATGTGGCGGTGCGTAGTAGTGCAACCGCAGAAGATCTGCCAGATGCGAGCTTTGCAGGGCAGCAGGAATCGTATTTGAACGTGCATGGTGAAAGCAGTCTGCTGGATACCTGCCGCCGCTGCTTTGCCTCCCTGTTTACTGACCGGGCGATTTCTTATCGCACGGAAAAAGGTTTCGATCATTTCGATATCGCCCTGTCGATCGGCATTCAGAGGATGGTTCGTTCTGACGAATCCGCTTCGGGAGTGATGTTCTCCATCGATACGGAAACCGGTTTTCGGCAGGCAGTTCTGATTAATGCCGCTTATGGGCTGGGAGAAAATGTCGTCCAGGGGAGTGTCAATCCGGACGAGTTTTATGTGTTTAAACCGACTCTCAAAGAGGGCTTCAAGCCGATTCTGAAGAAAACACTGGGGTCGAAAGAGTTCAAACTGATCTATGATACCGGCGGGGAGAAGATGACGCGCAATGTTCCCGTGGATCCGATCGATCGGAAACGGTTCGCTATTGACGACGAAGACATTCTCAAACTGGCGCGCTGGGCCTGTCTGATCGAGGA
The DNA here is from genome assembly GCF_009720525.1 of Gimesia benthica. NCBI lineage: Bacteria > Pseudomonadati > Planctomycetota > Planctomycetia > Planctomycetales > Planctomycetaceae > Gimesia > Gimesia benthica. The sequence goes on from NZ_CP043930.1 coordinate 6,850,511, forward strand.
ACATTATTCAGAGGTCCGCGGGCATTTCTGTCCCATGGACATTGAATGGGCCAAAGATGGTCTGACCGATGAACTGTTCATCGTCCAGGCACGACCGGAAACCATTCATGGAGGCAAGGAACTTAAAGTCCTCAAAACATTTCATCTGAAAGAACATGGCCACGTGCTGGCGACCGGGCACAGCGTGGGAGAGCGGATCGGTCATGGTGTTGCCCGGGTCGTGGAAAGTGCTGAAAACCTGGATCAGGTTGAGGAAGGGGATGTGCTGGTGACCGACCGGACCGACCCGGACTGGGAACCAATCATGAAGAAGGCGTCCGCCATCGTGACCAACCGTGGAGGCCGGACCTGCCATGCTGCGATTATCAGTCGCGAACTGGGCGTTCCCGCGATCGTCGGGGCCGAAAATGCGACGACCGCGATTCCCTCCGGGGCGATGGTTACCGTTTCTTGTGCCGAGGGAGATACAGGGCAGGTCTATGATGGTCAACTGGATTACGAAGTTCAGGAGGTCGATCTGTCCGAACTCAAACATCCGCAAACCAAAGTCATGATGATTGTGGGAAATCCCAATGAAGCGTTCCGCCTGTCAATGCTGCCCAGCGAGGGGGTAGGGCTGGCGCGGATGGAGTTCATCATCAACTCCTTCATTCGAATTCACCCCATGGCTTTGCTGGAGTACGATAAGCTGGAAGATCCGATACTCAAATCAGAGATCGATCGTCTGACGGCGTCTTATAGCGATAAGCCCGCTTTCTTCGTAGATACTCTGGCCCAGGGAGTCGGAATGATTGCAGGGGCCTTTTATCCCCGTGATGTCATCGTGCGAATGAGTGACTTCAAAACAAACGAATATGCAAATTTGATCGGGGGCGAGAAATATGAGCCGGAAGAAGAGAACCCGATGATCGGCTTCCGCGGTGCTTCCCGCTACTACCACCCGCGCTACCGCGACGCTTTCGGACTCGAATGCCAGGCGATGCGTAAGGTTCGCGAAGAGATGGGACTCAAGAATATGAAGCTCATGATTCCCTTCTGCCGGACTGTGGAAGAGGGCCGCAAGGTACTGGAAGTCATGGCGGAACATGGACTCAAGCGGGGCGAAGACGGGCTGGAAATTTACATCATGTGTGAAATTCCCAGTAACGTCATTCAGGCAGAAGCGTTTGCAGAAATCTTCGACGGGTTTTCGATCGGCTCCAACGATTTGACGCAATTAACCCTCGGCGTCGATCGCGACTCAGAAGTCGTGGCACATATTTTTGATGAACGGGACCCGGCAGTCATGGATTCGCTGGCGACCGCGATTCAACGGGTGAAAGCGTCCGGAAGAAAAATTGGTATCTGTGGTCAGGCTCCCAGTGATTATCCGGAGATCGCCGCGTTTCTGGTTAAGCAGGGGATTGACAGTATTTCACTGAATCCCGATGCTGTAATGAAAACGGTCTCCCGCATTGTAGAAGTCGAAGCAGAACTGGATTCACAGGGTTCTGCTTCCCAGACCAGGAGCGATGTTACTGTGTGAAAGTGATTTCATAGAGAAAGGATCAGGCAATGAATAATCGCAAAATGATGTCTGAAGAAGGAAACACCAAAAAGAAAGATCCCCATGAACACCTGCAATATCTGCTCGATGAGCATGAACAGCTTCTGGCTCACATGAAGGATCTCAATCGCTGGTGGACGGAACTGGATGAGCATGGCTTACCCAAATTTGGTGAAATGGGAACGCGTGTTGCCGGTTTTCGTGATTTACTGGCGAAGCATTTTGAGGACGAAGAGCAGGAAGGCTACTTCAAACCGTTGATGGATGAAGAGCCCGGCTTCTGCATCATGGTTCCCGATTTTCAGAAGAAGCATGCAGTGACCCTGTCACGCTTTGACGATTTTATTGATCGGCTCAAGCAGTCTCAGCCTCCCTTTAAAAACTGGAGCGAGGCCATGCGGGAGTTTGATAGTCTGATGTCGGACATTCGCGAACATGAGAATCGGGAAATCAGGCTCGTTCAGGAAGCCTTCGAGAAATCAGCCGGTGATTAAAGGCTGTGAGCGACAGCACTCAAAGGTGTTCGAGACAATGTTGCTGACAGGGACAACAGGAGTTCGTCAGACGCATGAAAGCCATGGTCTTAAAACAGCGTGCGATGATCAGTTCCGAACCTCTGGTCTGCCAGGATGTTCCCGACCCGGAACCGGGGCCACATGAAATCCTGATCAAGGTGCACTGCTGTGCGATCTGTCGCACAGATCTGCACGTGATCGAAGGGGATCTACCCGAAGCGAAATCCCCGGTGATTCCCGGACACCAGGTGGTCGGGAGTGTCATTCAGACTGGGGCCGATTGTCAGCGTTTCCAGATCGGAGACCGAGTCGGAATCGCCTGGCTCCGCAAGACCTGTGGTCAGTGTCAGTTCTGTCAGTCTGGCAGAGAGAATCTCTGTGAGCAGTCGCTGTTTACCGGCTATCACGCGGACGGCGGATTCGCTGAACTGGCTGTCGTGCATGAAGAGTATGCCTATGCGATTCCTGATGTTTTCAGTCATTTAGAGGCGACGCCGTTACTGTGTGCCGGCATCATCGGTTATCGGGCTCTGTCACGCAGCGAACTACAGCCCGGCCAGCGACTGGGGATTTACGGCTTTGGTTCGAGTGCCCATGTGGTGATTCAAATCGCGCAACATCGGGGCTGTGAAGTGTATGTGGTCACCCGGGGAGAGAAGCATCGACAACTCGCTCGGTCCATGGGAGCGACCTGGGTCGGGGAATATGCTGAGCAGATGCCGAAAAAAGTACATTCGGCGATTGTCTTCGCCCCCGCGGGAGAACTGGTTCCTCCCGCTCTCAAGTATCTGGAAAAAGGGGGACACTCGCACTGGCAGGAATCTACATGACGGACATCCCTCAGTTGAATTATGAGGAGAGTCTCTTTTACGAGCGCAACCTGCGTTCGGTGACCGCGAATACACGTCAGGACGGTCAGCATCTCCTGCAGGAAGCCGCACAGATTTCCATCCATCCACACCTCACCACATTTACGCTGGAAGAAGCGAACAAGGCTCTTATCCTGCTCAAAAACGATGAGATCAACGGTACCGGCGTACTGGTTATGGATGACTAAACCCTGAATTACTTTTGTGAGCGAATCTCTCTACACCGACTCTGCGGATGCGAGCAGGGGAGGGTTCTGGTTATACTGGAAGTTCGACGAGATACTTTGCTTTAGTACCAGATTAATATAGAGGCTTCCGATGCGCTTTGTTTTTACCAGTGTGATGATTTGCACTTTTGCGTTCTTACAACTTAGTCAGGCTGATTCCGTTCGGGCTGAAGAGCGAAAGCAACCCAATGTATTATTCATCGCCATTGATGACCTTCGTACGGAACTGGGCTGTTATGGTCATCCACACGTACAGAGTCCCGCGCTGGATCGGCTGGCAGCGCAGGGGGTCCTGTTCACAAATCACTTCGTACAGGTTCCCACCTGTGGCGCCTCTCGTTATTCCCTGTTGACCGGACGCAGTCCTCGAAATTCGGGAGTGACCCGCAGCAACCAGGCCTTCTATCACGGTAAATCTGCACTTTCCGCAGAGAAGACGGCCGGAGCGCAAACCATGCCGGAACTGTTTCGCAGAAGCGGCTATCAGACGACCTGTATTGGTAAAATCTCGCATACGGCCGACGGACGCGTGTTTGAATACAACGGCAGCGGTGACGGTCGGGACGAAGTTCCGCACGCATGGGATGAACTCGCGACCCCCTTCGGATCCTGGAAGCGGGGTTGGGGAATCTTTTTTGCCTATGCAAATGGACGGAGTCGAGAAGACGGCAGCGGAATTCGGGATTTGATGCAGTTCACCGTCGACAAGGATGAGGATCTGCCCGATGGATTGCTGGCACAAGAAGCGATTGCAAAACTCAAAGCATTCAAGACCGGATCAAAACCATTCTTCCTGGGGCTGGGTTTCTTCAAACCGCATTTACCCTTTGTCGCGCCACGACAGGACTGGGAGGCGATTTCCCAGATCGAGATTCCTGATGCGCCTCACCCGGAGAAACCGGAATCGAGCTACTGGCACAAAAGCGGGGAGTTCTACAGCTATAATATGGATTTTCCCAAAACTCGACCACTGGCCCGGGAAAACCGTTTACAGACCAGACGTGGCTATCTGGCCTGTGTGCGCTACGTCGATCGCCAGGTGGGAAAGGTGCTCACTGCACTTGAGGAACTGGGCCTGAGTGAAAATACAATTGTTGTCGTCTGGGGAGACCATGGCTGGTTTCTGGGGGATTCCGCTCTCTGGGCCAAGCATGCTCCACTGGAGCGGGCGTTGAACAGCACTCTGATTATCCGGGCACCGGGGGTATCCCAACCGGGACTGAAAACAGCCGCCCTGGTCGAGACCATCGATTTATATCCCACTCTGGTAGATCTTTGTCAGCCGGCGTTCCGGAAAACCGAATTTCCACTGGATGGCGTCAGCCTCAAGCCGATTCTCAATGGTCAGAAAAGTAAGGTACGCGATTTTGCATTCAGCTACTGGAATTCTGCAGTCAGCGTGCGAGACCAGTCCTATCGACTGACGGCGATGCTGAAGAAAGGTCGGCCTGCCAGCGTCGAACTCTATGATGTTTCCGAGACTCCCGATCCGCTGCAAAATCTGGCGAAAGAGAAAACGGAACTCGTGAATCAGATGCTGCAGGCGATCCCGGACGCTCAGAGTAAATGAGTTTTCATCCAGGTCAAATACTCGGCGGCGTAGGCATTCAGATTTTCCAGGCTGCCTCCGCCCCGGATGGGAGAGCACATTTCATAGGTGGCGATTCCATTGAAGCCCCCCTCTTTCAGACCATGGAAGAAGGCGGAGTAGTCGATGAAACCGGTACCAAATTTGACTGCCCGGACCAGATCGGGTTCCTCTTTCTGGTAATTGATCAGCTCGGGTTGATAAGAATATCGCGGTAGCCTGATGTAATCTGCGTTTGTGGTAATCGCGGTGTGCGGAGCCATTTTCCTGGCTGCTTCATACAGGTTCTCCCCACGTAGAGCAGGGGACCAGGCATCAAATCCGAGCTTGCAGTTTGGTCGGTCAATGTCGTGCAGCAGTTCGAGCAGGGCGTCGGAGTGGACACCCACATCGTGATGATTCTGGACTGCCAGCGTGACGTCATACTCGGCTGCCCGATCACAACATTCCTGCAGAGCCGAGACCACCTGTCCCCACAGCGCGTGGGGACTCATCCGGGGCGTATCGTAGGCGGTAAAGATCCGCACGGTGCCGGCTCCCAGTTCCCGGGCGATCTGGGAGAGTTGCTGAACGTATTGGATCTGCAGTTCCAGAAGAGGAACCTCTGTGGCTGAAGAGCCTGCGAAATCTGTGTAGCCACCGATGATCGCACACTGAATCTGATGTTCTGCGAGCGCACCTTTGATGGACTCCAACTGCTCGGGAGTGACATCCAGCGGTGACAGATGAGGCCGTTTCCCCATGAGCATGACAGAGTCGTAGCCGGTTTGCGCAGCCTGAGCGATAAATTCCGTCAGGCTGAGCTGCTGCTGACCCCAGAAACCGGCATAACTCACCGAAAACAGGCAGAACTTCATATTGTGATTCCTATTCTGAAACGATTCAGAGTTCCCGATTATCCCAGCTCTTTTCCGAGTGCAGCTGCGACTTTACGACAGGTTTCCATCGTCTCGGCGAATGCCTGGGGTGTCAATGACTGAGCTCCATCGCTCATGGCCCGTGATGGATCGGGATGAACTTCCAGAATCAGTCCATCGCAACCCGCGGCGATAGCAGCGGCACACATGGGAGGCACCAGGCTGGCAACGCCGGTGCCATGACTCGGGTCAATCACGACAGGCAGGTGAGTTCGCTCATGCAGGTAGGGAACTGTTGCCAAAGGAAGCGTGAAGCGGGTATGAGTTTCGAAAGTACGAATACCCCGTTCACAGAGAATGACCTGCTGATTACCCTGATCGAGGATGTATTCTGCGGCCAGCAGGAACTCTTCGATGGAAGCCGCTGGTCCCCGTTTTAACAGTACGGGCAGGCGTGTCTCACCCACGGCCTGCAGCAGGTGGTAGTTCTGCATGTTCCGGGCACCAATCTGAAGCACGTCGGCATATTGACAGAGCAGGTCGACATGATGTGGAGTCATGACTTCCGTGACGACTGCCAGTCCCGTTTCTTCGCGGGCCAGGGCCAGCAGCTTCAGGCCATCTTCTTTCATTCCCTGGAAAGAGTAAGGGCTGGTACGTGGTTTGAATGCGCCCCCGCGAAGCCCCGTCGCGCCAGCTGCCTTAACCTGGTGAGCGACCTGCAGGATCTGTTCTTCGCTTTCTACGGAGCAGGGGCCAGCAATCACGCCTACGTGTGAACCGCCGATAGTCAGATCCCGGGTCTTGACGACGGTCGGCTCTGGTTTCGTCTCTTTACTGGCGACCTTGTAGGCAGCCACGATCGGGACGACTTTTTCGACCTCTGCACAGGATTCCAGTTCTTCCTGATGGCTGTCACGTTTGATGCCCGCGGCCGCGATGACGGTGCGTTCTTCACCAACGATCACGTGTGCCTTCAGGCCCATTTCCTCGACCCGTTTGACCATGGCCTGAACCATTTCTTCCGTGGCGCCTGGTTTCATTACAACAATCATGGCTTTGACTCATTTCTAATTCAGTTTCAGGGAATAAAAAAAGCCCTGTAACCAGGCAGGTTACAGGGCCAATCGAATTTCGGGGGCTGTTCAAGTACTATGAACGGTGTATGCTTCGATCGGTCAGGTAACCTGTTCCGGTAAACCAATAGCTAAAAAAGTGCCAGGCTGAATAAAATGACAGCCGCACAAAATTAAAGCTAAAAGTACCAAACCGATGTGTCACAGAGAAACTCCAAATCGGAGAATTTTCGGATTCAGAAAAATATCAACAGATTGATCATACCGCTCTGTCCCGTTTGAAGTCAACCGGTTTTCCGGAAAGATTCCCGCACCGGCTTCTGCTCTCAGGATGACTCTTTTTGATTGCGGTGTCTGATCTGGGTGAAACTGATCGACTGAGGGGAAGGGAACGCAGGCTTCTGGGAATCAGAGGGACTGATTTGTTTGCTCATTTTACCAGGACTGACATCGCTGATTGAGAGACCGAGCATTCGACGGCGAATAATCTCAGGCAACCCGTCTGGTGATGATTCAGTATCGGTTCCGCTGCGTTCGTAGCGTATTTGTCGGAGTGACTTGATCGTCGCAGAATGACTGAAACAGTCTGCCGGAAAGCAGGCCAGCACGGCTCCCAGCATGGACTCCCAGTCCGCAGTGGTCTGACTGGTCAGACCGGAGGGAAATGAAACCCGCAGGCCGGCGTTAATCAGGTTCCAGGTTTGTGCAGCATGAATGGCATTCTGTTCGGACAACTGATCCTCACCAAAATCACGTGCGCGTTCTACGTCGTGGGCAAATTCTTCGAGGCCCAGTCTCTGTACGTATGGGCCAAGCAGCATGTCGGTCCAGCGCTCGATTGAACGACGGGTGGCATTGATGCGTTTGAGAGTCTCTGTACTCAATCCCTGTTCGGACACCAGTATTTTTAAAATGATCCGTTTCACATCCAGAAAGGAAAGGAACAGGCTGCGGGCAATCGGTTCGGCCTGACATTGTCCACGTCGTTGATCAGCGGCGGTATAGATTGCTGTGACGACTCTGATCAGCATCTCTTCGGCGAAGAAATCTCTAACAATGATTTCCAGTTCGTTCTCTGCAGCTTCGATTCTCAATTCTGACTGCGTGAGTGCATCCAGTGTAGCTCGTCGATGTTTGATATGTTTCTGTCCATGCGACCAGAAATCACACAGGAGTTCTGGCGCGAAAGGATCGGATCCCTCCACCAGAGAAAAACTTTGAGAACTGATCAGTGCAGCCACCTGAGCGGTCAGTTGAGAATTCAATTTAGTACCATTCCGAGCTGAGAGATGAATTAGATAGTTAAGCAAGAGCGTTTACCAGGGAAGTGTTCTATCCCCTGTCCCTGATACTTTGCAAAACTGATACCAGTTCCCTCTCCAAATAAAAAACTCTCTCATAAACGCTTTATATGTAGCGGTTTATGAGAGAGTTCTGAATTCTTGTTCGGGGTTCAGCGCTGAGCTAATCCACCAGCGTGTTGATAAAAATCAACACGAGCTCACTTTTTCGGTGCCGTTTTCGCGACTTCCTCCGGAGAGAGTTTTCGCAGGCGGATGTTCTTCAAGGCGGCGGTGGTGGCGAAGGATGTGATTCCGAAGGGGCGGGATAGCTCGACCTCATGGCGGATTGAAATTTTACGATCCTTCAGATTCTGATCGACGATCTGCTTATCATTCAACCAGACCTGGATTTTATGATCGGTAACCTGCAGACGCACTTTATACCACTCCCCTTTTTTCAGGGTCTGAAATGTGGTTGTGCTGTTCTGTGAGGCATCGTCGCCGTCAATACTGGAAAGACCACACAGAGCACCACCCCAGCCTCCGAGAATAAATGAGCAGGGATCTTTTTTGACCGGAAACGTCAGTCCGCAGAAGAAATCGGTGCCATCGACACGCATGGCTTCCAGTTCGACTTCATAGTTAGTCTCTGGCAACTTTTTGGCATCGGTAAATGTGGCGCCGGTAAGATCGACACCCATTTCGAGGATCAATTTCCCGTCTTCGACGTGAACTTCTCCCTCCCCTCCGAATTGGGGGCTTTTCCAGCCATCCAGGTTTTTCCCGTTAAAGAGGGAGACCCATTCTTTGGATTTTTTGGCTTGGGCTGCCGGTTTGTCGCTACCAGCTTCCTGTTTTTTATCAGCAGCAAAGGTGCTCGTGGAAACAGCAACTACCAGGCTCATTAAGAGCAGACGGAAACTGTAATTAGAAGCATTCGAACTCGATACGAACGTCGCGAAGTTTTTGTACATGGGATGTTCCGAAACTGTATAACAAGTGAGTTGTCAGGGGGTTAGATAAGCTTCTATTAGAAAACAACGGGCGTTGATCTGAAAGCAAAAAAATACAGTTTATCGGGATTATAACGAATTCAGGGAACAGTGAATGTGAGGCTGCTGATTCCCCGGTCTGCGATGAAAAATGTGTTCATCATTATCCCGTTTCTGAACTAGGTTTGATTGCAAGCTATCACAAGACGGATGGAAAAATTCTATTCATTCAGTCAGATTTTCAGAAAGCGCAGGGCCCCGTTGTATTTTCTTATTGCCTCGATTATTGAAGTATTCACGAACCACGTCGCATCGGGTGCGTCCAGTGCCAGCGTGTTGGCGATTGCCAGTGTGTGTCTGCTTCAATATGTCGTTTACACGATGAAAATGTCTGCTGTCCGAAAGGAAAATGCGGAATTTCAGCAGCATTATCACGATGTGGAAGAAGAGCTCAATGATGTCCAGTCAGACCGGGCGATGACTCTGATTGAGAATCACATCCTGCGTGAGTTTGTCGCTCAGTCTGAATTTGATCAGACCATTGACCTGCTGTTAAAACGCTATGTACCGTCCATCCGGGAAGGGCTGGGATTGTATTTGAACCGAGTGAACGACGAATTCAAAGTACGCGACTCACGGGGGATTACCAGGAATTCCAAAGCCGTTTTCGAGTTCGACGAGCGTCAGCTCAAACAGTTAAAGACACAGAACGTAATTATCCTGCGTGGGCAGGAATTAAGAAATTCAAAAATTTATCAATGCTTTGATGAGCAGGACAAGCCGCGGATTCACAAATTGTGTCTGCTCGCAGTTTACGATAAAAATGCCATCTCTGGTGTATTTCTGACGACGAACCTCTATCCCGACGGGGTGGATGAACAGCAGCAGATTAAGCTGGCAAAGCGACTGCTGGTCTGTGTGTCACGGAACATCGTGAAAAATCAGGATTACGAATCGTACCGCTTTGAATTGCGTGTCACCCGCGAGCAGCTCGAATTACGGGCACTCGCCGATCAGCAGTTTAAAACTCCGGTAATCATGCTGGAAGAATTTCTGGATCGACTCCGACAGTTAACGAACTCAAGCAGAGCGAGTCTGTTTCTTTCCACACCCCACGATTTTTCAAACTGTAAGTCTATTGTGGATTGTGGCATGACCCTGCAGGCGGGGGTTAAAACCCGCTGGAAAGAACATGAACTGACTCTCGTTCGGCTCGGACTCAACTCCGGCGAGAATACATCGCTGTCAGGTGAGCAGCTGGAGAATCATGGAGTTCGGTCGCTGATTGGAGCAGCACTGGTATCTCCCTTAATTACAAATCGTAAACGGATTGGGGCGATCTGTCTGACGAATCAGGAATGCCAGCCATTCGATGAAAGAGCGCTGCGTCTGATATCGTGGGCATCACAGTTTCTCTCCAATACGCTGCTCAAAGTTCTCAATCATGCCAACATTGAAAAGCAGGCTCGGCAGGATGGTTTGACGGGTCTGGTAAATCGGCGTTCGTTCGATGAACTGATCGACAATGCATTCGGACGGGCCCAGGCCGCTCAGTCCGCCTGTTCTCTGATTTTGATTGACCTCGATCATTTCAAGTCAATTAACGATACTTACGGGCATCAGGCGGGGGATGAAGTTCTACGACGGGTAGCCCGGATTCTACAGGACCGGATTAAAGAAATCCGTTCGTCGGACAATGTGATCGCGGCCCGCTACGGCGGTGAGGAACTCGCAATCCTGCTGCCCGAGATTGGTCTGGCGGGGGCTGAACGAATTGCAGAGGTGATTCGGCATTCCATCGAAACCGCCATCATTGAGTTCAACGCCACACGGATTCCGGTGACAGCCAGCCTGGGACTTTCAACCTACACTTCACAAGCCATGGAAAGTGTACAGACGCTGGTCGCAGCCGCTGATGGAGCGCTGTATCAGGCGAAATCGGATGGTCGAAATCGAGTTTGCAGTCTGACTTCCGCACCAGTCTGAGCGAATCTTCAAATCTCTCGCTTTCAGGCTTGTCTCAGCAGTGGATGTCATGAACAATGATCTGGCACCAATTGTCTGAAGCACAGTCTCTGTCTCCGATGCGAAGTATAGTATTCCGATGTCTGATTCGATTTCCCCCCAACCCGGTTCCCGTTCTGAAAGAGGTCGGGTCATCGCTGTGATGCCAGCCTACAATGCAGCCAGCACGCTGGAACGGACCGTAGCCGATATCCCCGCAGGTTCTGTTGATGAGATCGTACTCGTGGATGACTGCAGTAGCGACAACACTGTCGAAGTCGCCAGGCAACTGGGGCTGACGATCATCCAGCATGAGCGTAATACCGGCTATGGCGGAAATCAGAAAACATGTTACCGGTATGCAATGGAAGCGGGCGCTGATTACGTGGTCATGATTCACCCGGATTATCAGTACGATAGTCGAGTGATCCCGGTTGCAGTTGAATTAATACGGCTGGGAATCTGCGACGTGATTCTGGGTTCACGTATTAGAACCCGCGCAGAGACTCTGGAAGGGGGGATGCCTCTCTACAAGTACATTGCGAACCGGTTTCTGACAATCATTGAAAATATTGCTCTGGGACAGAACCTGGGCGACTTTCACAGCGGGTTTCGTGCTTACAGTCGCGCGGTACTGGAAAGCGTCCCCTTTGAGAAAAACTCGGACGATTTTGTGTTCGACAGCCAGTTCCTGGCGCAGTCGGTTCGGTTCGGCTTTAAGATCAGCGACATCCCGGTGCCCGTGCGGTATTTCGAGGAAGCCTCCAGCATTAACTTCAAGCGCAGTGCCCAGTATGGTCTGTTGACGCTCAACGTCATGCTGCAGTACTGGCTGCACCGGCTCGGGATCTGGAAGTCAGAACTGTTTAAAGAGAAACAGCCTCAGCTCATCGACTGAGTGTTGTGGCTATTCCTGCTTTTTGAATTTGCCGGCATCGTACTCCTGCCAGAATTCAGCCGCTGCTTTCACATTGTCAAAGTCTGTGCCGATGCCCTGTAGAGTAGGGCTGTCCCTGATTACTTCGATGCCTTTTGTGATTTTCGACGGGGTAAAAATCAGACGTTGGAGAGGCATGCCTTTCAATGGAGTTAAATCGGTCACTTCAGATCCCGTCATATTCAAACGCAGGATCTGCATCCCTCTCAAAGGGGTCAGATCGGAAACTTTGGTTTTCTCAAAGTCCAGGCTTTCCAGCAGCATCCCTTTCAGCGGGCTGATGTCAGAGATCTCCGTTTTGGGAATCCAGAGGGTTCTCAGTGGGAGCGTATTAATCAAACTCAGGTCTTTTACTTTAGTGTCGAACAGATTCAGCTGATTCAGCGGCATGCCCTCCAGAGGTGCAATATCGGAGACAGGCGTGTGTTCCATGCGAAGAACCTGTAACGGCATTCCCTGCAGGGGCCGCAGGTCTGTGACATAGGTTCCTTCCAGGAAGAGTTGCTCCAGCTTCATGCCTTTGATGGGACTCAAGTCACTTACCGGGCAGTTGGTCAGGTCCAGATATTCCAGTTCGAGACCTTTGAGCGCCGAGATGTTTTCGACGTTCATATTGAACAGATTCACCGAAATAATTTTCCCCTGGCGTTTACCAAATTCAGCTGTGTTCTGATACTTGGGGTTATCTTTCTTCAGTCGCTCGTGGATGTCTTCTTCAGTCAATACGACGGGAGCAGGCGGAGCGGTGGGAATCGGAGGATCTTCCCTGGTGACCTGGGCCTCAGGCTCGGCAGGTTGCTCCTCTGAGCAGCCGGCGCTGATCATCGGAGAGGTGACAAGACAAAATACAATTAAGGTGGTCAGGTGAGGGTAGAGGTTCATATAGAAACGTGCTTTCGCAGGCAGAAGAATCTAATTCGTTTTGAAAATATCAGTAAACCAGTTCAAGAGACTGTTCGTCAAATGTCAGTCCCCAGCCGGGTCGATCTGTAACAGAGATCAGCCCCCCGTCGATTTCAGGCTGACCAGCGACCCAGGTCATCCAGGGCCGGCCGGTTTCAGCCAACGGGTGAGGATCCAGCGCTGCGATGGCATGCAGAGCCCAGATTTCCGCACCACGGTGGGGGCAGACACGCAATCCGGCACGATTAGCCATCTTGTAGATTTTGATCAATTCCGTCATACCACCACACCAGCAGACATCGGGTTGCAGAACTGTGTGCAGTTTCTGGTCTATCAGTTGAGTAAACGCTGCTGCTGTAAATTCATGTTCGCCTCCTGCAATGGGGACGGCTGACTGTTCGCTGAGTTGTGCATAACCGGCCAGATCATCGGGAGAGAGCGGCTCTTCAATCCAGTCGATTTGAAAAGGCTCGATCGCCCGGGAAATGGCAATGGTTGATTCCACCGTCCACTTCATCCAGGCATCTACCATCAGCAGGGGATCGGGTCCGATCAGTGTCCGGGCGGTTTCAATAGCCTGGATCATTTCATCCTGTTGACCGGCATTGGAAACTTTTCCCAGGTGCAGTTTATAGCCGGCGTGGGAGTCAATCGACTCCAGATCTTGCGTATTCCAGACGGTGCAATAAGTGGGAAGCTGCTGACCCGGTTGGCCACCCAGAAGTGAAACTACGGGTACTTTCTCGGCTTTCCCCTTGAGGTCCCATAAAGCCAGGTCAACGCCGCTGATGGCCATGATGGCCAGGCCTTTGCGTCCGAAGGCCAGCGTGGACTGATACATTTCATCCCAGAGCCGGGAGATATCTTCGGGGCTTTGACCAAGGAGCAGATCACGCAAGACGGTTTTGACGACGTGAATCCCTGCCAGTCCGCCGCCGCCGACTCCATAGCCTGTGAGTCCACTGTCGGTATCGATGGCAACCAGAATCTGTCCCAGGCTGGTACGCCAGTCGGGAGGAGAGTTCTTTCCCACGGGTTGTATTGCGCGAACGTCTGTAATTTTCATACAGACAGTCTAGCGGATCTCAATACAAAATGCAGCGATCTGATTTCTGATTTGATCTGCGGGAAAGAGAATTTTCGCGGAGTTTCAACCCAGCAGCAGCTAAGCAGCGAGCGGTCAGTTACCTTCCGCGACCTGCTGATTGTTGGGTTTGACCTGAACGGGAGCGACCCGGAAGTTTTTAGGCAGGTTTTTTTTCAGCCAGTCATCCATCGACTTGGTGACATCTGCGGCGATTTTGGGAGTATTGCCTGGCTGGACGATGGTCGCCACCGGTTTGATGATCTGCTTGTAAGCATCGTTGACGACTGTCTGGTTGACTTTTTTCTGTGTCAAACCCTCTTCAGAACCCTGATTCGCCGGTTTGAATGCCAGATAGACATTCCAGAAACAACGTTTCCAGAAACGGGCATTATTGTTCTTATTGTACTCCGTAACCATTTTGCGGGTCAGGTCCACAATGGAGTACGTAATCAATTTAATGTCGGAACGGGAATTGAGAGGCAACTTACCAATATTATAGGCGGCTGCAGAACGGACTCCCCAGGTTCGCTTCGGGTTTTTCATGGCGTCCAGTAAGGCATCGACAACAACAGGCTGACGCGCCAGGTTGTCGGTAATTCCCAGGGATCCCAATGCATCGACCAGGCTCCGCTGATACCAGGAATGTTCCTGAATCGAGTTCTTGAGCTGGGGAATCAGGGCTTCAGCAATTTTAACACGCAGAGCATTACTGGGATCACCCATCTCACCGATGCGACCCAAGCCATTGGCGGCGACGATTTTGACTTCAGTCGGTTGTGTTTTGGATTCGATGACTTTCAGCAACGGAGCGTATGCCAGGGTGTAGGCGGTCCGTTTGGTCTTCTTGCGGCGATCTTCATCTCGCAGGTCCAGTTCGGAGAGCAGCACGACTGCACTGAAACGGACCAGGCGATGATTGTCGAACAGATCGGGAGCCTGTTTGGTTAATTCTTCCAGATACAGTTCACGCGCCTGGTAGTTACCGGAAACGCGACCGGAAAACTGAATGTCACGCAGAATGTTGGCACGCAGCTTTTTCAGGTCGGTGGGATTTTCGGGTTTATTGGGATCATTTTTAAACGTCATCAGGTACAGCTGGTAACGGGCACCATCTGCAATCAGCTTCTTGTCCGCACTACTGCTGATTTTTCCTCCCCGCAGGAGCTCATCAAAATCACGTAGTTTGGTCTTGCGAAAATTGACGGCCTCTTCCGGTGTCATCAGGGGTTTGTATTCAGAGAGCGCTTTTTTGTATTCAGAGAGCGCTTTATCGTCTTGCTGTTTTGCCTCAGGCGGATTGGCAGGAGCCTCGTTCTGACCGAACAGCAGAGAGCTGTCTGCGAAGAATAATCCGGCAACCAGCAGAAAGAAACCAGTAATTCTGGCGGCTGGCACTTCAGTTACTGAAAAGGCCTCATACGAGCATCTGGATTGTCGCACGGAAAGTTCCTTCATTCAACGTTCTGCTCGAACCCCTGTTCCGCGGAACAACTTACGGGGTCTTCTCGACTACAATTGGGAGCGTGACATTCAAGAAAATATTACACAAATAAGGCAAAAAACTCTATGGCAGCCGAAAAGAATTCCTGTGATAAAATACCGACCGCTTAAATGGTTCCGAATGAAACGGAATGAGGAGATGAATTAGTATAATAATACGATAAATGCTGTGTCGTTACCAATTAAATCTAGTATTTAATAACAATCGAAGTGGTTAACCACCGGCTCGTATGAATTGAACTGTCTGAAATATCGAGAGAATTCCCGGAGCGCGACTTCAGGTTGTTTTAAAACCGATGGTTGTATTATCTTACGTTATCGCTTTACCTTACGAGCTGTCAAGTTTTTTCCCCTTTCTGGCTCCGATTTCGGGGCTGAATCTGACAGAGGCTGGCGTCTTCTCACAAAATTTATAAACAGAGTTCTCGTAGTAATGCGTGGAACCGGTATATTCCCTGCAAAGCAACCTGGCATGCCATTAGTCGATTCTGCAGGCAGGGGCTGAAAAGCTGCGTGGCAGGGAGGCCTGAAGCGGACTCAGGAATTGAACAGATCCAGTTGGAAGGATGATCAATGACCGTTTTTTACCAGAGCATAACCTTTCTGCATCACGAAACCGGATCTCACCCCGAAAGTCCTCAACGCTTACAGGCCGTGATGGACGAAGTGGCAGCGAAAGAGATTGCCGGCCTGACAGTGGAGAACGATCCGACAGTCAAAATCGGACAGGAGATTGAACGCGTCCATTCAGCCGACTATTTGAAATCAGTGCAGCAGTTTTGCGCGGATGGTGGTGGGCGGATTGAGACCGATACGGTCGTCTGTCCCCGGTCTTTCGAAGTCGCCCAATATGCAGCCGGCTGTGCTGTTAAGGCGGTGGATCAGGTGTTACTCGGGAAAACGAAACGGATCTTCTGTGCAGTGCGGCCGCCGGGACATCATGCACTCGCAAAGCAGGCAATGGGGTTCTGCCTGATCAACAATGTGGCCGTAGCAGCGAAGCATGCAATCGCTCACCATAAGTTAAACCGGATCCTGATTGTGGACTGGGATGTACATCACGGTAACGGCACCCAGGATATATTTTACGAAGAAGACCAGGTCTATTTCTTTTCCGCGCACCGTCATCCGTTTTATCCTGGAACCGGGATGGGGGATGAAACGGGAACAGGGAAAGGGCTGGGGACGATCTGGAATCTGCCCCTGGCCTTTGGGATTTCTCGCGAGGACTACTTTAAAAAGTTTGAGCGAATGCTGCTCCAGGCTGCTGAGAAGTGTCAACCGGAACTGGTGCTGATCAGTGCCGGCTTTGATGCTCATAAAGAGGATCCCATCGGCTCACTGGGGTTGGAGACGGAAGACTTTGGCCGATTAACCAGACTCGTGGCTGGTGTGGCGAATCAGTATTGTAAAGGCCGTATCGTCAGCCTGCTTGAGGGAGGCTACAACCCCCGGCGACTGGCAGAGTCTGTGGTCTGCCATCTGCAGGAGCTGGAGTCTGCCTGACAGAAGTCAGACTACTTCTGATAGATGGGCAGGTAACCATTATCGAGTTGCAGAATTGTGGCATTGATAGCGGTGGTATAGACGGGCCCTACATGCCCTTCCATCCAGGCACCGGAAGCCGACTGCTTGCGCAGGATCTGCTGACCAATATCCTTGATGTACTTGTCCCACTCCTTGTTTTCTCCACGGTACATGACCTGGGCATAGTAAAAGTGGGCGTAATGCCAGTGCCCAAAATACCGGTTGGCGTTTCCGCCGGGCCAGACATTTTTCTTACAGTAATCCAGCATGTTTTTCAGGTGATCGGAGTCGTATTCTCCGGCATTGAATAATGCGGCACAGGCAGCGGCGGTGATCGCGGGACGGGCACCGCCCCCACGGATGCTGTACTGCACACCACCCTCCTGAGTCGTACAATCGGAGATGTACTTTTTGGCCCGGTCAATGATTTTTTTGTCGACCGGAATGCCCGCGTTACGGCAGGCACGTAAGCCTTGAACCTGGGTGATGCAGGTCGATCCTTCATCGAAGTCGTTCCCATCTTTGGCGGAGACATAGCCCCAGCCTCCACGGGTGGTTTGAGCGCTGGCGCAAAACTCCACCGCCTTGATCAGGACTTTTTTGAGTTCTTCCCGACGCAGGGCATCCTCTTCCTCACCATAAACCTGGGAAAGAAAGACCATCGAATAGCCGTGGCCATAGGTGTAATGGTAATCGTTCTTGTACCCGATCAGCCCGTTCGGTTGACTCATTTCCAGCAGGTAGTCGACGGCATTCTGAATGTTGCGGGCGTACTTCCCACGTGTTGTCGTCGATCCTTCGGCCAGCAGGGCATTGCCGGCGAGTGCCGTCATCGCGACCCGGTACTGGCCCCCATTGGCCTCCCAGTAGCCCTGTCTTCGTTGTTCCCGAGCCAGGTATTCCAGTGCGTTCGAAACGGCCTTTTGGTACTTGGGATCGCGATTCTTGGCGAAGATGGAGTCTGCTCCACACAGAGTCAACCAGACTGAGAAAAGGATTCCGATCAGAGTTTTGTGCATTGAAAACTCCCTCTGTTCAGAGGAAAAGGTACCCCCTCGATCTGAGCGGGTAAAAACGCTGCAGGCTCCTGAGTCGTCAGCGAGACGCTCTGACCCAGGAAGTCTGCAGATTTTTCAGGTAATTATTTTTCAACCCATTCAACAGGCTGAGGTTCAATCTCATCATTGGGGCGGTTGCCGGCATCGGCACGGCCGCTGCCTTCCAGACGGCTGATGGCCCGGACGGTCATATCATGATCACAGAGGATCTGACAGCTCAGGCGGCAACCGGTAACTTCGCGGGCTTCCAGGGTGTTTTTCTCAGCGACCGTCATTTTGTCCGGTTCGCCTTCGATGAACTCAACGCGACATGTCGTACAGCGTCCCGCGCCACCGCAGGCATGTAATTGATCGATCTGGGCATCGTCCGTCAGGGCTAAAACCAGACGCTTGCCTGGTTCCACATCGAATTCTCCTACATTTTCTACTGTCAGTTTTGGCATTAGATCCTCAATTTACGGTGGTGATTAAAATCAAAATTCATCATGAAACTGATACGTGTTAACAAATTACTATATTACGAATTATATGCATTCTGTTTGATGATAACAGGGGAGAATTCCTAGGTTGGCATCACAAATTCGTGTTCCGGGTGGGAAACCGTCAGTACCGGGCAGGGGGCTTTGCGGACCACTTTCTCTGCGACGCTTCCCAGCAGCATATGCTTGAGGCCAGTGCGCCCGTGGGTGCCGATCACAATCAGATCGATTTCCTGCTCTTTGGCATACCTGATGATCTCCAGAAAGGCTGGTCCCACACAGACCTTGCGGACGACATTGAGATCCTCTGATCCGGGAAGCCCCGGCATTTCTGCCAGCTGCTTTTCTGACAGGCTCTGCATGTCAGCCACCAGGTCATTCATGGATGTCCCCATCATATTGGGTTCCGGAAACATGGCGACCGCATCCTGTACTACGTTCAGCAGGTGTAATTCGGCTCCAAAACGTTTGGCTAATTCACATCCATAGAGCAGAGCGTGCTGCCCGAATTCACTGAAGTCAGTGGGAACAAGAATTTTTTTGAGATCGATCATCGGTTTACTCCTCGTGGCTCCATTTCATGATCAGAACGATTACATCCTCTATTGTAATCAATATCCCCGGGCAATGCCGATACCGGCTGGCTCTCTTATCAGAAATTCATCAGATCCCATCAGATAGACAAAACCGGTAGCCCTGAAAAATGGGGAAGAACTGCTACAACCGGACCAGGTGATTTTTCTGTCTGATTCTGAACAATCGATTTGATCCGTGTGACTCAGCAGATTCAGATTAGTTACAGGTAATACGACCGTTAGAGCTCAAAAAATAGATTTATCAATCACGACACTTGCATTTATGAGAAATCGTTTTTCCAAGAATAAACGGAGGGCGGTTGCAGCGATTCTAATCGTTTCAGCACTTTCCGCTGGCAGGTCGTGACCAGTTAAACCGATTTTGATTGCGTGTGCCATACCACATTCTGATTGTTTGTCAAACGTCTATTGTGGTTTTTCAAATTGCCCGCCACACGGGATGCAACGAGGAACTCAACATGTCACTGCCATATTCGAAATCGATTTCATTAGCTCTCTGTCTGTCCACCATGACGGGGTTATATGGCTGTCAGTACGCAAAAGAGAAGGTCTATCAACAGGCGGCCCGCTCCGGAGCTGACTATGACATTGAGACGTTCACCGAAAAGGAACCGCTGCCGCGTTACCAGAGCCCAAGTCGTTACCTGAGCGAACCTGCTCCGGCTCCCGTAGATGATTCGTTCCCCCCGGCAGCGCCGCCCAGCATGATTCCACCCCAGCCGGAAAAGGCAGCCAACGAACGGGTTTCTTATATCCTGAGAACGTCGCAGGAGGAAGAGGTCGAAGATCAGGAATACTTCAAATCGATGTTCGATTCGGAACCGGTTGAGCCAGCCGAGAAACACCTCGGACTGGTACCCCATTATTCCACAGTATCCAGTTCTGTTTCCCGCAAGGTGAAACAGATGAATGGCAAAGTGAAAGATTTCTACTCGAAAATGAAAGCACACGTCAAAACTCCAGACTGGGTGCGCAAGGTTTCCGGCAGCCACGTGGAAGTGACGGAGACAGAAGTTATTTCTGAAGGGATGTCCTGTATCGAAGCGGCGCCTTTCCCACAAGAGGTGCTGATGGAATCAGAGTCGATCGATCTGGAGCCTACTCCAGCGTATTCGGCACCACAACTGCCTGCTCATTCCCTGCCTGAACCACCTCAGAAACTGCAGCCTCAGCCCGAACTCAAATCGCAGCAGCTTCCGCAACTGCCCCCGCCGGGAGAAGCGACAAAATGGGATGAATCCTGGCGGGTCTCTGCAACCCTGGAACAGTTGCCCGTGAAAGATTATTCAACACTGGATGACCAGATCGAAATGTGGCCGTATTCTCAACAGCGGATGCAGCAGGCCAAAAAGTTTGATTTCAAGACCGCGACCCCGGTCTCCGCACCACGCACTTTGGAAACTCAACCGGAACTGAATCACCCCCGGGAATTGACCGTACCTTCCATGATCTCACAGGAAGAAGCGGCTCCCGTCCGGAAAATCAACTGGAGCGAATAGAGCCGATCGCTCATTCATCTCACGCAGGTTCAGAGCACCTCGCGTTGACTTTGGAGTCCTGACCTTAAGGGGGATCATATCCCCCCGGATGAAAGGGATGACAACGGCAGATACGCAATATGCCTTTTACGGAGCCTTTCATGGCTCCGTATTTTTTTACGGCTTCAATGAAATAGGCGCTGCAGGTCGGGTGGAAGCGACACTGTTTTCCGATCAGGTGGCTGAGTGTCATCTGGTAGATGCGAACCAGGCCGATGAGAATCATGGCCGGCAGTTGATAGAGAAATCGGCCAATGCTGGCAAGCGTGGCTTTCATGGGCGTTCAACTGCTGGCAGACGTTGGTCCAGTTTCCGTGTCAGACGCTGGAAGGACTGCTGATACGCTTTCAGGTCCCCATCTACATCAGGACGCGGGATCGCGATCAGATCCAGGTTTGTCGGTAACCGATGACGGATCAGGCGAAATGCTTCCCGCAGCAATCTTTTCTTCCTGGCCCGCAGGACCGCATTCCCGTTTTTTTTAGAAACACTGACCCCCAGCCGACTGTGCCCCAGTGAGTTACGAATCGCAAACAACAGCAGATTCTGATCTCCGGCCCGCTGGCGCGCTTCGTAGATCGCAGCAAAGTCCTGCTGGCTGCGAATCCGGTTTGTAGGAGGGTGGCCGTATTGTTTCAAGAGAATTTCTGCCTGCCGACACGCGGCTGATATATCAGGATTGAGGCGGATCTTTTTCAACTGTCGCCGATTTGTCTTCCGTTTCGCTTTCCGATTCTTCCGTCGGCGGCAGATGTCTGGCGTGCGACTGTGGCGGATACGGTCTTCGGATCATCGTTCGCACCGAGTGTCCGAACAGGGATGTGAAGATCAGAATTCCAATTCCTGCCCCTGCCAGAATCCAGACCACCAGAATCATGACACCCAGTTCCCGGGGGCGTTCGTCTTTTTTCTCCTCTTCGGAGTTCGCGTCCTCTGAAGTGGAACCTTCGGGCAGATTGACATCCGCCTGATTCATTTCTTCGACCGTTGCCGAACCCGCTTCCGGGGCCTGTGCCGGTACTGCTGTTGAGGTCAGCAGCACACAAGCGACGGTCAGGCAGATGATCAGCAGTGAGTGAGTGGCTGGATGCCCGGTTTTCCTCTGGATGACATTCATCGGGATCACCATACTTTCGAACGGGGATTATCGTGTTTCAGTTGCTGCAGCTGTTCGTAGAGTTCTTTTTCCTGATCGTTCAGGTCTTTGGGGGCCACGATTTTGATCGAGCAGATCTGGTCACCCGGTTGTTTGGTTTTCTGATTTATGATTCCCTTACCTCGTAGTCGTAATTTGCTACCACTGGATGTACCAGCGGGAATTGTCACTGTGACTTCCCCTTCGGAAAGAGTCGGAACATCAACTTTCGCTCCGAGGGCCGCTTCGGTCAGGGTGATGGGAACTTCCAGCAGCAGATTGCTTCCGTCCCGCTTGAAATAGGGGTGACTGCCGACCTTAAGTGTGATCAGTAAATCGCCGGTGGGACCACCGTGAACCCCGGGGCCTCCCTGACCACTGAGCCTGATGACAGAGCCGTTATCGACGCCCGCCGGGATTTTGATTGTCAGTCGTTCGGTAGAACTTCCCCGCTGTACGCTGATTTCATGCTGTCCGCCAACTGCAGCCAGGTGGAAAGGAATCTCAATCTGCAGACGCTTCGATTCCCCTTTCTGCGGACGGGGCTGAGAACGCTTGGCACCACGAAACGCACCGCCAAACAAGTCTCCCAGATCGATGCCTCCTCCGCCGAACAGATCCTCGAAGTCAACAGGGCCACCACCACCGCCTCCGGCCTGATAGTAACCTCCGCCACCACCGCCCTGACCAGCATGCTGGAATGCGTGGCCGAACTGGTCGTACTGTTTGCGTTTATTCTCGTCGCGCAAGACCTCGTAGGCTTCCTGGACTTCCTTGAATTTCTGATCAGCGGTTTTATCGTCCGGAGCCATATCGGGATGATATTTACGGGACAGTTTGCGGTACGCTTTCTTGATTTCATCTGCAGAAGCGCTGCGGGAAACTCCCAGGATCTCGTAATAATCGCGTTTACTCATGGATATTTTATTCGTACTGGCTCCCAGAGGATATTAGCAGGGGTGAGTCCTGCCCTCTGGCGAGTATCTGAAAACACTGACACTAAACGAATGCTCTTAGTGAGAATCAGGGTCGAAGTCACACACTTCTGCTGATTCAGGTCTGGCAGCATTCTACGTTTGATTTTAGCTGGTTTTCAAGTTTGCTTCGTCTATAACTCCTTATAATCAGTCCTTTTATTTAAAGAATACGAATGAAATTCATTCTTTGCTGGAAACGATCTGCATAGAATGCCTGTACTGTCTGAAGTCAGGGATGTTGTTTGAGACTGGAATACTGCCTGCATGCTGAAATTTGCCTTTCGAAACCTGCTGAGCCGCTCACTGAGATCGTTTCTGTGCTTGATGGGGTTAACCATTGCCATCGCAGGCATGGTAGGCCTGTTCTCCATCGCGGGGGGACTGGAAAAGACGGTCGCCCAGACGTTTGGGAAGATTTCAGGTATTGTGGCCATGCAGCCCGGGGCCCCCATCCCCCTCTTCTCACGGGTTCCTCGCGCCTGGGGGGAAGAAATCAAAACGATCCCCGGTGTGGCTATTGTGAATCCGGAAATCTGGTCGCGGGTCAATATCATCGATGGGAAACCGGTGGTGAGTCCACCTCGCTTCCTGTTTGGAACTGATCTCCCGACCCGCACCCGGCTCAAACATGGAATCTACCGGGATTCTATTTACGCAGGCCGCTTCCTCGATCTCAACGATCAGGGCCAATTAAACGCAGTCATCAGTCGCCAGATTGCCGAGCAGCATGAGAAACAGGTGGGAGATACGATCGAGGTGAATGGTCAGGATCTCCAGATCATCGGGCTCTATGAAACAGACTCCATTCTACTGGATGTCGCCATTATTCTGGATATTAATGTGGTTCGTGATATCACCCGTTTTGATCCGGACAGTGTCAGCTGTTTTTATATCGAGCAGACCGGCGAGATAAAAAACGATCCGCTCGTTGAATCGATTAAAGACCAGTTCCGGGATCGTGAACTGGCTTCCTGGCAGCCCGCTTCTCTGGCACTGGCCAATGGCTCGTCTTCCAATCTCCTCAAGGATCTCATGCAGAGCCTCGATCAGGGACTGAAGGGCAATCCTCCTGCTGAACCGAAACCGAACGAGGCCGAGGTTCCAGTGAAAAAACAGTCTGCGAAATCGACCGAAGCCAACATTAAGGATAGAGAACAAGAATCTCCGAGTGCCCTGGAAGTCCGGGCGGCTGCGGACTGGGGAGATCGCCTGGAAACCTTTACCGCCGATTTGGATATCTTTCTGGGACTACTGACAGGCATCGGTGTGTTGATTGCCATGCTGAGCATCATCAATACGATGTTGATGAGTGTGATGGAGCGGATTGTTGATTTCGGAATTCTGAAGGCTAATGGCTGGTCCAATCGGGATGTAATGCTGCTGATTACTGCAGAGAGCTCGTTACTGGGCATTGTTGGCGGTGTTCTGGGTGGAATTCTGGGGCTGATCGCGATTGCAATCGTCAACTGGAAGTTCGCAGATCAGGTTCACCTCTATGCCAGCCCGGGATTGTTGCTGTTTGGAGTGTTCTTCAGTACCAGCCTGGGAATTCTGGGCGGCCTGTATCCCGCCTGGTGGACCACCAGGATGACGCCCATCGATGCGATTCGACGCGGTTAAGCTGACCTCCGAGAAATGACTTGTAACAGAGAGTGAGTAGGGAAATCATGATTGAAGTGCGAGATGTCACGAAAGTTCATCAGAGTGGTGAAACCGAAGTCCATGCACTTCGCGGCGTGAGTTGTCGGTTCCCCGGTCACACATTTTCGTTCATCCTCGGGCCCTCAGGGAGTGGCAAAAGCTCATTGCTCTATCTGATGGGGGCACTCGACTCACCTACCAGCGGCGAGATCTTCGTTCAGAACCGTTCCCTGGCAGCCCTTTCCCTAAGTGAACGCGATACGTACCGTCGGGAGAAGGTAGGTTTTGTCTTTCAGAATTTCAATCTGCTGAAGAACCTGAATGCTCTGGAAAACGTGCTGGCTCCTTATCTGCCTCAGGGAGTGACTGCCGAACAGAAAGAGCGGGCGCGGGAGTTACTAAAGCAGGTGGGGCTGGAGCAGCGGATCACACATCGGCCGAATCAGCTTTCCGGCGGGGAACAGCAGCGGGTGGCGATTGCCCGGGCTTTGCTCAAGCGGCCATTGTTGATTCTGGCTGACGAACCAACGGGGGAACTGGATACCCAGACCGGCGCGGAGATATTCAGTTGCCTCAGGCAGATGAGTGAGCAATATAAAACGACGGTCGTGATTGTGACTCATGACGAACGCTACATCAGGGAATCAGATCACATTCTCCGTCTGCGTGATGGCAAACTTGCCGACGATCATCAGGCGGAAGCATTGTCGAATGATGCGTCATAAAAAACATTCAGCTGCGATACCAGAGGATCGCAGCTGAATGGTGCAATCGAAACATTTGACGCTGCTTACGATTGGTTGAGTCCATTTCTGTGCCGGGGAGGCTCAGACGGTATCAATTTTCCCATCGTGCGATTTGCGAAATCCCGGTCCCGCTTCTTCCGGGGGAGTCGCATAGACATTCAGGCGGACCAGTTCCAGGTCGGCCAGGTGTCCTTCGATGGTGATGTAGGCTGAAGCCGGATCGCATGTGCTTTGGGCTTCAATCTGTTCGAGGAAGTTAAAATGGAATCGGTTCACAGATTCGAACCGGTCGAGTAGCTGCAGCAGGTCGAACTGAAAGCTGGCGGCGATAAATTGACCGTCCCGTTCACCGCCGACAATTTCGGTGCTGCCCAGGAAGAGGCCCACTTCCCAGCATTCTTCGGTGAACTGACAATCAAAACCGACGCGACCGACTTCTTCATAGGGGTTAAAGATATCGGCAACTTCGTCGACAAAGCTGTTGAGCCATAAGGGGCGACAATTCAGATTCATAGATTCCGAATTGAAGTTTTCCATCTGTTTCATCAGGTGTTGAATCGGCAAGTGTGAATGGGCCAACGTTGTTTCTCCGTCTCAATCTTATGGGGGTCTCTGGGGAAGAAGTATTATGCACTCTCTCAGGTGTTGCAATTGGGGGTTGTAGTGTTAAGTATCGGGGAATTCACAAGAAAGACCACACAACAATTCTGTTCTTCGTGGGAGATGAGATGCTTCGAGTGTGCGTGGGCGCAAAATTGCCGAAGCGGACTGTCGCACCATTCC
The DNA here is from genome assembly GCF_009720525.1 of Gimesia benthica. Taxonomy (NCBI): domain Bacteria; kingdom Pseudomonadati; phylum Planctomycetota; class Planctomycetia; order Planctomycetales; family Planctomycetaceae; genus Gimesia; species Gimesia benthica. The sequence goes on from NZ_CP043930.1 coordinate 6,876,375, forward strand.
CGCTATCTGCCGGGGCCGTACTGATCAGTCCGATTGTGTTGCCTTTCCAGGGCCCGGCTCAAGTTCGATTTTGTCGTATTGCCCGGGGAAAAAATCGCTGAATTTATGATTTGAGTCATTTGCTACTGAAGTTGAGCCAAAATCAAAAAAAACAGCGGGAAACAACGAATTTCCAGGGTAGGCTGCCGGAGCCGATTCTGGCTACAGCGGGCCGGGCCAGTGGTTTGACACTGTCTCCCCGTCTTCTAAAATGGATCGATTCAAATGAAGCCCACCGGGGCGAGCAGAGAGTCCATCAGCTGGTATGCCCGCAGTTAAATCAATAAGTGTTGATGAGTTCGGAAGGAATAAGGTTCACAGTGGAAGATGCCGTTCGTAAAGCAGCCGTCCTGATTGAAGCGTTAAGCTGGATTAGAAGATTTCGAGGACGCTACGTGGTCATCAAACTGGGGGGCAGTGCTCTCGAAGAAGAGGCCGCTGTCAAAAGTTTTTTGACCGATGTCATCTTCATGCGCACCGTGGGCATGTATCCGATCCTGGTGCATGGCGGCGGAAAAGCGATCAGCCAGGCCATGAATGAAGCCGGCATCGAACCTCATTTTGTGAACGGACGGCGCTACACGGATGAGAAAACTCTGGAAATCGCGACCAGTGTCCTGGCGAACCAGATCAGTGAATCACTGGCTCAGGAGATCCGCGCTCAGGGAGCCCAGGCGGAACCCCTGCATTTCGGCACCCGTAACTGTCTGCTGGGCGAGCAACTGACACTGCAGGCCGAGGATGGCAGTCCCATTGACCTGGGACATGTGGGCTACGTGAATGATATTGATCAGGGGCTACTGGCAGAGGTCTGCCAGGCAGATGCGATTCCAGTGATTCCCTCGGTTGCTCTGGATGCTTCCGGACAGAAGCTGAATGTGAATGCAGATACGGCTGCTGCTGCCCTGGCCCGGATTCTCAAAGCGGAAAAGCTGGTCTTTCTCAGCGATGTGCCGGGAATTTTCCTGGATCGACACGATCCGGGGACACTGGTATCCCATCTGGAAACAGAACGCTGCCGGGCTCTGATTAAAGATGGCACGATCGATTCCGGTATGGTTCCCAAGGTCGACGCCGCCCTGGAAGCCCTGGCCAGCGGTGTGGGAAAAGTGCACATCGTAGACGCCCGACTGCCCCACTCAATTCTGCTGGAAATCTATTCTGATAGAGGGATCGGAACGGAAATCGTCAAATAGCGTCTCGGTTCACCCATCAACTGATTCCAGAATTGGCTTGACCGCTTCGACCGGAGCAGTTGCTTCGAACTTGATTTCCGGATGGCGAATTCTGCCGCCCCAGTGTGCTGCCACGCTCCAGAAGCCTGCGAGAGCCAGGGTGCCGACGATGATGACCGTGCGTTGCCAGCGTGGGACATTTTCTCCCTGAAAACCCTGGATCAGTGCATTGCCGACGACCATCGAGAGTACGACCATCGCCAGCAGACAGGACCGCGCCAGGACCGCGTGAAATTCGACAGTTTCCTGATCCAGCTGGTACTGGTCTCCCAGCAGCTCATATGCGGGAGGCCCTGAAAAGTAAGCCACGGTCGCCAGCAGGAGCACGGAGAGCAGGAGCCAGCAGCTGATTTTAAACAGTCGTTCATCACGAAAGTGGGCTGACAACAGGAACAGAATGAACAGCCCCCAGCAACCGACAACAGGAACGTGGACTGTCATCAGATGAAGATGAGCTGCGTTCATTTCCGACCTGTCTCAATCGCTTTGCTGGGATCGATGCCTTTATCGACCTGGCTGTAATCGAGTTCGCTGCCCCCCATACTGTGCGGGATGAGATAGCAGACCGTCATGACGATTGCTGCGGTAAACACGACGACCCGATGCAGAGCCGTGGTTTTCTTCTGGGGATTCAACCCGATCACAGAACAGGCAAAGACCCAGGCCAGAAACATGAACAACATTTTATTGTCGGTCCAGTCACCCCCGAGGGGGAACCCGGTCCAATATTCACCGAAGGCATACTTTTGTACAAAAGGACCCAGGATCATCCCGCCCACGGTCATACCGCACAGGGTAAGCCACGCCAGTTGTCGCATGTTGTAAGGGGCGAACAGGGCTGCCAGCCCGGTGCGCATGCCAAGCAGAATCGAAAAAATCATCAGAGTCACATGCGGAATCAGTACTCCGTCAGGGACGGGATCTTTAAAGCGGATGACGACGTTCGAATCCTGAGTCGGGGGAAACCGGCGTTCCTGACCTTCCAGATTGGCCTCGATATAGTATTCGAGCTTACCCGCTGCCGGCTGTTCGGGCAGGGGCGCTTCCAGCTGATAACGCTTGTCTTTTTCGACAGCCTGCATCGGAACAGCCGTGAATTGGTCGTCGGTCCGGAAGCGTTTATAATACAGTGTACCTGAGGGGGGCTGTTCCTGATTCTGCTCGACCGGCAATTCCACCATGGCGTCGCTGGTCGATTCATGGGTACGGATCAATTTTGCGACGATGTCTCCCGTCACCGCAACTTTCATGGGATAGGTAGGACCAGTTGCACGCTGGTAAATCATCGCAGAAGCGGCCAGAACAAATGCCAGGAACCAGAGTCCGGTCCGTTTGAGCAGTCGGAAACTCTCTTTGGGAGGCAGCTCTTCTGTAACGTCTTGATCTGTCTCGGGTTCGGGTTGAACAGATTCCTGATTTTCTTCCATGGGAGTCCCTTTTTCTCAATCATTGTGAATCTTCTACTCGTAGTGTCTTATAAGCGGACCACGATTGCAATTCTATACCGGGTCTCGGTACGATCAAAAAATATAGAATTGTAACGATCCTGCCCGTTGACGTCTCACCTGTCAGAAATAGCCCGATACGACCTGCTGCGAAATCAAATATGTTCACGCGCGTTGCTTACTCCCCGTTTCTCTCTGCCCCTGACAGGAAACCGTTCCGGTTTGCTCGACTGCTTGTGCTGAGTTGCCTGACGCTGCTGTCGGGGCTCTGGTTTTCTGAGAAAGCCGAAGCACATCCCATTTCGGTCAGCCAGGAAAACGTCTATGTTACGCGGGAAAAAGTGGTGATCTCGATGCAGATTTATGTCGAGGATCTCTACTTCTTTCAAAAGCTGGAACCGGATAAAGAGAACATCGTCTCCCAGAAACAAATCAAGGATGCGATCGAAAAACACAAACAGTTTCTGCTGGATCGTCTGCTGGTGCGGGACATCAACGGTGAGCGGCTCAAGGGAAAAGTCACCTCGGTCGACGATTCCTCGGTCTCCTCTAAGGGGGTGGCCATGAGTGACCTGATGGCCTTCACGCTGGATTTTCAGCTGGAGTATCCACTCAAAGAGCCCCCAGAGTTTTTGACCTTCAGCCAGCAACTCGTCGATTCCAATGCAGGCTTTCCTGCCATGGTTCAGTTTAATCTGAAGCAGGAAGGATCGGAGACTCCCTATTCGGTCTCAATGAAACCCCGCGAGCCTCAGACAATTCGCTTTAACTGGGATCACCCGCCGCTGGCTCCGGATGCCTCGGAGGAAGACTGGCAGAAGTGGCTCAAAGAACGTCGTGAAGAGACGCTGGGGATTACGAGTTATGGTACTGTTTACTCGTTTCTCTACATCGAGGATTTTGAAATCCGTCATGAAATTCTGATTCCGCTGGCGACGTTGGAGTCATTCTTCACACTCGAGCGCAAGGATGAAGATTTTCTGTCTGTCGCTGAGCAGGAAGCGTCGCGCGACACGATCGAGGAATTTTTTGCCAAAGCGAATCCGATCGAGATTGATGGAATTGTCGTGAAGCCGGTGATCAGCCGCCTCGATTTTTATGGGCTGGATTTCAAGGATTTCGCGAAACCGGCTGAGAAGAAGCGGGTCAGCGTTGCGAATGCCCGCGTGGGTATCATCTTGACTTACAGTACCAAGGGGACTCCCGACAAAGTCAAGGTGACCTGGGATATGTTCAACCGCAGTGTGTGGAGCGTGGAATCCGTCTGCTTCGCATTCGACAAAGCTTACAAGCCGATCTTTTCCAAGCTGGAACGGAACAGCGAATTTGTGTGGACCAATCCGGGACGCAAAGTCAGCCTGGAGGTCAATCCGGTAGAAGTCGCTTTGCAGCCACGGACTCAATGGTCGGTTTCGATGCTGACGGCAGGGGGATTATTTCTCTGCCTTCTGCTGGCATTAAGCTTGATCAGCAAACGTCAGAGACGGAAATCGACTTATACCATGCTGGCTATTTTACTGGTGGCGAGTCTGCTCTGTTGGCCGGTCTCCCGTGTGACTTTTGCCAGTCCCCTGGAACCGGTTCCGCATGTGTCGGCAAAAAAAGCAGAAACGGTTTTCAAAACCCTGCACAAAAATATTTATCGCTCTTTTGACTATCACACTGAGAGCGATATTTACGATGCACTCGCCAAGAGTGCCGATGGTTCTTTTCTGGAGACACTTTATCGGCAGATTAACCAGAGCCTGAAAATGCAAGAGCAGGGGGGCGCCGTAGCGCGAGTGACCGACGTACAATGGAAGACCATCGAACCCCAGTCCACTTCCACCGCGGATTCAACCCCGCAAACTGATGAGCGTAGCTTCGCGGTTCAGTCGACCTGGACGGTCTCGGGCACTGTGGAGCACTGGGGGCACATCCATACCCGCACCAATCGCTATCAGGCCGTTTTCTATCTTCAGCCGGTGGAAGGTGTCTGGAAACTGACGGGCATGAATCTGCTCGATCAGGAACGTCTGCGGTTTGAAACCGGTTTGCGGGAAGTCAAGATCGAAGAAACTAAGCCGGAGCCTGAACCTGTCAATAAAGTATCCCCCAAAGGCAAGACTACTAAATCTAAATCCTCGGATTCGAGTTCCTCATGATTCAGATCAGACAGCTCAAGTTTGGCTATCCGGAATCGAGTTTCCGGTTAAATATCCCTGAGCTGGAGATTCAGGATGCGGAAAAGGTTGCTGTCATTGGTCCCAGTGGCTGCGGCAAAACGACCCTGTTGAATCTGATTTCCGGGATCCTGATTCCGGATCAGGGTGAGTTGACTGCAGGTGATGTCGATTTGCGTAAGCTTAATGACAGTCAGAGACGAGCCTATCGCATTTCTCAAATCGGCTTTGTCTTTCAGGAATTTGAGCTGATTGATTATTTGAATGTCCGGGAAAATATCCTGCTGCCTTATTATATCAATCAGACTCTGAAGCTGGATGAAAGCGTGCAGGCACGGGCACATGATTTGGCTGTCTCGATGCAGATCGAGCAGTACCTCAATTCACGCATTGATCAGATTTCCCAGGGAGAACGTCAGCGGGTTGCGATCTGCCGGGCACTGTTGACTCAGCCACAGATCCTGCTGGCTGATGAGCCGACGGGGAATCTGGACCCGACCAACAAACGCCTGATCCGGGATCTGCTGCTGGAGCATGCCACCCGTACCAACGCCATACTGATTATGGTGACTCATGATGATCGCCTGCTGGACGAGTTCGACCGGACGATCGATATTGAGCGTTTTCATGAAATGGTGAAAACGGCATGAATGGGATTTTGCGTCTCACATTACGCTACCTGGCGTATAACAAACTCAAAACAGTCACACTGATTCTATGTGTGACGCTGGCGGTCCTGCTGCCGGTCCTGCTGCAGTTCGCTGTCAGCTGGTTCGAGCAGGATCTGCACTCCCGCGCCAAAGCCACTCCCCTGGTGGCGGGTGTGAAAGGCAGCCGATTCGACCTGGCACTGCAGAGCATGTATTTCAGTCGGGCAGATCTGGAACCGATCAATATGCAGGCCGTGGAAACCATCCAGGAATCGGGTTACGCCATGCCAATTCCGCTGGCAGTCCGGTTTACTGCGCAAGACGCACCAGTCGTGGGGACTTCTCTCGATTATTTCGAATTTCGAAAGCTGCAGTTATCTCAAGGAACCAGCCTGAAACGACTCGGGGATTGTGTGCTGGGCGCCAGCGTTGCTGAGCGACTGCAGTTGGAACCCGGCGACAGCCTGATGTCCGATCCGTTGAATGTGTTCGATCTGTCGGGGAATTACCCGTTGAAAATGCGAGTGGTGGGAGTGCTCGAACGTGCCCATTCGCCGGATGACGAAGCTGTGTTTGTGGATTTGAAAACGGAATGGATCATTTCCGGAATCGGTCATGGGCATCAGACTATTAATGCAGAGACCAGCAAAGATCTGGTGCTCGGACAAAATGACCAGCAGACGGTGGCCAATGCGGCGGTACCTCAATTCAATGAAGTGACCGATGAAAATCTGGCATCGTTTCACTTTCATGGGGATACCGGCACATTTCCGGTGTCGTCGATCATCGTGGTACCCCATGATGCCAAATCAGAGGTCCTGCTGCTGGGCATGTATGACTCTGGGTCTGCCGATGTGCAGATGATTCGGCCTGTAGAAATTGTAGATGAACTGTTACAGGTTGTGTTTCGAGTCAAGCAGCTGTTTGACGTGAATACTTTCCTGGTTTCGTTCTCGGTGGGATTGCTGCTGGTGCTGGTGTTTACGTTGTCGTTGCGTCTCCGTCGTCGCGAACGACAGACGATGTTTCAACTGGGCTGCAGTCGTTCTGTGATCTGGAAGCTGCAACTGACCGAAGTGTTCTTGATTCTGCTCAGCAGTCTGGTTCTGGTGTTATGTATTACAGCTGTCGTGCGAGTGTATGCCGAACAGCTGCTGCGAATATGGATTATTGATTGAGTCTGATGATGCGAAACTTTGCCCTGTGGTTTGTACTGTCCCCACTGATATTGTTGTCTGCCTGTGAGTCAAAAGAGAGTTCGCCAACCGGGGAGGCAGCAACTGACGCATCCCCTGTCGTGGTGGTCGTCAATTACCCGCTGGAATTCATTGTGGACTCACTGGCTGGTTCGGAAGTCAAAGTTCTGAATCCAGTTCCATCCGGTGCAGACCCCGAAACCTGGATTCCCGACGATGAAGTCGCCGAAACGATCCAGCGGGCAGACCTGATTATCACGAATGGGGCTGATTTTGCTGACTGGGTGAAAAAGCTCTCTCTCCCACGATCGAAGGTTCTGAGGACATCGTTGTCACTCAAAGATGCGCTGGTGACAGTCCCTGATTTTGAAGTTCACAGTCACGGCACTGGAGGAGCACATTCCCATGCCGGTACTGTCGCGTTCTTCTGGCTCGATCCCAGTCTGATGTACCGACAGGCGGAAGCCATCGCGCAACGCCTGGTCAAGTTGAACCCTGTTGATGAGCAGCAGATTGAGTCACAGCTGCTCAAGTTCAAGGAAGCACTCTCGCCCCTCAATCAGCAGCTCGATCAGATGAAAGCCGATTATTCGGGACGGCACTGGTTTTCCCGGCGTCCCGTCTATCAATATTTGGCCCGGAGGTGTGGCTGGGAAATGTTTCACCTGCACTGGAAACCGGGGGCAGCGCCCACTGAAGGCGAGTGGGAACAGATGCAAACACTGCAGAAAGAACATCAGATTTCAGGTGTCCTTTGGGAACGGTCTCCGGGGAAAAACCTGCGTGAGAAATTGGATGAGCAGGGCCTGAATTCATTCGTCCTCAACCCGCTGACCACAAAACCGGCAAAGGGAGATTATCTCACCATGATGCAGGAGCAGCTGTCACAACTGGCACAGTTTCTGAAATCAAATCAGCCGGTCTCCGCCGACGAAAAGAACCCCAAGTAATTGGTATATCTATGTTTTGAGACTGTACGGATTCTGCCTTTCTCAGAGGCCTCAGGACTCGTAAACCCGAAAACAGACGGGATCGGCCACCAGGACTTGATTGGGGCAATTACTACGACTGCTGCATTTATACTGAATTTCTGTTTCCGGTTCGCTGGATTTCGGGTTGAGTTCAGTTGAGGGAGTAGGAAGTACCGATGTAAGGTATATAATGTGGATAAATCACTGTTTTGAGATGATGGATCACGACCTGTTACGATAACCCGAAAGGTTTTAATGATGCAAACAGCTTTACAGGTTTTGGACCGGGAATACCTCGAAGCCCGTTGTGCCCTGCTGGAACTGGCTGCGGCCCTGGATCGCGTTGATCGCGCTCACGATCATGAAGAAGCGGCCAACAATTTTCAGGATTCCCGTCTGGACCTACTGAATCAGGCAATCAAGATCTTGAGTGAAGAAAGTCACCTGCCCAATCGATCGGAGCGTCTGCTGCTGCTTTTCTCCGACCTGGACTGATTCTCCTACGTTCTTCCTCCCCGCCATTTAATGATCTAAATTTTCAGCGAGACGAATATGCAAATCATCCAACCTCATTATCATGCGATCGCCCGAACAGCCCAGGACTACGAACGGATGGCAATGTCCGGTGTCGTAGCCGTTGCTGAGCCTGCTTTCTGGGCCGGCTTTGACCGTCTGTATCCGGAAACCTTTGTGGATTACTTCCGCCAGATCAGTGAATTCGAACCAACCCGTGCCGCTGAATATGGCATCAAGCATTACTGCTGGGTTGCCGTGAATCCCAAGGAAGCTGAAAACCCGACGTTGAGCCACGAAGTGCTCAAGCACATGCCAGAATTCTACGAAAAGCCGAACGTGCTGGGCGTGGGAGAAATCGGTTTCCATAAAACGACCAAGAATGAAGAAGAGATCTTCGAAGCCCAGGTCGAGCAGGCGATCAAATATGATCAGCTGATTCTGATTCATACGCCTCACCTGCAGGACAAAGTCCGCGGAACCAAGCGGACCCTGGAAGTCCTGGCGCACATGAACGTCAATCCGGAACGGGTCTGGATCGACCATGTCGAAGAACACACGATTCGCGAACCGCTGGAAGCGGGTTACTGGGTCGGCTTCACTCTCTATCCTATTACCAAGTGCTCGCCCAAACGGGCCTGTGACATGCTCGAAATGTATGGTCACGAACGAATCCTGGTGAACTCCTCAGCTGACTGGGGACCCAGTGATCCCTTTACCCTGCAGCAGTGTGTCGTACAGTACCGGGCACGCGGCTACTCGGTTCAGGATGCGATCGAAATCTTCCACAACAATCCGGCGCGCTTCCTGGGACAGAATCCCAAATTCGATATCAAGCCGATTCAACTGGAAACGATCGAAGAAGAAATTACAGATATGGTCTAAAACGACCAGATCTCGGAAAGAAATAAACAGGAGTCGGGTTCATGCTCGACTCCTGTTTTGCTGCGCGGATCTCAGGATAACGCCTATTTCTTCTTCGGGCGAAAAGCGACCAGACGTCCCTCATCGGTCTCCAGAAAGGGACCTTCCAGCAGGTCGATACAATACGGGACAGCCGGAAAGACAGCGTCCAGGCATTCCTGAATCGCCTTGGGCTGACCAGGCAGATTGATGATCAGCGTCCCGCCTCGGATCACGGCGGTCTGCCGGGAGAGAATGGCAGTAGGGACTTTTTCCAGTGAGACCTTACGCATCAGCTCTCCAAAGCCGGGCATCTCTTTTTCCGCGACTGCGAGAGTCGCTTCCGGCGTGATGTCCCGTCTGGCAGGACCGGTTCCGCCAGTCGTCACTACCAGGCAGCACTGCTCTTGATCACAAAGCTCAATCAGAGTTTCTGTGATCGTGGAGAGTTCATCGGGAATGACACGTGCCTCAGGCGTCCAGTCGCTGGTCAGTACTTCTTTCAGATACTCGTGGATCGCCGGGCCTCCCCGGTCTTCATATTCACCTCGACTGGCGCGGTCGGATACGGTCACAATTCCTATTCTGGCTGTCATTTATTATCTATCTGAAAAGAGAGCAATAAGGTAATTCAGGTCTCAAACACGTTACTGCCTGACTGCTGGATTATAACGATTCGCGGACTGAATTTAAAAAGAGATTGCTTGCTAAACAGACTTTTCAACCTACTTATTCCGTTGTAACAGTACTGATCGCCAGCTGATTCAGGGAGACGTCGTTAGATGATGTTTATCTTCGCTGATACTGTAATCAACGGAAACTTTGTTTTCTTGAAAGGCCTCATCTCGCTGTTGAATTAATTGAATGGCTGCATGATTTCGGGAGATGACACCCGGTTGTGGGTACAGGCCGCCGCCGATGACAAGTGCGACCAGGATCAGAATGGCGACATGTTCTGGGATCCGTGCCCGGAGCGATATGGATGCCGAATGATGCGTTCCCGTAAAGACCCGAAAGTAGACCTGCAGGATTGCAATGCTGTTCAATGCGGTTGCGATCACAACTGCAGTCCCGACCAGTGGGTAGATTTCAATTACTCCTTCAATCAGAAGTTCGGTCCCGATAAAGCCCAGCGTTCCGGGAAAGCCGATTGACGCGAGGCCCGTAACCAGAAATAACCCTGCCAGGGTGGGAGTATGTTCGTAAAGTCCATGATAGGTTTTCAGAGAAATCCGACCGGTTCTGGCTTCGACAGAACGCAAGGTTAAGGCAAATCCGGCCAGTGAAATTCCAACAGAAATCCAGACACATAATCCACCTGTCAGTCCCAGAGGAGTCGCCATTTCTAAACCAACGAGCACCAGGGAAGAATGGCTCAGGAACAGATAGCAGAAAAAACGGCGGGCTTCCTGTTGCACCAGCGCCATGCCGGCTGCATAGACGGCTGTAATCAGGGAAACAATCGCGATGCCCTGCAATGCCCAGTCTGGGGCAATGGGGAAGACCAGCCGTAAGATGGCATAAGCGCCCGTCATGGGAGTGACGAACAGTAAGGCGGTTCCGAACGTGATTTTATCAAACAGATCTGTCATCCAGCAGTGAAGTGGAATGATTCCGCTTCGCAATAAGGCAGCGGTGGTCAGCAGCGCGCCAGCGATCAGTGAGAGTGTGCCGCTTTGATCCTTGAAGCTGGAAAGTAAGCCTCCAGCGACCAGAAGCAGGACAAACAGCCCCATGTGTAGAACATAGACACGGCTTGAGCGTTTATTGGACCGGAATTCCAGTAAGGGAGGGATTGTTGCCACGGAAAGTAAGAGAATGATGATCCACGGTTCTTTACTGCTGAGTGTCGACAGCAAGATCGCTTCGGAGATTAAAGTGTTACTGAAAGAAAAACTATGTCCCTTGGTCTTCAGCGTGGAAAGCACCGTCAGGAGGTAAAGCAGCGCTGCCAGCGGCAGCAAAGGGGCACTCAAGTCATCGACCACAAAGAGGTTTTTATGGAACAGTCGATAAAACAGGGAGAACGGTTCAGAGGCAGCAAACGTGTTGAGACTTACAAAGTCGATCCATCCGCAGATCGTGACCAGACAGGTCAATGTGCAGATGCGGATGCAGCGCTTGTAAGCACGATCCCGATCTGGAGTGAATTTGAGCCAGATTGATCCCAGCAGAGTGATCAGGACGGATATTTCCATCCAGGGGAGATGGAGTTCGGGCAACATTAATTTTCCTCCAGAGAATCAGAGACTGGGGAGACGGATTCAGATTCTCTTTGATCTTCTCCGGAAATCAGATTCGTCCAGCGCGATTCTAAACTGTCACAATAACGAAACAGCCCAACAAAGGGGGTGATGATGAATCGGTTACAAAGCATATCCAGATAGCCTCGTTCCAGTTCAAATCGATACAGTGATACACGATACCGTTCGGGCATAATTCGAACCCAGAGTGATGGTTTTTGTGTCAGATGAGCCCCAATCGCATTTTCTAGTGAATGGTAATCGTGAAATAATGACGGCGCTCGCAGCAACTGTAATGTTCTCAGACAGGCGTGCCCGATGATGTGAATCAGCGCGATGTAACGTAAGCCACATCCGATTTCGACGACGATGATGCTCACCTGAGTCAGTGAGGCAAAGGCGAGTGCACTTTTAATATCAGTTTGCACGCGGGCAACGAGAGTACCATAAATCGCGGAGACCAGCCCCAGCAGGATAACTGTCAGGCTGAGTAGCGGGGATAGCTCGAGAATCGGACTGACACGCAACAGCAGATAGGCGCCCAGATGGACGGAAAGTGATCCGTAAAAAACAGCACTCGAGGGGGTGGGGCCTTCCATGGCGCGCGGTAACCATCCGGAAAATGGTACAAGGGCGGATTTTCCCGCTGCCGCGAATAACAGCAGTAGTCCGATAAACAACGCGTGTTGCTCTGAAATCGAAGCCTGCCCATCGGGCCATGAACCTGTTCCCATCAGTTCGGCGAAGTCACCTGCGCCAGTTAAATGGTGTAACATGATTGCCGCCACCAAAAATGCGGCGTCAGCAATTCTGTAGATCGACCAGATCCGCAGCCCGTTTCGAACGGGGTTGAGGCGTTCGTGAAAAAATGCCACCAGCAGTGCTGAAGAGAGTCCGACTAATTCCCAGCCGAAAAAGAGTGTCTCAATCGTTCCTGCCAGCGAAGACACTATCATTCCCAGCAGAAACAAGGCATAGCAGATGAAAAAACGATTATAGCCGGGTTCCCGATGCAGATAGCGACTGGCGAATGCGCCAACGGTACCACAAAGGATAAATGAAAGAATACAAAAGGGAATTGATAATCGATCGAAAATAAACTTCAAATGGAAGTGAAAATGTTGCTCGGGGAGCACGACCCAGTTCCCCATTTCGACAGGAACATATCGTTTGCCCAGGGTAAGCATCAGAACCAGGACTGCGATCGAGGCAAACAATCCCATGACGACGACCGTCTGGGTCGCATGGGCGATCAGTCGCTCACCCAATGGCTTGTTGATCAAGGACGACGTACCGAGTAATGCCAGCAGCAGGGCAGGGCCTGCGACAATACATACGCCGAGGAAATGGAATGCAATTTCAGAATTCATTAGGGAACCGATACCTGTTTCAACGAAGAGGAGATGACAGGATTTTCAATGGAGGCAAAACCAAGATGATCCCGTTTGCCACGGTACCAGTCTATGGAAGAGTTTGTACGCGGGAGTTGCTCTGACTCAGGACGATATAGTGTGAAAAATCCATTTCGATATTCATGGATCTGGGAGGTTGCCACATCAAGGATGGCTAACTGTACCCAGTTACCATTCACCAGTCTCGCAATTCCTGGATTGTCATTGATAATCCGGGACATGGCCTCTTTTGTCGTTTCGATGACGAGGAGTAACCGTACGGGTTCATGAATCTCGACCATCTGCCAGGGAAGTCCAGGTCGAAGATCGCTGGCAGAACCGTCCATCACACCTAACAGAGATGTGATATTATGTGCCAGCTTTGTGCCACAGCCATAACCCGTTGAATCGACGTATGAAAAATAGTATTCCAGATTGATCCCGGCACAAACGGGTATGACCGCCTGCAGCAGCCTTTCCAGAATCTTGCTGTCTTCATCATCCTGCAGGGGATTATAGGATGTCAGAAATGCACGACGATCCAGAAACAGTCCACGGTTCCATTCTCTGCGCCCGACAAAGCAGATCGAATTAGTCGCGTGTCCATACTCGGGACGCACCTGTGAAAGGTCCTCTGCACGACCTTCGACATGTCGCAGTGCTTCATCAACTGAGAGATCAAGATCGGCAGATTCAAACTGGCGGCAACGTTCATGGGCATTATGAGCGCGGGCCGCGGTGATGTGCTTGTCTGCCGTTTCAAACAGTTTCCGGTGGGAGACTGGAAGACGGTCGAGGTCATACCAGGTGACGTTGTCGTTACAGGTATTGTGGTAGCAGCCTAAAAAATTTGTCTCGTCGGGGATAACCAGATTGTGTTCAGACAGGATACGTCGCACTCGGGGATCGTTTGCCATTTGAGCGAACGCGCGTGCATTGGGGCCTCCGCGACCTCCTCCGCATGCGCCACAATCATGCGCGGCTTCGTGCGGGTTATTCATGCTAGAAGATCCGTGGCCACAAATAATGACCAGGGGAGAAAACTGTTCTGATCGTGCCAGCCCCATGGCCCGTAATCCACCTTCAACGATTTGCGCCATTTCTGCAATCGAATACCCCAGTTGATCACCTTGATTCCCTGGCTCGGCACTGATTCGCTCCAGCCTTAGTTGAGTTGTGGGAGGGGCAACGATGCTCTGAAACATCCCGCGGATCTGGGCTGTTGTACGTGGAAAGAGCGTGCGGGCAACCAGGGGAAACGCCGCCAGTGAACCAACCAGACCGGTTAACAAACCGCCGAGGAAAGTCCGGGTCCCTACATGCGTCTGATGGGTGGCTCGACCGAGGCGACGACGTGTGACCGCGCGGCGACGACTGATGCGTTCGAGCGAATAGAGCGTCTCTTCCTGCACAAAATGAACCGGTTTGATGTTAACCGGGCATAGCGGTGTGAAATGGGCGTCCGCAGCACCACGATAGTACATCGCGACACCAAAGAAACCGGCGATTCCAAACGTTTCGCACTCGGGAGCGATTTCTTCCAGGTGCCGGCGGAATGATTCTTCACGTTCATCAATGCAACAGACGACCTGATATGCGGGCTGCATCGGTTGCTGAGTTTCAGCCTGCGTCTGTAATTCCCGGTAGCGTTTTGTATGCGCTGTAACTGCGTTGAGTATGTCGTTTCGGTATTTACGTTCATAGGCCAGGTGGAATATGCGTCGACGTTCCAGGCTCGAAAATTGTTCAATTTCCTGAATGAGCAGTCTCCACTGTTCATCTGAAAGATACATCAGGTCTTCCGGGTTCCAGCCACGCACTTGAGAAAGCTGAAATAAAGTAAACGCCAGTTGATATTGATGGTCTTTCAGGCAGGGATGGGTGTTTTTCAGGATCTCATTGCGGACCGTTGCCAGGGAGCCCTCAAAATGAAGTGATTCCTGTATCACAGCCGTCACAGCGAGCCGATCGAGGATCAGGCGGACTGCCAGGAATTCGATCAGAGTTCCTTTGGGGGCAGGGTGGGGAGCCCATTCCGCATTGGATTCCATTTGCCAGACAATACCGGACCACCCCCGCAAGGCAAGCAGCGTTTGGGAAACATAATCATCCCGTTCTTCGTCAGGGACTCCCAGCAGTGAGAGGGATTCACTGATTGATTCCAGGGGGCTGAGGTTAGACACCAGCAGGCGATTGATTTCGCTGTTGAGTCCTGAGAGTGCGACAGAGGGACTCAGTTTTGACCCGGAATATAAATTCAGGAACGCATGATAAAATCCTGTATTGCGTTCGGGGAGCGTCCATGCGCCAAATCCCTGATCGAGAAATGCTGCACAGAAACGAATTAAGACTTCGTTTACGATCAGATCGGAATCGACGCCGGTTGCGCTCATTAACAGATCTCGGTGTCTGACCGATTTTTGCGTGGTGCTCATCGGTTTGATGTTCGCAGACTGGACGCGGTTGTGGCAGACTTCCCACAGGAAGTGTAAGGCAAATGATTCCCACTTCTGCGCATTCCATGAATCCATGGATTTCGTATTGAACTGACCACAAAGGCTGCTCATGATCATTTCTGACTTTTGATCAGTCTGATGCTTGCCTTCGCGGAAGTCCCGCATGATCCAGTTTTGTGTTTTGGCAATTGTCTGGGCGCGGGTGGCGGGCGAAACTTCCTGTCGAAAGCGACGTAAAGCATCGGTTTCTGCAATGAACCAGCGTAATTCCGCTACGGGGCCTGAATGGAGGGGGAACTCTAACATGGCCAGGCGGAGGGCGTACCTTGTTCCAAACGTACCAATCAGTTGATCTGCCCTTTCAGCAAGTTCGTCGTGTAAGACGGCCTGCAGGTCCTGGACGCGAATCCGCTGGTTTTCCAGTTTTTTTCGATAGCGCTCTTCTGGCAGGTATGGATGGCAGCCAAAAATCTTGCCACCTGCGGAGACACCGTTCTCAAAGGGAAGATTCTCAAAGGCATGCAGCGTATTGTGGTGTACGAAGACCGTAATCGGACCCTGAGCTGGCAGATAATGTGCGGCATGTTTTATAGCCTGGAGCAGCTCAGCATGCTCTTCGGAGTCTGTCGATAACTCAGGCTGATCGCCTGGTTTGTTTTCAGTGGGTTTATTCATGATGAATCACAAGCTACCGCTGCGCCCGGTTGAGTGTGCGCATAACTTCCATATGAGGGATCACCAACCGTCTCAGGAAGGCAGAGGGCCTGCTCCATAACCAGTCAGTGATTAGAATGAGGACTGCTTAAATATCGCGAGCACGCAGCATTAAGACAGAGTTGTAGAAGCCAGCAGGCAAATCCTTTCAACTGAATTTGCGCAATCAGACTGCAGAAACTGGTGGGGCCCGGGAGCAGTCAGGGCTGTAAGCGATTCTCGTGGGGATGACAGCAACATCATGAATAGAGCGATCAACATAATCTGTCTGATTAAAGTAGTCGCTCGATATTCTCAGGAGCTGAAAAGTGAGTTCCCATTTTTTTAACTCGTCCTTGGATTTACTTTCTTTACCGACAGGCTGATTGATGGGGGAGGATTGCCCTTCCCCGACAGCAACCTGCGAAGGCATAGATCCAAAGATCAGTACGCAGAAGAGAATTAAATAAACGAGGAGTCTCATTAATGGTTCCAGCATTAACAGTTTCAGTTTCGCCGCTGAAAATCAGTCAGGAATACGAAAATAAACCGCTAATAGCAGAGGTCAAAAACTGGTATACGGGAAAACAATATACGTACTTTTAACAGGGGTGACAAGTCTGTAGAACCCTTGGAACAGGTGAGACCATGGATGTGTAAGAATGTATATTTTTGATGGGTGGTAATCGAATAAGAAGATTATCTCACCTATCACGCATTTATTTTATTATACTGAAATCAACATTTATTGTCTGAGAGACTGACTAGAATGTCTGAGAAAAGGTGTTTTATCAAACCTTCCCTTTGACTACATTACCGCGGTAATTGAACTACATTTAAATATCTTGGGAGTAATGAGATGCAAAAACTTGTCGATGGAATTCACAAGTTTCAAAGAAACTATTTCAGCCAGGACCAGAAGCTGTTTGAAACTCTGGTTGAGGGGCAGCATCCGCTCGCCTTGTTCATTACCTGTTCGGACTCCAGAATCAATCCGAATTACATGACTCAGACCAAACCTGGAGAACTGTTTATTCAGCGAACTGCCGGTAATATTGTACCAGCTTATGGAGCGGTTCACGGTGGTGAAGCAGCGACAATCGAGTATGCTGTCAGTGCACTCAAAGTGAAAGACATCATCGTATGTGGCCACTCCCATTGCGGGGCCATGTCAGGTCTGCTCAATCCCGAGCTCATTGAGAAGATGCCTGCTGTCAAAAGTTATCTGGAACACGCCGAGTGTACGCGTCGGATCGTGGATGAGAATTACGGGCATCTTACCGACCCCGAAAAACGTCTGATTCTGACCGTTCAGGAAAATGTACTCGTACAGATTGAAAACCTGAAAACCCACCCCTCGGTAGCTGCTGCGGTAGGCCGAGGAGAATTAAAGCTGCACGGCTGGGTTTATAAATTCGAAACTGGTGAGGTATTCAATTTTAATCCGGATGAGGGGCAGTTCCTGCCTTTGGAAGAAGACGTCTTATCCGAAAAGGCATTGGATAAAGCGATGCCACCTATCTCCCCCATCTAACGTTACTGGAGAAGCCTGCTACCCGCACTGCCTTGTTTCTTGAATAGAGATGAGGTGTTTATTCGGGTGTGCAGGCTATTTTTTCAGCCAGCGGCAGTTCACCCTCATCGATCTGGTAGTTACCAAAGCGGATTGAGTAGTTATCGTTAAACCAGTCCTTGATCTGAGGCAGGAATTCCTGGTCAAATTCAGGAGCGGTGAAGAAGGTGCGTCCGAAATGGTGCGCCTGAATTTCTCCATCGGCAACAACCATCTCTCCATCTTTAAAGACCCAGCGGGGGCGTTCAAACATTTCCTGTCGGTTTTGTTGCGGGGAGTAAATTGTGATGTCAGCATGAGCGCCGGTGCCCAGATGCCCTTTGTCTTTCATGCCCAGCACACGAGCGGGGGCAGCCCGGGTAATAATGGCGATTTCATAGAGCGAATACTCACGTGTCAGATCTGCCAGCACACTTCGTTCGCGGATCGCTTCGGGCATCTGTGACAGGAATTCATCTCGGAAGCTTTTATCCATCAACAGATAAATGATCTCGGGGTAATGATAGAAGGCTCCGCCGTTGGGGTGATCACTGGTCATGACAACCCGCCAGGGGTCTTCCATCAGCAGATACCATTCCAGGGCGATCGCCCATTGGACGGCATGAATCAGGCTCCGCTGCGGTCGGTATTCAATGGGGATTACGCCACAGCTGCTTTCGAGTTCACAATCAGCGGTGTACCACTTGTTGCGATTGATGTTGTGCAGGAACTGGCTGAACGGCGTGTCCCCGGTCATGGAGAGGGTCAGCCCGGGATTGATGTGTCCCACGTCCACCGTGATGTTTTCGTGTGACTGGACATAATCGACCAGTTTCTGGGTAGCCGAGGAAAAACTGCTCGGGTCGTTTGGATCGCCATCATACGAGTGAAACTGGACGTGTGCTAAATGGCCTCGATGCCCTTCGAGCGATTCCATTGTGTTCAGAGTGGTTTCCCAGTTGCCGGGAATTCCCAGATTATTACAGTGAATATGCACTGAGTGAGGGAGTTCCAGGCGGTCGGCAGTACCTGCCAGTCCGCGTACAATCTGGCGGGGAGTCACGCCGAAACCTTCTACGGGTGCATCCAGTTCCCACATCGATTTGCGACTGATCTGTTTCCAGTCTTCCACGCCACCAGGATTGACGATTTTGATCGTGTAACCCTTGGCCGATTCCAGCAGCCAGGCGCAATAGGAGTCCAGCGCATTCTGATCCTGATTCCGCAGATGCTTCATTACGAAATGATTGTTGCCGAACAGCAGGTAGAAGCCTTTATCCAGAATCGGCGTGTCCTGCAGTTCCTCATGGGCGTGGCGGGCGTGCAATCCTGGAATGGCGGCGTCCATGGCCGTGGTATAGCCAATACTGGCAAACAGGTAGCCGGTGGCGAAGGTACTGGGCACGACGCCTCCTGTGCCGGAACGCGTCTGTTCTGTGCGGAAGATGGGAGCAGCCTGCCGCTTCATCTCGGGCGTCATTTTGCGCCCCGCGTTCACTTTGGGACCGGCAATATGACAGTGCATATCGATCCCTCCCGGCATCACAGTGTAGCCGCTGGCATCCAGGGTTTTACCGGTGAACGAGTCTGCATCCAGGGGACGGTCGATGATCTTACCATCCTGAATCCAGAGGTCGCGGACCTCACCATTGACTCCATTGGCTGGATCGTAGACCGTTCCATTTTTTATCTGGAAGAGAGACACGGGATACCTTTTGTCGTGACAGTCACATCAGGCAGCAGCACAATGCAATGACGCGGAAATGTGAAGATTAATGGTGGCGGCAGCAATTGGATCGTCCACAGCCGGGATCGGCCATGGGAAGTTGAGATTTTTTATTACTGCTTTCTCCTTTGAAAAGCAATCCGCCTGAGATCAGACGTTCGACCGGAGCTGCCGCGGGAGTGCCGTTGAGGGGGACTCCTGCTTTCTCGCAGACTTCACCCCAGGTTTTGAGCGATTCGCTCATGCGATGGCTGACTTCAACTGTTTCGTTGTTTGATTCACAAAAATATTCGTAGGTGATCATACTGATGATTCCGAAGCTTTCGAAACGACTATCCCGATGTTTGTCTGGCCTGCTGGATCGCCCGGCGTTTCTGTGCATAACGTTTCACAAGTTCGTCCGAGACGACGCCGACCAGAATTACTGCACCAATGATAGCAAATTCCAGCTGGGAGGGAATCCCCAGCATGGTGATTGAATTACGCAGAACCCGCATCAGAGCGGCACCGATTACCACTCCCAGAATCGTCCCTTCCCCGCCGCGAATACTGCATCCCCCCAGTACCGCTGCTGCAATCGCGTACAGTTCGTAAAAATTACCAATCCCCTCGGGCTGGACCGAGTTGATATCCAGGCCGAACAGGATGCCCCCGATGCCCGCCAGAAACGAGCAGATCACATAGGCCGTAATCACAACTTTATCGGTTTTGATGCCGGAATACCGGGCGGCTGCCTCATTGTTTCCGATGGCTTTGAGATAGCGGCCAAAAATCGTTTTATTCAACAGGAAAGCAGCCAGCAGAGCCAGGCCGAGCATGATTAAGAACGGCACAGGTAGCTTGAATCCTTCGATGAAGGGGAGATCGATTTTACCCGTTGCCAGATAGCGGAGTCCCGCATGAGCCGTACCGAAGCCCTGGGTTTGATCCTCGGTAATCCCCCGGGCGACACCCCGATAAATCAACAGGCCACACAAGGTCACGATAAAGGGTTGCAGTTTCAATTTGGTAATCAGTAAACCATGTGCGAGGCCGATACAGATCGAGAGAGCGCCGACGATCAGGAAGGCGAGCGGAACGGGAACCCCTTTGGCCAGCAGGTATGGCAGCATGGTTCCAATCAGGCAGATCACCGAACCGATCGACAGATCAATGCCGCCGGAAATGATGACAAAGGCGACGCCAATACTGATAATTCCAAACAGGGATGTGAGTCGCGTCACATTCTGAATGTTATACGCAGACACAAAGTTCTCGTTTGAGATGGCAGTTACGCCGCAGACAACAATCAGTAAGATTAAAATTCCCAGTATTTTTTTCATGATTCTGATTCTCAGGTATGATTTCAGCTTAGATGATCATTGTGTCTGACTGTGGCTGAGAGTCTGGCCGGTCGCCAGTTGCATGATGGCCTCCTCGCTCAGTTCATCGCGGGAGAGTTCGCCGGTCATTTGTCCCTCATGCATGACCAGCACACGGTCAGAGATACCGCGGATCTCTTCCAGATCGCTGCTGACAAACAGGACCGCCATGCCTTGAGAGGCCAGTTGATTCATCAGTGTGTAGATTTCTTCCTTTGCCCCAATGTCAACGCCGCGGGTGGGCTCGTCGAGCAGCAGCACACGAGGATTCATGGCCAGCCATTTTCCCAGCACGACCTTCTGTTGATTTCCGCCAGATAAAAACTGCACGATCTGACTATCGCTGGGAGTTTTGATCTTCATCGCCGCGATCATCTCTTCGGAGATGTTGCGTTCCTGATTGAAGTTAATTCTACCCAGTGATTTTCGATCGCGCGTCAGGCTGGCCAGACTCATGTTTTCGCGGACTGCCATTTCCAGCACCAGTCCTTGCAGTTTACGGTCTTCAGGCACCAGTGCCAGACCGGCACGGATTGCATCCCGCGGTGAATTGATCTGCACTTCCTGTCCGGCCACAGAGATGGAACCGCTGAGAGGGGAGTCGATGCCAAAGAGTACCTGCATCAGTTCTGTACGACCAGCTCCGACCAGTCCTGAAATCCCAACGATTTCATTCTGCCTGATCGAAAAGTTGATGAAGTGGGATGGATAGGCGGGTGTGCGGAGCTGCTTGACTTCCATAACGACCGGGCCGGGTTCATGGGGCGTATGTGGAAAAAACTGGGAGACATTCCTGCCCACCATTAATTGCACCATCCGTTCATGAGAGATTGAGGCACGATCCAGATCGCCGGCGTTTTCGCCATCGCGTAAGACAACGACCCGATCAGCCAGGTCATTGACCTCGCCCAACCGATGGGAAATGTAAATCACACTGACCCCCCGCGCCTTCAGCTCGCGGATGACGTCAAACAGGGCCTCCGATTCATGCAGAGAAAGGGACGAGGTAGGTTCATCCATAATCAGGATTCGGGCATTGATCGAAAGAGCCTTGGCAATTTCGACCATCTGTTGCTGCCCGACGGTCAGGTCCCCTACCAGGGTTTGCGGGGGGAGATTCAGTCCTACCTGCTTGAGCAGTTTTTCGGATTCGAGGTAGGTCTGCTGCTGGTTAATCACATTCCAGGAAGCGGGCTCACGTCCCAGAAAAATATTGGCTGCGATGTCCAGATTCTCACAGAGGTTCAACTCCTGGTGAATCAGGGCGATCCCGTTCTCCAACGCAGCCTCTACGTCGGAGATTGAGACTTCTGCTCCTTCAATCAGCAGTTTCCCCGAATCTGGGGGTTGGACACCCGCCAGGATTTTCATCAGCGTACTTTTACCGGCACCATTTTCACCAATGACGGCCAGTACTTCTCCATGTTTTAACGACAGGCTGACCTGGCTCAAGGCTTTGACGCCAGGAAACTGTTTGGAGATCTGAGCTACTTCGAGAAGAGGTGCCGGATGAGTCGTGGCAGGACTACTCATCCTTCTGCGGTTCTTTCTGCTGTTCTGAGGAGCTGGACTCAGGGGCCGATCCGGTTTCTTTGGATTCGCTTGCGGGTTGATCCTGATCCTGTTTCGGTGAATCTCCGAGCAGTGATTTCAGTTCGGTCCAGAACTCCTCGACATTGTCTTTGCGGATTTTGCGAGCCGGAATATGCAGGATTTCGTTTTCCGGGATCACTGACTTGTCACCGTTGGCGAGTGCTTTCAAAACCCGTACCGATTCGTAGCCGTACTGGTAAGGGTTTTGCACGACGGTACCTACCACCGTACCATCCATAATTCCCTGCAGGCTGGCTTCGTTTTCGTCAAAAGAGACAACCTTGATTTCCTGGAGTTTCCCGGCGTCACGAATCGCCTCCAGGCAGAGCGGGGGATTGTAAGCAAAGAGTCCGACCATGCATTTTAAATTGGGATACTTGGCAATCGCATCTTCCGCATTCGCTTTGGCCTGCAGATGGTCGAAGTCGTCCGTACGGGTATCAATAATAGAGTATTTGTCATTCTTGATGACCTCACCTGGTTCGTCATAACGTGAACCGTCGTGCGAGCGATCCATCAGTTCGTCAATCACACCCTGCCTGCGTTGACGGGCATTGGCCTGCCCCAGACGTCCCACGAACAGCATGACCTCGCCTCCATCCGGCAGAGCTTCTTTGACCAGTTCTCCACACATGCGACCGGCGGTGTAGTTATCCATGCCGATATAGCACTGACGTGGGCTTTCCGGTGCATCGGAATCTTGAGTGATCAGAATCGATCGCTCGGCGATTTCTTTTAACAGCTCATTTTGATTTTCCGGATCAATCGGGCTGATGGCAATTCCATCGACGTTTTGAGCCAGTAGTTCCTGAACCATTCGTTTCTGGTCCGCCACACCCTGGGGGGGCATTCTCACTTCGACATTCACATCCAGGTCTTCACCCGCTTTTTCAGCACCTCTCTGGGCAATCACCCAGAACGGGTCGACTCCGTTTGTGACGAAGGCAACCGTTTTTTTACCGTTCCCTTTCTGCTGGTTACAGGCGGGTAACAGAATCGAAATACTTAAGATAGTTGCAAAAAGGGTGCAGCTCCGAATCAGTTCGCGACAGGTCATCAAGTGAGGCTCCTTGTATTTATTGTGCGTAAGATCAGGTCGAATGAAATGCTGATATTATGATGATTGACTCAGTCACATGATGCAATGATTTCGTAGAAATATCGAGTATACCCGGGCCAAATCAATAAATAAAAAAGAATACAGACTGGTTTTCAATGCTTCAATTGGCTGTTATCATAAGAGATCGCCTACCCGGGGCATTCTCTCCTCCGTTACAGGCTTACCTTCCCGTGTGATTGAACTCTGGAGACGATCTGATGAAACAGACTATCAGTCTCGCTGTTCAATGGCACAATCCCATTCAACTTCATATTTCATCTAACCTACAACGTACTACAGGGGCAGCAACGTGATTCAAGCACTCAAAACATTGTGTATAGCTACCAGTGTTCTGCTGGTTTCCCAGGCCATGCTCGCGGCCAAAGATTCCAGCGCACCCGATTCGACTCAAGTCTGGATCTTCAAACAGAAAGAACACGGGTGGACTCCCTATCGTGACTGCACTCTGGATGTCAAAGACAATCTGCTGCAGGTAAACAGCACTGGTAAAGATCCCCATTTTGGCCGCGAACTCAAATCCCCGGCGGGCTGGAAGAAAGTCAAAGTCCGTCTGCGGGCTCCCTATCGACTGCGTGGAGAACTCTACTGGAAAACAGAACAGAAAAACGGGTATGCCGACGAACGTTCCGATAAGTTCGATACCCGTGGAAATAACAAAGACTGGCAGGATCTGACTTTTGTATTTTACGCTGACTCTCCTCTGACGGGACTTCGCTTCGATCCTTCCAGCCGAAAGGGGCTGGTAGAAATCGAGTCGATCTCGCTGGAAGATTCTGAACCACCGCGTTCTGCGACTGCCACCCCGGTCGATCAGATCAAGTTGCTCGAAGGTTACAAAGTCGAGTTACTTTACTCGGTACCTACCGATGTCGAAGGGTCGTGGGTCAGTATGACCATCGATCCAAAAGGTCGTCTGATCGCCTCTGATCAATACGGTGCTCTCTATCGTATCACGCCGGCTAAGATTGGTGCTAAAACTAACGACACCCAGGTTGAAAAACTGAATGTCGATATGGGTATGGCGCACGGTCTGCTCTATGCCTTCGACAGTCTGTACGCCGTGGTGAATGGTGGGGATAAGCGTCCTTCCGGTCTCTATCGTCTTAAAGACACCAACGGTGATGATCAGTTCGATGATGTGCAGTTTCTGCGTGAGATTAAAGGTGCCGGTGAGCACGGTCCTCATGCAATTATTCTCTCCCCCGATAAAAAGTCACTCTACATCGCAGCCGGAAACCATACCGATCTGCCCAACCCTGAAAAATCACTCGTTCCCCGTAACTGGGATGAAGACCTGCTGCTGCCTCGTCTGTGGGATGCCCGCGGACATGCTGCTGGTAAACTGGCACCCGGCGGTTGGATCTGTCGCACCGATCCGGAAGGGAAGGAGTTTGAATTAGTCAGTAGCGGTTTCCGTAATGAATATGACATTGCCTTCAATCCGGAAGGGGAACTGTTTACTTACGATGCCGACATGGAATGGGACGTGGGATCTCCATGGTACCGTCCGACTCGCGTCAATCACGTGACCAGCGGCAGCGAATTTGGCTGGCGTTCCGGAACGGGCAAATGGCCCGCTTACTATCCTGACAGTCTGCCGGCTGTAGTAAATATCGGTCAGGGCTCGCCCACAGGGATTGTTTTCGGGACCGGAACCAAATTCCCGGCGAAGTACCAGCGATCGCTGTTCATCTCCGACTGGAGCTACGGCATCATTTACGCCGTGCATATGAAACCCGAGGGAGCGTCTTACGTCGCGACCTATGAAAAATTTGCCTCGGCAACCCCGCTGCCGGTTACCGATCTGGTTGTCAATCCGGCTGATGGCGCGCTTTATTTTACTATTGGTGGACGCCGCACTCAGTCCGGCCTGTACCGGATTACCTACACCGGGAAAGAATCGACGACTCCCGTGTCGGCGACTCCAGCCGAGTTGGCCGGTTACCGGGCACTGCGTCGTGATCTGGAAAAATATCACGAACATCAAAACGAAGAAGTTGTTTACAAGGTCTGGCCTTACCTGGGACATGCCGATCGTCACATTCGTTTTGCAGCCCGGATTGCCCTGGAACATCAGCCTGTCGAACAGTGGCAGAACTGTGTGTTGATCGAACAGGATCCCGCTACGCTGATCAATGCAGGGATCGCGCTGGCCCGGAATGGGAAACCAGCAGTGAAACACGCACTGCTGGAAAAATTGAATGGCCTCGACTGGGCAGCATTATCTCAGACCGAGAAAATGGATCTGCTGCGTCTCTATCAGCTCGTCTTCATCAGACTCGGTGAACCGACCGAGCGGGAACGGATTGATGTCCTGGCGCAAATCGACAAGTCTTATCCTGCCAGTGATGTCTTCATGAACCGGGAACTCAGTCGTCTGCTGGTTTATCTGAACGCACCGAAAGTGATCGAGCGAACTCTGGCACTTCAGGACAAAGCCCTGACCCAGGAAGAGCAGATTCACTATGCCAAGGTACTCAGCAGTCTGGCCAGTGGCTGGAACAATGATCTGCGAAAGCGTTATTTCGAATGGTATCTGAAGTCGATTGCTCACAAGGGCGGGAGATCATTTGATAAGTTCCTGGTTAACATCCGTGCGGAAGCCATCAAAACGCTGACCGATGCGGAAGAGAAAGCCCTCAAGCCGGTTCTGGAAATCAATCTGGAAAAAGCCGAACCGGTATCTCAGGGGCCGCCAAGACCGGTTGTGAAAAAATGGACCGTTGATGAACTGTTACACGCAGCCAATAACGATAATGGCCAGCGGAACTTTGAACGGGGCCGTGAAATGTTTGCTGTGGCAGCCTGTTTCAAATGTCATCGGTTTGCCGGTGAAGGGGGAACCATTGGACCCGACCTGACCGGCGTCGGTGGGCGTTTCAATGCCCAGAACCTGCTCGAATCGATTATCGAACCTTCCAAGGTTATTTCCGATCAGTACGCCTCCACCATGTTCATTCTGGATGATGGTCGCGTTGTCAACGGGCGGGTCATTAACCTGAGTGGTAAAAACCTGATGGTGCTGACTGATATGACCAATCCCAGTGATCTGGCATCAATTAACCGCGATAGCGTTGAGGAGATGATGCCTTCCAAATCATCCATGATGCCGACCGGGCTGGTGGATACGCTGACGAAGGAAGAAGCCCTTGATCTGCTCGCCTACCTGCGATCTGGTGGGAATTCAAAACACGAGCTGTTTAAGAAGAAGGACTAGAATCAGCGCGAAGTACCTTGTTTCCCCATTGAAGTACTTCGCAACTGCTGATTAACTTATCTTGCTATGACGTAGACTCCTGATTTCCATCCCGGAATCAGGAGTCTACTTTTCTTTCGGGACAACTGTCTGAATCAATGCGGGGCTGAGGCGGAACAATGAATGATTCACAATACATCACACGCCGGGACTTGCTGGCCAGTGCTGCTGCACTCGCGTGTGGCGTTTCTACCCAACGTGGCTATGCGACTTTGAAAAATCAGGTGAAGCCAAAATCGGTCGCAGCGGTGATCTCCATTTATGAGCCAGGGACTCACGCTGATGTGCTGATTGGGAAAATTCTGGAGGGCTGGAAACAGGACGGCGGTCCGGGACCTGCACTGAAGCTGTCATCTTTATATGTAGATCAGGTTTCTGATCGGGACCTCTCTCGCCGGATGGCTGAAAAATATAGCATACCTGTTTTCGATACGATCGAAAAAACAGTCACGGTGGGTGGTGATCAGATACCCGTGGATGCTGTTATCAGTATCGGGGAGCACGGTGACTACCCCTTCAATGAAAAAGGTCAGCAGCTCTATCCGCGGCGTCGTTTTTTTAAAGAGATAACCGACACCTTCCGCAAGTATCAGCGGGTTGTACCTGTTTTCAATGATAAGCATCCCGGACCGGTCTGGAATGATGCCAAATGGATGTATGATCGTGCCCGGGAGATGAAAATCCCTTTCATGGCCGGTTCTTCTCTGCCCCTCACATATCGGAAACCGGAAATCAAAGTTCCCCCAGGGTCTGAAATTGAAGCGGCGGTCGGCATCGGTTACTCGGGGCTCGACATCTATGGCATTCATGCCCTCGAGAGCTTTCAGTGCCTGGTGGAACGCCGCCGGGGAGCAGAAACAGGCGTGAAATGGGTTCAATACCTGGAGGGAGATGCCATGTGGGCCGTACTCGATCAGGGGATTGTCTCGCAGTCTCTCTTCGATGCGGCACTCGCTGAGGTGCCGAAAGTCAGGGAAGGGGATGTCCGTAAAGATCCTGATGCGGGGCTGTTCCTGTTTCAATACAACGATGGGTTCATGGGAGCCGTCTTCATGCTGCAGTCCGTGAATCGAACGTCAGTGGCCCTGAAGCTCAAAGGTCAGCCACAACCGCTGGCGACCCAGTTCGAAGAACGTACCGAACCCGCGCATCCGCATTTCGCCTACCTGCTGAAGGCCATCGAACGCATGTTCCATACGGGACAACCCAGTTATCCCGTCGAGCGAACGCTGTTAACCAGCGGGATCCTCGATCGTACTCTGAATTCAAGGTTTCAGGGCGGAAAAAAACTGCAGACGCCCGAACTGGCGATTCATTATCAGCCCGTCGATTATCCTCACGCTCCCCTGCCTGATCTGAGCTCCAATCCGTCACTGCCGTTACCTGAATGAACCAGATAGACGGCCATCGACTCCGGATGTGTCGCTTTCAAATGGTTGTCAGCTCAGTTCGATCGGTCGGCCAGTTTTTCTTTGCGTTTGACGTGCAGTAGGACGGGGATGGAAGTCTGTCTGCCTTCCTGATCAGCACGCAGGTGGAACAGCCGGGTTGTTTCAGGCACCCATTTCGCGGCGGTCAGGTAGAATGTTCGTTCGCTCTGATCGTCCAGCAGCAATAAACCGTTCAGGCCGATGTTGTCGACAAACACGCCGTGTGGCAGATTTCGGCCGGCATATTCACGACCAAAGCCGACGACACCTTTGTAACCATCCCTCAGCACCACGACTTTGGCTGCGATTGTTTCACCTGGATGGATCGTCAACTCCAGCGGTTTATCTGGGATTTCTGCCAGTTGATCTCCTGCGATACTCAATCCGTCTGAATCGAGGGCAACCATCCGAATCATCAGACGCGGCTTCTTCTGAACCTGGACCACGCCGAGAGGATTGACATTATGGCTGACTTCTTTGCCCACGATGGTCGCGGTGGCGGAGACGTTTACACTCTTATATCGAGCATCCGATGGGCGAGGAGCAACCAGGGGGCCGTCCGTTTCCTCAACAGGATCGGCGTAAATTGTCCCATAAGCCCGGTCGTGACCAGCCTGAATGATGATGGGACTGGTAACATGCAGGCCAGGGGGAACATCAGAAATGTCCACGCGGATCGGACCATCAAAACCATCAATTCGCTGGGCGACCAGTTCAATTTCCTGTCCACTGCCAGCGTTGACCTTGGGATTGGCTCCATTCAGTGTCACTTTGAAATCGGGCTGACGGGGACGAACTGTCAGATCATAATGAAAATCCTGCCCTTGAAAACCTCGCACGTCCGAGACACGCACTAGGTAGGTGCCGTCCTTGGGGGCTTTGAAGATCAGTCGCGAGTCATCTCCCAGTTCGCGTCTGCCATCGTCGTTGTTCTCGTAATAGATCGTAAACACCGGGAGTCCATTGGGAGGCAGTTCGGTTCCCGCAGGATAGGGATCGACGATATAGCAGGGTTCGTGTAATGCATGCGTAATCGGCGAGGTGCCAAAATAGGTATAGCGCCGACCGAGACCCGGATAAACGTTGAAGCCCGAGTCGGGACCACGGGGATAGAGCCAGAGTTTGACGACTTCCCCGTTGCAATACAGGTACTCATTCAATTCCATCTCCCGCCAGTTGTGGATGCGGAAATCGTTGACGATGTTGGAATCCTTGCCGCGGAAGGTGAAATACGAGTCACGTACCGCCCGCAACAAGATGCGGGGAATCTGGTTGCCTTCTGCATCCAGAACTTCAATTTTGGAATCGAGCTTTGATTTCTTACGGGCGGCGTTGGTTTCAATCAGCCATTCCTGGCCCGCTTTGGATTGGAACTGGTACAGGTCGACATCGGTCTGTCCGGACTGAGAGCCATTGATCAGACCGCTGGCGACGACAGAGACTCCCTTGAGAGGCGTCGCCTGCCCAGGCTGGTTGTTGGGTTCCTGTTCTTTAATCTGCACTGTTTCAGCAGAAGCCATCGGTGTGAATTTATCTGTTTCAGGGGACTGTCGGGCAATAATCTGTCCGGTCCTGCCTGCAGGCAGACTGGCAGGCAGGGTAAACCGTTTCAGCTGTCCGTTACTGAAGCCCACGATGGCTGTCTGTGAATCGGGTGCGAAAGCGACCGACGTGGGGATTGCGGGCAGATTTTCAATTACATGCAGTAACTGCAACTGGTCTGCATCCCAGATTTTCAGTGAACGGTCATCCGAAATGGAAGCCAGCCATTTCCCATCCGGGGAATAAGTGATCTGAATCACCGGGCTTTCATGCGCGAAGCGGGCAATCACCAGTGGATTGATTCGTGCTGACTTCCGGGAAACAAATCGCCATTTGCGGATCCGGTTATCGGCTCCCGTAGCGACGATGTAGTTCCCATCCGGGCTGAAGTTCACTGATGTCTGTTCTTTGAGAGGCTGACTCAGTGTATCCAGCCGTTCTCCCGTGGCGACCTGCCAGACTTTGACTGTTGCATCTGCAGAGGCACTCGCGAGTGCCGTCGAATCAGGGCTGAATGCGAGATCAAAAATCGCACCGTTGTGCCCGCTTAACGTTCTGACTTTTTTGCCGGTTGCGATATCCCAGAGAATAATGTTGTTATCGTAACTTCCGGTCGCCAGCCATTTCTGGTCCGGGCTGACCTGTGCTGCATAGAGAACATCTTTATGGCCTACAAATTCGTGAAGCTTTTTCCCGGTACCCACTTCCCAGATGTCCGCCTGTCCGAACAGCCCTGTCGTTCCCGAAGATGTGATCAGCCACTTGCCATCGTTACTGAAGCGAACCGAATTCACTTTACCGGGCAGACCTTTGATGGTGCGTACCAGTTTGTTCGATTTCCCTGATAGCAGGTCAATCTCCGAGAAACGGGCGATGGCAATCAGGTCGCTTGCAGGAGACCAGACCAGGGATGCAATCGGTTTGGAGATTCCCTGTGCCGGTTTGATCTCAGGAACGGTCAATTCCATCCGCAACGGTTCCTTGCCTGAGGGGCCTTTAGCGCCCTGATTGATCCATTCTGTCAGTACCGCGATTTCAGCATCAGTCAGTTTCTCGCCGCTGTCTTCCGGAGGCATTACCGGTTTAAGTTCGCCCTTGATCATGCGGATCAGGCGACTCGATTGACTGTCACCCGGCAGGACCGCAGGGCCGTGTTCTCCCCCTTTCAGTAGGTCAGTGAAAGTCTCTGTCGAGAATTTTCCTTCCCCATCGTCTGCTGTATGACAGCCTTCACAATATTTGCGGAGCAGGGGAGCGACCTGTTTTGAATAATCAATGGGCGCTTCCGCAGCCGGGACTGACTGCGGGAGAATCAGCAGCAGGCAGGCAGTAGCCAACAGGAATTTATCAGAAAATTTCAACATGGATAGCCTCAAGTGAGCGACTTTAAATCATGGTATGAATGTTGTTTATGAGTTCGATCTCATCAATGGTTAAACAGAAACTCGCGGCTGCTGAGCACGCCCCAGAACAGGTCTTCTACGACCTGGCGTCTCTCTGCCTGCGGGGTCTCTTTCAGAATATTGAGCAACTGGGTGTTTTCCTCTGGAGTGGGTTTCCGCGAGAGGCACAGCAGATAAATCTGCTCCACCAGTTCCTGGTCTGACTGTTTGGCATTCAGCAGTTTTGTGACCCGACTTTCTTTGGCTTTGAGCTTGTTATTGATGGTGTCGCCATTCGAGAGGTGCAGCACCTGAACCATCGTTGGTTCTTCGGAACGCTCGCATTCACAGGTAATCATCCGCTCGTTGCGTCCAAACGTTTTCAGGAAGTAGGAGATCACAGACGAATCATATAATTGAATTGCCCGGGTCCCTTTGGGATAGAAGTCGGTATTCTGCGGATTTGGTTCGTAATACTTCGTGAATTCATCCGGTACTTCAGTGACCTGCGAAATGGCATCCAGCAGGACTTCGGCCATCATCCGCCGGGGATAGTAGCGGGAGTAGAATCGTTTTTCGTCTTTGTTTTCAGGCAGAGGTTGACTGCTGCGTTGATAAGCAGCTGACTGCAGGATGACCCGCATCAGCGCTTTCAGGTCGAAGTTCTGGTCTTTAAGATAGTCGGATGCAGCTGACAGCAACTCCTCGTTACTCGCGGGGTTTGATTCCCGCATGTCATCCACCGCTTCGACCAGGCCGACTCCGAAGAAGTTGGCCCAGACGCGGTTTGTAATGGAACGGCTGAAGAAGGGGTTCTCTTTCGCAGTCAACCAGTCCGCCAGATAGACGCGGCGGTCTTCGGGAGCATTGATGTCAATCGGTGCGCCATCCAGGGGAGTGGGGGGCTGAGGTTTACCCGTCAGCGGTTGAGCCAGGTCCCCTTTGGTCGCTACAAACAGGGTGCGAATACCATCGCCTGAACCCTGGCTGCCACCCCAGCCCTTAGCTCGCACACGGGCGAAGAAATTAGCCATCGCGTAGTATTGGCCGTTGGTCCATTTTTCGAGTGGATGGTTATGGCACTTCGCACAACCGATGGCCAGACCCAGAAATGCCTGGCTCACATTTTCCGTCATGGATTCCGGATCCTGGTGGATCGCGTAAAAGTTGGTTGCACCGTTTTCGATGCTGCTCCCCTGAGCGGTAATAAGTTCATGTACCAGCTTGTCCCAGGGAGTGTTCTGCTTCACATGCTGATAGATCCAGTCGTGATAGGCTTTGACTGCCTGAGGACGAATCAACTCGCCATTCACCAGCAACAGGTCAGACCATTTGTAGGTCCAGTAATCCACGAACTCGGGGCTGTTTAACAGCTGTTCGATCAACTGGTTTCGTTTGTCCGGGCGCTGATCAGCGAGAAAGGCTTTGACTTCGGCCGGTGTGGGAAGGGTACCTATCGTATCGATGTAGACCCGGCGGACAAATTCGGCATCGGTCGCCTGGGGCGAGGGGGGCAGGTTCAAACGTTTGAGCTGTTTGATGACCAGCTCATCGATGAAATTGTGTTTGGGGGATCCGGCATAGACGTCCGGATTGATGTCCTGCGGATAGGGAGACGTGATTTTGGAGATCGCGACTTTACTGGAGAAGATGCAGACAATCGCGCCTTCCCCGTATCCGGTGACTTTGATATTTCCTGCTTCGTCTACCTGGGCGACGCTTTCATTCACGGACGAAAATGCAGTCCAGCGGGTGACATCGCGGACAGAGTTGTCTGAGTAGCGTGCCTGGACCAATAGACGCTGTGATTGTCCTTTGGTGAGGATCGAACGACCGGGAAGGACCTGCAGGCTTTCGATGACAGGATCCTGCTCAGCCGGCGGTGTCGCCCCCTGTGCGATCCATTCGGAGAGAATCCGGTATTCCCGGGAATCGGTTTCGAAGCGGACGCCCCCTTTGTGAGGAACTGCTCCCGTTGGTTTGATCAACAGCAGGCTGCGGGCCGGGTCTGATAGTTCGATGCGTCGTCCGCGTGCCTGTTCGACAATGGTGTGGAAGTCGCCGGGCACATCATACGCTTTGAGTGAGAGACGAAAGCCCCCCTTGCCTGCCAGGGCGCCGTGACAGGGGCCTGAATTACAGCCTGTCTTGGTCAGGACCGGCTCAATATCGTTGCGAAAACTCCAGCGGTGTGGCTGGTCGAGACCACTGACGGTGACTTGGCTGGTCGATTTAGCCGAACCGGACTGGACGGTAATCTGGGCAGTGCCATTCCCGACCGGGACCGCGGTCTGGTCTTCAATTTTGACGACGTCCGGATTACTGGAAGTCAGCTGGAATGGTGTCGTGACCGGTCCAGTGACTTCGTCATTGGTCAGTGTCTGCACCGAAAGCCCCTGGCGGGCTTCACTGCCACGCAGATCGATGGTTTGCGGGAACAGCTTGATGGCGGTGTCTGTTTGTGTCGCTGCCTGAGAGTGTGCAGGGCAGAGCACGCCAGCAAGGCAGGCGACGAGCAGGATGGATAAGACAGATGTTCGAGGAGTCATTGAGCACTTCTCTTCGTGTTATAATTAAAACTGTCGTGGTTTGATCAAAGTACGTAACGGCCGCGCAGCGACAAGGCCAGTTTGTTCCTCGTTAGAGTGAGGAACTCAACGTCTATTTAGTCTCAGTTGAGGTTTGAACTGAGGTTACGCGTTAAAACAGTTCACGGATTTCCTGCTTACCCACATCCACCAGCGGGAAGGGGCGACCGGCGGGGCCGGGGAGCACCGTGTGCAGATCGAAGCCGAGGCTGTGGTAAACGGTCGCTGCCAGATCCCCGGGAGAAACCGGTCGATCTGCAGGCACACCACCAATCGGATCGCTGCTGCCGACCACGCGTCCACCCTGGACGCCTCCGCCGGCAAAGTAACAGGTAAAACATTGAGGCCAGTGGTCACGGCCTCCGGCTGGATTGACTTTCGGGGTGCGGCCAAATTCCGCCACGTTGCAGACCAGGGTTTCGTCCAGCATGCCCCGGTCGTACAGATCTTCAATCAAGGCGCTGTAAGCCTGATCGTACATAGGGGCAACGATATTTTTCATCCCCTCAATGGAAGTGAAAGGTTTCGAGCCGTGAATATCCCAGGTGATTTCGTTGAACACGGTCAGGAAGGTGTTGATTGTTACAAAACGCACGCCGGCTTCCACCAGACGACGGGAGAGCAGACAGCATTGCCCGAAGCGGTTCATGCCGTAACGTTCGCGGACCTTCATGGGTTCTTTGGAGAGGTCAAAGGCTTCGCGGGCCTCTTTACTGGTCATCAGGCGATAGGCCGAGTGAAAATTACCGTTCAGCAGTTTGGCGTCTTCGGTCGATTCAAAATGATCGATCGTACTGTCGACCACGTCGCGGATTTTACGGCGACGTTCCAGACGGGCCGAGCCGATCTCCTGGGGAGGCAGCATGTCGGGAACTTTAAAGTTCGGTTTGGAAGGGTCGGCCATCAGGGCAAATGGATCATGAGCTTTACCCAGGAAGCCGCCCGCCTGACCATTAGGCAGGTTTCCACCGCCGCGTCCCATTGTTTCGGGGAGGACCACGTTAGCGGGCAGGTCGGTTTTGCGCCCCCGCAGATAATCGACCACCGAGCCGATGTGAGGAGTATTGATTCCACCCGTGAAGAGACGACCGGTCTGCATCATCTGCCAGCCGGCATCGTGGACCGCTGCCGCGGTATGATAACAGGAGCGGACCAGCGAGAACTTGTCGGCTACGCGCGCATGCAGCGGGAAAATTTCGGAAATATTGATATCGGGGGAAGCGGTATCGATGGGCTTGAAGGGACCCCGGATTTCGGACGGTGCCTCTGGCTTCATATCGAAGGTGTCGAGCTGACTCGGGGCACCCAGATTGAAGATCATAATCGCCGCACGGTTGTCGTTCTTCTTATCGACCATCCCGCGTTCTTTGGCTTCGAGGTACTGTGGCAGTGAGAGCCCCATGGCGCCTAATGTACCGACTTGCAGAAAGTCTCTGCGGGTGACTCCGCTACAGGTATGCGCTGTGCCTTTGCCAGTGAACTTCAGCATGATGAACCTCAATGTGTGGAATACGAATTAGGATCTGTCAGCGGCAGAATCCGGCTATAAATATCAGTCAGATGGAAACTGAACCACCGCGCGAATTTCCTACTCGCGCAAGAAATCCCTGATTCGTTTATTTTCGCATATCGTAGACGCAAAGATCAACATCGTCTTGTACGAATGACGCATAAATTTGTATTATTTAC
This sequence comes from Gimesia benthica, assembly GCF_009720525.1. NCBI lineage: Bacteria > Pseudomonadati > Planctomycetota > Planctomycetia > Planctomycetales > Planctomycetaceae > Gimesia > Gimesia benthica. The sequence continues at coordinate 6,911,511 of NZ_CP043930.1, forward strand.
GCATGCAAGATCCTCAGAAATTCCGCGACGATTTCCTGAAACGCCTTGACAACAAACTCCATCTGGAAGAACTCTTCAACTACATTCCCGATGCTTATTTCTTTGCCAAGGACGCACAGGGACGTTTTATCAATATCAGTCGTGCCTGGATGGATGTGCGAGCGATTCCCCGCGAGGAAGACATCATCGGCAAGACCGATTTCGACATCCATCCCAAGGATCTCGCAGAACAATACGTGGCTGAAGATCAGCGGGTAATGGAATCTGGTACTCCACTTCCCAACCAGGTCTGGTTAATTCCCGATCGCCAGGGAAATCTGAAATGGTATCTCTGCAGTAAGATTCCCCTGTTCGGCGATGGTGGCAAGGTGATTGGCGTGGCCGGCGTGCTACGCGACATCAAAGTTGCCGGCTCCGAATTTCAGTCTTACCAGGAACTCGACCAGGTGATCGCCTATGTTCTGGAACATTACCAGGAACGCATCCAGATTTCCGAACTGGCCGATCTGATCTTTCTTTCTGTCAGTCAGCTCGATCGGAAATTTAAAAAGCTGTATCAGATTACTCCTCAAAAATATATTCTGCGGGTTCGCATCAACGCCGCTTGTCAACTGCTGACGCGAACCGAAAAACGGGTGTCCGAAATCGCCCTCGAATCCGGCTTTTACGATCAGAGTTATTTTACCAAACAGTTTGTCAACCTAATGGGGCTCTCTCCTTCCGAGTACCGTAAACGTTTTCGGCAGGAGACGGAGATGGCCTGAATCAGATCGATCAGGCAATCAGCTCATCAATCACGTGACCACCCACATCAGTCAGGCGGAACCGGCGCCCGCTGTAGAGGTAGGTCAGTTTTTCATGATCCATTCCCAGCAGTCGTAAGATCGTGGCGTGCAGATCATTCACATGCACTTTGTTCTCCGCCGCTTTGAAGCCGATTTCATCGGTGGCTCCGTATGTCGTTCCCGCTTTGACGCCACCGCCGGCCATCCAGGTGGTAAATGCATGCGGATTGTGATCGCGTCCCGGGTTGGCCCCTTTCTGAGCGATCGGCAGGCGGCCGAATTCACCGCCCCAGATTACCAGCGTTTCATCGAGCAGGCCGCGGGCTTCCAGGTCTCCCAGGAGAGCGGCGATCGGCTGATCGGTTTCGCCGGCGAAGCCGCTGTGATTTCCTTTGATGTCCTGGTGTCCGTCCCAGCTCCGTTGATTCTCCATCCCGCCGGAGTAAATTTGCACGAAGCGGGTGCCCCGTTCCACCATCCGCCGCGCGATCAGGCACTGTTTTGCGAAATGCTCGCACTGTTTGTTGCCAATCCCGTACTGATCCTGCAGGTGTTTCGGTTCCTGTGAGACGTCCAATGCTTCGGGAGCCGCACTCTGCATGCGATAGGCGAGCTCGAAACTTTCGATGCGGGCTGCCAGTTCCTGGTCTCCTTCGTTCTGTTCCAGATGCTGTCGATTAAGTGCTTTCACGAGGTCGAGCTGCGAACGCTGGCGTCCTTTGTTGGTTAAAACCGACGGTGGTTGCAGGTTGTCGATGGGTTCACCGGTTGGTCTGAGATACGTTCCCTGGTAAACGCTGGGTAGAAAGCCGGCGCCCCAGTTAAGACTGTGTCCTTTGGGGAGACCGCGTCCCAGGGGATCGGACATCACCACGAAGGCCGGCAGGCTGTCGCTTTCAGAACCGAGTCCGTAAGTGACCCAGGAACCGACACAGGGATGCCCCATTTTGGGGACGCCGCAATTCATCATGAACAGCGCGGGGCTGTGATTGTTTGATTCTGTATGCCCCGAGTGAATGAAGGCCATCTTGTCGACATGCTGAGAGAGGTGCGGGAAAATATCCGAGACCCATTTCCCAGATTCGCCATACTGTTTGAATTTGAAGGGGCTTTTCATTAGCGGTCCGACCGCGTTTTGAAAGAATCCGGTCTTGTTGTCAAACCCTTCCAGGGCCACACCATCCCGCTTTTCCAGTTCGGGTTTATAATCCCATGTATCGACCTGGCTCGGTCCACCATTGATAAACAGCCAGATGACCGCTTTGGCTTTCGCGGGCATATGGGGTTCTTTCGGTGCCAGCGGATTGTTGGGACGCACAGCCGGAGCAGCCTGGCTGGTTTCCAGAACTCCCTCCTGTTGCAGCAGGCTGAGCAGGCCCAGCGTACCGATGCCGCTGCCGGCCCGTTTGAGCAACTGTCGGCGGGCCAGTAACTGGTTGATTGATATGGTCGGCAGTTCTGTGATGGGTTGTGACATCCTGTTTCTCCGGGAGTATTCGATTGAGCTGTGTATTTAAAACTGGTCTCACAGAAAGTCGCGTTTAGTTGGGATAGATGAATTCATTGGTACTGAGCAACGCATGCGTGAAGTCGGTTAACGCCAGCAGTCGCGGTTCCGCTTGCTTTTCCGCGGTGTAGGACTGCTGATGCTGTTTGATAAACTCGACTGAGATCGCCGTTTCACTGGCGGTCGGCTGACGTCCCAATGCGATCTGGTAGGCATCAGTGACTGCCTGTTCCAGCGAGTCCGGCTGCTGCTGCTGGATGCGCTTGGCGAAGGACTTCGCACTCTCGCGGATAAAGTCGGCATTCATGAACAGCAGGGCCTGCGGGGCGATAGTGGTACTTGATCGTTGACCGATGCTGACCAGTGCTTCCGGGGCATCAAAGAGTTGCATCATCGGAATCAGCTGACTCCGTTTGATTTTGAAATAGATGCTCCGACGCTGGTTATCGGTCTTCAGTGAACCGGGGCCGTACATGGTTGTATCCAGACGATCGCCGACATACAGAATCGAATCACGAATGGCTTCCCCTTCAAGACGTTGAGGCGTGCGTCGCCAGTGCAGCTTGTTTTCGGGATCCAGCTTTGCCTTGTCTGCATCGAAGTCGGTCGACTGTCGATACGTAGCACTGAGCATGATCTCTTTATGCAACGGCTTGAGGTGCCACTGGTGTTTGATGAGCTGGTTCGCCAGGAAGTCGAGCAGCTCCGGATGTGTGGGGCGTTCTCCCTGCAGCCCGAAGTCGTTTGGTGTGCTGACGATGCCGGCTCCCATGTGATGCTGCCAGAGTCGGTTCACCAGCACTCGAGCCAGCAGAGCCCCGGCACCCTGATTGGTATCGGTCATCCAGTTGGCCAGTGAGGTGCGTCGATACGAGGTGGTCGCTGATTGCGGAGGTTCTTCAATCCACTTCTGTTCCTGCTTTGGGTTTCGCATCAGTACCTGCAAGAAGCCCTGTTCGGCGACTTTCCCCTTTTGATCGGTGTCACCCCGCGTGAGGTAGTATGTAACGTCGAAGAAGTCTTTTCCCTGGGTGTGGTGCCGAACCGGTTTGATTTCAGGACCTTCACTACAAATCATGACTTTCGTCAACGCGGGCTGTGGTTCTGTTTTCAGGTGCTGTTCGACCTTGCCGGACAATGCGACCCACTCCGAATCCTGTTTGCGATAGTAGCGCTTGAGAATCTGTTTTAGTCCTGCATTCAGCTTTTTCTGGTCTCCCTGCTCTACTAACTGCAGGGCCTGGGCCAGCTGTTCGGGACTGCCGGTTCCCGTTTTGACAGGAGGAGCACTCGCGCTGCTGACCGAGAATCGCGGGTGTCCAATGCTGTGGTTCACATTGTTGGTGAATGACATGGTGATTGTCAGCTCGGTTTCGCCTGTGAACTCCAGCGGCTTTTCCAGGTCAAAGACAATTGCCTGATCCTTGCCGATTCCGCCCAGGTCAACGGCCCAGCCGGATCCGTATTGACCATCGATGGCACTGGCTGCAGAGAGCGTGGTCTTGTTCTGCTCGTGCGTCGCACGAGCGTTGGTCAGCTTCAGGTCCTGGCTCTTCGCCTCTTTCTCATTCAGTGATTTGGCTTTGACCTTAAATGCGGTTAGCGAAAAATTGCCGTTCACCGCGCGACCGGGTCCCTGGTGGGGCAGGCTGCGATGCGTCAATGTTTCCAGGCGAATGGAACGCAGGGGACTCACACTGGTTTTCAGACGGAATGTGTAGTGATCCTGGTTGATGTTCGGGCCACTGACCAGGATCGAGCCATCTTCGAGTTTTTCAAAGCGGGCTTTCCCCTTAGATGAATGGCTGGTGACTTCGGGGACAATCCACTGATCCAACTGACTCCGATCGACTTTACCCTGCGTGAACCACTGTTCGAACTGCGGGTTGAGCTGATTCGCTTCATAGTCGCCTAAGGCTTTCACCAGCGGCGCGTGTGCCTGGTCAAAGGCGGCTTTCTCCCGCTGATATTTTTCGGGATCGAGATCGATTTCAATCTCGGTGCGGACGGTCGTGGTGAATGTCGAGAGCATCCGGTAGTAATCGCGGGTAGGGATGGGGTCAAACTTATGATCATGGCAGCGGGCACAGCCGACGCTCAGGCCCAGCATGGCCAGACCGGTGGTATTGAGCATGTCGTCCAATGCATCATAGCGGGTGCGTTCCACTTCATTGGCCGTGATCTGGGTTGGAAATACACCTGCGCCCAGAAAGCCGGTCGCCATTAGTGCCAGCGGATTTTCGGGAGCGATTTCATCCCCCGCCAACTGCCAGCGGACAAACTGATCGTAAGGCATGTCCTGGTTAAGGGCTTTGATGACGAAATCGCGGTAGTGATAAGCATAGTTACGGTCATAGTCGTGTTCGAAACCATGGCTCTCCGCGAAACGGGCGATGTCGAGCCAGTGTCGCGCCCAGCGTTCCCCGTAGCGGGGGCTGGCCAAAAGCCGATCGATCAGTTTTTCATAGGCGTCGGGACTCTGATCTGCCAGGAATTCTTCGATTTCCGCAGGTGTGGGGGGCAGGCCGATCAGGTCGAAATAAGCACGACGTATATAGGTTCGTTTGCTGACCTCGGCATTGGGGGTTAAACCTTGGGGTTGCTGGGCAGCGAGGATGAACTGATCGATCTCATTGCGGGCCCAGTCGTTGGATTTCACTGACGGGACAGCAGGTTGACTCAGCGGTTGAAACGACCAGAACTTGCGATCATCGTCTGTTACTGCGAGTGGGCCGGCTTCTGCTTTGTCGCCTGTGGCCAGGGGTTTGTCGTAGGGGGCCCCCAGGTCGATCCATTTAGAGAGGCTGGCAATCTCTTTGTCGCTGAGCTTCTTCTCCTTGAGCGGCATGTAGGGCTCTTCGCGGTGTTCGACCAGCGCCATCAGGTAGCTCTCTTTGCCAGTCTTTTCAATCATACCGCTGTCGAGCAGCTTCTTACGGGTGGAGAGGTCAAAGTCTCCTTTGACAGACTGGCCTCCATGACATTTCAGGCATTTTGCATCCAGCAGGGGGCGGACTTCCTTCTTGAACAGTTCCAGTCCCTGCTGCATTCGTTTCGCATGGTCTGCCGGAAGAGCCGGTTTCTTTTCGGCGGCGGTCAGTGCGCTGCTGGACAGGCTGGCGATTAACAACATGAGCGCGATCGTAAAATTTCGCATCAATGCCTCTTCGTCTGGAAGTTTCAGCGGGAATGAAGTTCTGGTATGTCAGGTCTCTTTAACTATGTCACAAAAGTGGAGCCGGGAAATCAATTACAAACCTGGTTTTCCGGCCTGGTAAAGTCTGGAAATCTCGTCTGAGGAAAGTGCCCGGCCAAACAGGGCAAACTCATCCAGGCGGCCATTCAGACTGCGAATGCTGTGTGCGCCTGAGTGATTCTGTGGACGCCAGTTTCCGATTTCCGCAGGTCCAATGACCAGCGGGACCGGTTTCTCAATTTTATGATGACTGACGGGAACGCCGTCCAGGTAATGTACGACCTCCCGCTTTTGCTGATCGTAAACCGTGACCAGGAAAATCCAGCGGCCCAGGTCGGTGGGCTGCAGGACGACGGGGGAGAAAAAGTTCTTCACCTCGCCGGTATTCACGCCGAGGATGATCTCCCCTTTGTCACTTAGCTGCCAGTGGGGATTTCCGGGTTTGAAGCCATCAGTCAGCATCAGGGAGCTCAACCAGCGGTCGAAGCCCTCGATGCGAACCCAGGCCATAAATGTGAGGGACTGGTATTCCCCCGGAATCTGCAGCCGCACACGGTCACTGGTTCGTTTGAACTCGAGTCCCTGTTTATCGGGCCAGCGACCTGAAGTCCACTGGCAGCCAACGATCGCGCCGTCGGTCGCAGAGGACAATGGCTGCCGGGCTTTGTTCTTCAGTGTTCGGACCCAGTGCGATGGTTCTTCAAAGTCATAATAGGCGAGCAGGCTCGGATCTGTTTTGAGACGTTGATTCTGCTCACGCCAGTGTGAAAGCTGCTGTTCCTGCTGACGGGCCGCGAGTTGAGAAAGTTCCTCGAGGTCGATCAGCGGTCGGATTGCTTCCTGTAACTCGTTGAGCGTTCCCTGGGCATCGAAGTTGACTCCTTCTCCGGTAGTCAGGCTCTGCAGCGGTGGAGCACTTTGCTGCTGGTTGGCAGCGTGCAGTTCGACCTTGCCATCAATAACCTGTACCTGCCCGTTCCCGGTTTCATCCAGGGAGAGGGTGAATTCCGTACCCAGATCGACCACGTTCAGTCGGGAGGTAGCGACGGAAAAGCCCTGGGCCTGTTCTGGAACAGAGGCACGCACCTTTCCGTATTCACAGAAGGCTTTAAGGGGGGAGATCAGCTTGATCGCTGCGGGACCTTCGATGAGCACCGATGCGCCGCTGATCATCTCGACCTGAATCGTACCGCTTTTCAGTTTCAACCAGCCGGCCGACAGACCGGCACCGGCCTGGAGATCGCGGGGTGTTTCCCACTCAACGCCCACGGCCTGGGTGAGCAGAGCGATGTGATCGGTTTGTGGTTCACTGGCGGCGGGAAAGTTCTCAGAGGATTTCGTTTCCGGAATATTAACGATTTGTGACTCTTGCCCGGATCCAATGCTCCAGCCGGCGTAATAGGAGAGCGAAAGCAGAAGGGTTGCCGCGACGACGGAGGAGATTAGTAACAGGACAAACCGAGAGGCATTCCACTGGGAGTCAGTTCGCATCTCAACATGCTGTGGGACCCACGGATCGGCGTCTCGTGTCTCGGCGGCCCAACTGGCCAGGCCGGAATGCACCTGCAGATAGTCAATGTAGAGCTGACGCTGGTCGGCATCCTCTTTGAGAATCTGCTCCAGCTCCGTCTGCTCGGATTCGCTGATGGTTTCCTGGAGCAGGGCATCGATCAGCTGAACAGTTCGATTGTCGGAAGAAGGGGATGAATTCATGAGCCTGCCTCCGTGGATGGTAGTGACTGCTGCATGCAGTCCATGAGTTTCAGACGCAGACGGGCGAGCTTTTTGTAGATCGCATCGCGGGAGCGGCCCAGCTGATCAGCAACTTCCTGAATCGTCTGTGGGCCATGGTAACAGTCGAGAATCAGTTTTCGGTTCTCATTGTCCAGTTTCTGAATGCAGTCCTGCAGAGCCTGTTTCCGCTGTTCTGACTCCGGCAGTGACTTATTCTGCTGGGCTGCGATCAGCGAGAGGACTTCATCGGAGAAATAATGACGGTCCCGGCTCTGAACCCGTTGGAAGTTCTTCACCTCGTAGAAAGCGATCCCGCAGGCCCAGGCAGCAAAACTCTGAGACGTATCGAAGGTCTGCCATTTCCGCCACAGGACCAGGCAGGTTTGCTGGAACACATCTTCCGCATCGGTCTGGTGCGGCAGCAGCGTACCGATAAAGCCCCGGATCAGGCTGTGATGCCGGGCCAGCTGAGTGACGAAGTGCTCATCAGGCACGGCGCCTGCCGTCGTTTCAGGATTTCCGGTTGTTTCTCGGTTTGAGTCCATACTGATAATCGTACACAAGGTCGGAGATTGGACGGTCTGTAGAGGGATTTTTTCCCGATGAGAACGGAATCAACGTCTCTGCTTTTGTATAAGTTCCTGTTTTGTATTGCTTTATAAGAATCTCGATTATATCAGTCTTTTCCACGCTTTACAGAAGATTTGATTTTTCCAGCGACAGAATGACCGACAGACAGTTGTTCAACTGTTGCGACCCTTGGGACAGTGCTTCATCGCGGTTAGTTGATTTCAGGGAAAAAGATTTTCAGACGCGGAACGTTTTCAGAACTGTCCCGCATTCTAGATCGAATCACAAATCTCGCTGGTCGCCCCACTTGCGAGTTTACGGTAGAACGGGTACTCTCCTTGAGTTATCATTTAACATTTCACCCTGCGCGGCGGTCTCTGCCGGGCAGCCTGTAATCTTCGTGACAACATACATCGATCAGAGTGGTATCAATCAATGGATGATCAAAGCCGGATTGTCATTACCGGAATTGGCCTGACAGCTCCGAATGGCAATAACCTGGAGGAATTTCGGCAAAGTCTGCTGGCAGGACGTTCGGGTGTTGTAGATTATGACATTCGTTACATGGGGCATGTCCTCGCGGGTGTCTGTGATTTCGATGAACTGCGCTATCAGAAACGCAAAGAGGTCCGCCGGGGAACGCGTGCGGGCTCTATCGCTGTCTACTGTGCGAACGAAGCCGTCAATCAGTCCGGCCTCGACTGGGAAAATGTCGCCCGCGACCGCGTCGGCGTTTATCTCGGCATTACCGAACATGGCAACGTTGAGACCGAGAACGAAGTCTACGAAATTTCGCAGTTCGATTACGATACAAAAGTCTGGTCGCACCACCATAATCCCCGCACCGTGGCGAATAACCCGGCGGGGGAAGTCACCCTGAATCTGGGTATCACCGGCCCGCACCTCACTCTCGGCGCCGCCTGTGCTGCCGGGAACGCTGGATTTATTCAGGGCGTGCAGATGCTGCGGCTGAATGAAGTCGATATGGCCCTGTGTGGTGGTGTTTCTGAGAGTATTCACACGTTTGGAATCTTCGCCAGCTTCCAGAGCCAGGGCGCTCTGGCCGTCAATGAAGATCCGACCAAAGCCTGTCGCCCCTTTGACGTGAACCGGAACGGCATCGTCGTTGCCGAAGGGGGCGCGGTCTGTACGTTAGAACGTCTTCCCGACGCACTGGCTCGTGGAGCTACTATTTACGGTGAAATCGTCGGCTACGCCATGAATTCCGATGCCAGCGATTTCGTGCTGCCCAACTCCTCGCGTCAGGCGGAATGTATTCGGCTGGCCCTCAATCGGGCGGGATTGGAACCCTCCGATATTGATATTCTGAGCAGTCATGCCACCGCCACCCACCAGGGAGATATCGAGGAAGCCAAGGCACTCGCTTCTGTGTTTGGAGATTGCCCGAATCTGGCGATTAACAACACCAAGAGCTTTATCGGCCATGCGATGGGCGCTGCGGGGGCTCTGGAACTGCTGGGGAACCTGCCCGCCTTTGATGATGGCATCGCGCATGCGACTTTGAATCTGGATGAGCTTGATCCGGAGTGTAAGTTGTCGCAGATCGTCGCCAACGAACCACGGCAGATGGAACAGGTTGAGTGCATTCTGAATAACTCCTTCGGGATGCTGGGAATCAATTCAGTTCTGATCGTGAAAAAGTACGCTACCTGAACTGAACGGTAGACATACCCCGCTTTTCCACTCTGCGCAGTCTGATTCTCTGCCTAAACTGAGCTTCCTTTCGTAATTAAGCCGCTTCTGCGCAGATTTTCTGAAAAACTCTGTGTTCTTATGACCTGAGTCGGTTTAAATCTCGGTTTAAATCAAGTTATAGTATTTTCCCCGAGGGGCGGGTTTTTGTTTCCCGGCTTCTAGCGGGGAGGTTGTTGGTTTGCTATAAGTGGCTTCCCCTCTCAGGGTTTCGCGGCGGATCTGTACATATCGCCGCTGGAAATCGACGTTACAGGATTTTAGAAAGTTTGGAGTTTCTGCATGGCGCCGGAACAAATCAGATCGGTTATCTTGGATATCTTGGCTCGAATTGCTCCCGATGAAGATCTTTCGGAACTCGATGATAGCGTTCCTTTTCGGGATCAGATGGAACTGGACAGCATGGACTTTCTGGATATCGTCATGGAGCTGCGAAAGCTCTATCGCGTGCAGATTCCGGAAGAAGACTACGGCGAACTGGTAACCATGGACAGCACCGTGACCTACCTGACTCCCCTCCTGAAGGATGCTGAAAGCACCGTCTGATTCTCCAACCTTCCCGACGCCATGACCTACGATTCGATTATTATTGGTGCCGGCCTTTCCGGGCTGGCTGCAGGAATCCGACTGGCGTACTATGGGAAGCAGGTGTGCATCCTCGAACGGCACACCACCATTGGCGGATTGAACTCCTTCTATCGCCTGCGCGGTCGCAATCATGATGTCGGTCTGCATGCCGTCACCAACTATTCGCCTCCAGGCGGAAAACGGGGCCCCCTGAATAAGATTCTCAGGCAGCTCCGTTTTCAGTGGGATGACTTCGACCTCAGCCCCCAATGTGGCTCTTCGGTCGTGTTCCCCGGTCATACTCTGCGGTTCAATAATCAGTTCGATTATTTCGAAGCCCAGATCGCCGAACAGTTTCCCAGCCAGATCGACGGCTTCCGACGACTCGTTGCTGACATCGACTCTCACAACATCGGCGATCTCGGACAGACCTGGATCTCGGCCCGCAAACGTATGGCGGAACAGATTTCCGATCCGCTGCTGATCAACATGTTGCTCTGCCCGCTGATGTTTTACGGCAGTCCCTCGGAGCACGATATGGACTTTAACCAGTTCGTGATCATGTTCCGCAGCATCTATCAGGAAGGCTTTGCCCGCCCCTACAAAGGGGTGCGGCTGATTCTCAAAAACCTCGTTCGCAAATTCAAAGAACTCGGTGGTGAACTCAAGCTCCGCGCCGGTGTCCAGCAACTGCTTACCGACGGTCAGCAGGTGAACGGCGTCATGCTCGATGACGGGCAGATCCTCCAGGCTAAAAACGTGCTTTCCTCGGCTGGATCCGCGGAAACACTCAAGCTCTGTGGCGCTGATGTCACTGCAGATGAACGTTTTACGCCGGGTGAAATTTCGTTCGTCGAAACGATCTCCGTGCTCGATCAACAGCCGGCGGAATTCGGACACGAGGAGACGATTGTCTTCTACAATGAATCGGAAGACTTCTACTACGAGCAGTCCAAAGAACCGGTCGACGTCCGTAGCGGAATTATCTGCTCGCCTAATAATTTCGAGTACGATCAGCCACTCGAAGAGGGCTCGATCCGCATCACGGCTCTCGCAAATCCCGATTACTGGATGAATCTCCCCGAAGACAAGTACGTCGCCGAGAAGAAATACTGGTACGATCAGATTCTTGAGTCCTCGATGCGTTACATCCCCGACTTCCGCCCGCACGTTATTGATGTGGACACGTTCACACCCCGCACCATTAAGAAATTCACCGGGCATATCAATGGGTGTGTGTACGGGGCGCCTCAGAAAATCCTGGATGGTACCACCCCCTTCGATAATCTCTTTCTGTGTGGCACCGATCAGGGCTTCCTCGGCATCATCGGTTCGATGCTCTCCGGGATCAGCATTGCTAACCTGCACCTGCTGAACGCGAAGTGAGCCGTTTACCGGCTTTCTGACATGCTGTACTTCTGCTTCACTGTGCGATAAATCCCCTGTTTCTATAACTCTGCGGCTGCGAATTGTCACACTTTTGTCACAGTATTCTCTTTTACTCTGGTATAGTAGACAAAGCCCCTGATTTTCGATAAACAGGAGAAGCAATGTTGTCATCTTACGCCCGGGCATGAGTCCCTTCATGGTCCCGTTTTTTCTTCTCTGCTGATTTAAATACGACGCTGAATTATTATGGCCAAAGACTTTTTGAAAGACGCAAAAGACGAATACGATGTCATCGTCATCGGTAGTGGTCTGGCAGGCATGACCTCCGCCAACATTCTGGCCCGGCAGGGGTACTCCGTGCTGCTGCTGGAACATCATTACCAGTTGGGAGGCATGGCCACCTGGTTCAAACGGCAGAACGGGCACATCTTTGACATCTCTCTCCACGGCTTCCCCTACGGCATGCTTAAGAGCTGCCGCAAATACTGGACCCAGGAGATCGCAGATAACATCGTCCCCCTGCGAGGCGTCCGCTTTGAAAATCCGCAGTTTTCGCTGGAGACCACCTTCACTCGTGATGACTTCACCCGCCTGCTGATCGAAAAATTCGGCATCGAATCCGAAACCGTCAAGAACTTCTTTGATACTGCCCGTAAGATGAACTTCTTCGACGATCAGGGCAAAACCACAAGAGAGCTGTTCGAAGAGTTCTTCCCCGGCCGCGATGATGTCGTCCGCCTGCTCATGGAACCGATCTCCTACGCCAACGGTTCGACCCTCGAAGATCCCGCGATCACCTACGGCATCGTCTTCTCGAACTTCATGCAGAAGGGCGTCTATACCTTCCGCGGCGGTACAGATCACCTGGTCAAACTGATCAAGGCTGAAATGGAACGCAATGGCGTCGATGTCCGCATCCGGACCCAGGTCGAAAAGATCGAAGTCACCCCCGACCGTCGCGTGACTGGCGTGGTGGTCAACGGACGTCGCATTGGCTGTAAGGCCATCATGTCCAACTCGAACATCAAAGGCACCATCCTCAACCTCGTGGGCGAAGAACATTTCGATCCCGAGTACGTCGAGGAAACCAAAGCCGTCCGTCTCAACAACAGCAGTACCCAGGTCTATATCGCGCTCAAGCCGGGCGACGAACTCGATTTCTGCGGCGACCTGCTCTTCCATTCCGAGCACAAAGGCTTCGATATCAAAGCCATGCTCAGTAAAGAGGTTAGTAGCCGTACCTTCTCGTTCTACTATCCCGAAACCCGGCCCGGCAGCGAACGCTCTCTGATCGTCTCGTCGACCAACGCGAATTTCAGCGACTGGGCTAATCTTCCCGACGACCAGTACGAAGCCGATAAGAATCATCTGATCGAGACGACCCTCGACTGCCTCGAACAGTACGTTCCCAACATCCGCGAACGTGTAGACCACCTCGAAGCTTCCACCCCGCGGACCTTCCAACGCTACACGCAGCACCTGCAGGGAGCCTCGTTCGGAACCAAGTTCGAAGGTCTCAAGGTCAGCAAGGAACTGCCAGAACAGATCGAAGGCCTGTACCATGCCGGCTCGGTCGGAATCATCATGTCGGGCTGGCTCGGCGCTGTGAACTACGGCGTGATCGTCAGCAACGACGTTGATAAATACCTGACACCCGCTGCCGCCAGCATCTGAACCGCAGCCCCTGTTCGCACAGACCCGCTCACACAATAGAAACGGATTGATCTCGTGAATCTGGATGAAATCAAAGCCTGTATTCCGCACCGGGAACCTTTTCTGTGGCTCGATGAAGTCGTCGCGCTGGATGAAAACAGCATCCACGCCCGCAAGTTCGTCTCATCCGATCTGGACCTCTTTCAGGGACACTATCCCGATCACCCGGTCCTGCCTGGCGTGATCCTCTGTGAAGCTGCGATGCAGGCTGCCGCTGTCTTCATCGCGAAGACGGATGCCCCGTCCAGCGACAAAGTACCCGTTGCCACCCGGCTGAACAACACCAAGTTCCGCCGGATGGTCAAGCCGGGAGAGACGATTGATATCCAGGTGACTCTCAGTGAAAAAATGGGTGGTGCCTGGTTCTTTACCGGCAAACTCTCGGTTGGCAAAGAGACCGCTGTCCGTCTCGAATTCGCCGTGACCGCAGCCGAGGCTTAAAACAAAACCCTCAACGCGTCGCTTATTTACCCGCAGACTGATCTTCAATCCGATACAGGAAATGCTCGGTGCGCAGGATCAACGACTTACCAGCGACCGCCAGCGATGCCACACAGCCTTCCTCCAGCTGGTTCGCAGCCAGTTCCTTGTACTCTTTTCCGGGCACAAACACCCGTGTGACTCCTTCACGGTCCGGAGCATAGATCTTTCCATCTGCAAAAATGGGAGAGGCTGAAAACGAACTGCGGTCCATCCGTTCTTTCCAGACCAGCTTGCCGGAGTCCTTAGCATCCAGGCACGACGCGATGCCCTTATCGTCGATCATATAGATCAGGCCGTCGATCAGCAGTTGTGACGGCTTGGAAGGAATCCCCTTCTGTTCGACCCATTTGACGTGCGAATCAGTCACGTTCCCTTTACCACCCGGATTGACGACATACAGATGGGCTTTCGGGAAACCGGTACCGACGTAGATCTTCTCTCCATCATACAGCGGACGATTGGCGGCGGAGTGCTGGGGATAATAGAACTTCCAGTACTCTTCTCCCGTCAGCGGGTTATAGGAAACGGTTGCTTTCGCCGCCGGGCTGATCAGCTGCACGCGTCCCTCGTATTCAATCACCCGGGGTGTGGCGAAAGCTTTTTTGGAATCGCCATTCTTGGTTCCGTATTCAATGTCGCGATCTTTTTTCCACACCTCTTTGCCGGTCTCTTTATCCAGTGCGACGATGTACTGGTAATCGTAACCATCATACTGCAGGATCAGCAGGTTCTGGTAAATGATGGGTGACGACCCCGCACCCCGCCAGTGATTGCAGGGATAATCGCGGCGTTCCCAGAGGATATTTCCGTTCTTCGTATCCAGGCAGGCGGTTCCATACGCACCGTAATGCACATAGATCCGTCCCTCTTCGATGATCGGGGTACTCGAGGCGTGTGAGTTACTCGGATCAATATACTGTGGCTTCTCCACGTCGAAGATTTTCTTGTCGATCAGAATCTTACCAGTGTTGAAATCGACACAGACCACTCCCAGCTCTTTCCCGTCCTTGGTTGAAGTCGTGACCCAGACCTGATCTTTCCAGACGACGGGAGACGACCAGGCCCGTCCGTGAATCGGCGTCTTCCAGACGATATTCTCTTTCTCGCTCCAGGTCGTGGGGAGTCCGGTCGCTTCCGATGTGCCGTCCGCATGGGGGCCTCGGAACTGGTTCCAGTAAGGTTCCTCAGCCGAGACACGAACCGGGGCAGTCAGAACCAGAGCCAGCAGACAGGCGGCGGAAAACAGACATCGTAAGTGGGACGCAGACATTACGGAATCCTGTATCGAAGTAGAAAATCGGGAAGGAGATTGAGATTCAATCGGACGACAAAACGCCGCCATATCGGGGGATAATAACTAAAGGAAGTTAACGTGCAGGCCTAGTTTACTGCCTCTTTCTGATTATAGAACCCGGCACACCCGATGCAATTGTAAACCGGCTTCAATCTGTTTCTGAGGATTCTTTACGAACGAACTCGACGTCGATGATATCCTCTTCCTTCACGGTGCTCTGTGTACTGCCGAAGTCTTGGAAGCCGGCGTGGCTCGAATGAAAGCTCGCATGACTCTGGACTTGCAGCATCGCTTTCTTGCGGAGCCATTCCCCGATATGCACCTTCAACAGTTCGCGAACGGGAGGAATCAGTAATGCGAATCCGAGCATGTCTGTCATGATACCAGGGGTGATCAGAAACGCTCCCGCGATCAGAATCATCAGACCGTCCAGCACAACACCTGTTGGCTGCTGTCCCTGAACCAGGTTCATCTGGATCTTCTTCCAGGCCTGCGCACCCTGTTTACGTGCCAGCCAGGCACCCAATATTCCCGTAACGACGACCAGGCCAAACGTGACGGTCGGACTGGTCAGCGAACTGAACCAGAGCAACAGCCAGAGTTCGGCCAGGGGAATCAGCGTGAATAACAGAAACAGGCGAAAGAGCACAGTCGGCCACCAGGAAAAACAGTTACTAAATGCGAGGCACCGGGGTTCATTCTATACCAAACCGACGCCTCTGAACATCCCCACCTTTCGAGACGGGGACTCTCTTTTTTCTGAAAAACGAAAATTCTCATAGGCCCGCAATCGTAAAAAATAGAACGTGTGAACGTGCTCAAAGGATCAAATACAGTGCATAAAATTCACTTGATTCGCACCTGCCGAATCGTATGTTGTTTGTTTCTGGCTCGCGCGCGAGGCGGGTACTCTCCGCACTGATCTTGCAGAACCGGTGTCACAACAGCATCTGAATTCGCGTCGATTTTCACCAGGTATCCACCAGAAACATTCCGAATGCATGCACGATGTTCCCCGTTTGAGCTGGGCACACGGAGACACAAACCAGCCAGACCAGGACAAAATCCGGGACGCATTGGGACAAAATTCCGGACACACCAGGACAAAATTCTGGCTTGACCTCCCCGAGCACATCAACAAGATAACGAACATCAAGAAAACAAAAAGCATCAGCTTCATCCTCCACTGAAAGTGCATCAGTCCTCAATCTCCTGAGCGGCAAGGCGCTAGCCGCCGGTAACCACGGTAAACCCTGTAATATTAAAATACGACAAAAACCATTTCGCTGACATCAGAGGGTGGGCTCGAATAACTTTCGGGCCGAGCGCAGCGAGCAGGAAACTGTCAGGGCAAACGTTTAAGCCAGCAACACAGTTCGATTCCAGAAAAGTAGGGGAGGACCTGCGTGTCCTCCCGCCTGGCGGCTATCAAGTTTCAGCGAATCCCCCGGGGGAAACCAGGAAACACTCCGAACAAATTACGTTGCGTCAAGCGCAATCAGATATCATAGGGAACGGCACAAACAGGAATAGAGGAAGATCTCCCCTGCACATCAGGAACCAGTGAAAATCAGCATCAGTAAGTCGCAGATTACAACGCAACCGAAAATCAGTCAGTGAATTTTCGTGCCTTTTGTGATTTTCGTCGTTTAAAACCATAAAAAAAAGTGCGAACCGCACAGCACGTTGTTCGCCAACGCGTCTGTGCCATTCGCACTTATTGAGAGTGACAGGCTCGCAGATAACTTCGCCCCGAAATAATGACTTTCGAGGTGCACTGCTCAAACTGAATCAATCTTACTTCTTCAAATCAAAATCAACCGTTGTCTGTCCCTTTTCCACGGTCGCTTTCAGACTGCTGTTCGCCGGGCTCGAGTATTTCGGCGGCAGGAGCTGTTTGGCTCCCTTTTCTTCGGCTTCCGCATCCGAGAGACCTTCTGGAACAGCGGTCCCATCGGGGAGAACCAGTTTGCTGATATAAACCTGGTACTCGCCAGGCAGGGCACCGCTGGATTCCTTCTCTGCTTGACCAGACATCTGCGGCTGCAGCGAATACTTTCCGCTGGCATCGGTCAGACCGTAGGCAATCGCATTTCCCTCCTGTGGCATGAAGTTGACCATCACACCCTCCAGAGGGGCACCATCTAAAGTCACAGTTCCTGTCACGGGAACCAGTTCAGAGACAAAATCAGGTTGTTCGGTGGAAGCACCACAACCCGGGAGCAGCAGGGCGGCAGCAGCCAGTAGAATTCCTGTCTGCACAGGACGTAAATTGAGAGTCAACATGAAGCACCTTCTATGAGGAACGGAGGGATAATCAAAAGCAGGGAGGAAGATAGTGAAACCCACCCGGGAAACCGCGGTAGCGGAACCCGGATGGTTCACCATTTGAATAGTTTCAAAGCACAGGCGCTGAGGGATGGGGATCACTGACGATCCGGTTCCAGCTTACCATTCGCCGAGAACGTTACCGTCGGCGATCCGCTCCAGGTTTTGTCGGATGGAACGATCGGTATTGTCGCCCATGAAGCGGACGGCACCATCACCCAGCAGCACATGCAGACCACCTACGTGAGAACTGCCGGTCGTGCCCCAGTCACCCAGCCAGGGAGTGAAGTCCCTGGATCCGCCCGGATAGCTGGAGCTGTTGCGAACGGTGCGGTTGGGGATCATGTCGCCCAGGGTCAGACCGATCTGTGTATAACCACGACCACCCCAGTTGGCGTTCGCTCCATTACCACAACAGGCCTGGCGGGTTTCTGCCATCATGGCTGTGTTGGACATCCCGTCGGTGACATCACGGGGACGGCACTTGCTGCCATCTTCGAACATGGTCCGCACGGTGGGGGAACGGTTCGTCCAGTTATTACAATGGTTGTAGGAGAGACGGTACACGATGAAGTCGTAATTCGTACGATGTTCGTTCGAACCGCCGGGAAGCATGTAACTGCTGGAGACCGGAATACCCTGGGGACCCGGATCGGACGGGCAGTTGAAGATCGCCATTCTACGATTCACGAGGTCAGCATTTGTGGTCGCACCGCCGCCGGGCAGGGGCGCTGAACCGGGGCTGTAATCGTCAAACGCGAGCGAGAAGTTCAGCTGATTATACAAGGCACTCTGATCAAGGAACGGCAGCAGCAACACCAGTCCATTACCATTCAGCGTATTGCCCGCAGCGGTACCGGAAGAACAGAGCCCCTTGGCAACAGAGCTGGGAGGGAAGACCGTATGAGTTTCGTTGTAGTTATGCAGTGCCAGTCCCAGCTGTTTCAGCTTGTTTCGGCAGTCAGACCGCCGGGCCGCTTCACGGGCCTGCTGAACCGCAGGTAACAGCAAAGCAATCAGAATCGCAATAATGGCAATCACGACCAGCAGTTCGATCAGTGTAAATCCTTTACGGGATCGGAGTTGTCTCGACATAAATTCATTTCCTCAAAGGTAAGATATCAAAGAAGTTATTGAGCACGTGCTTAACTCGCATCCGGAATCTTTATCATTATGTTATGTTAATATAAATATATGATATTATATAAAGTTTACAAACAATCACAATAGGAAAGATTGATATGAAGTCCAGAAAGGGAGCAGGGCATTAGCCCCGGTTGAAAGTTACTCGGCAAGAATCGTACGAATTTAGACACACGATCTACCTCAGCAGCATCATGAAATCCGCAGGTCATCAAACAAAAAATGCCTCCCCAACAGCGTCAGGAAGGCATTTAAATTTCGTGTATTTCGTGCTTTTCGTGGTAGTATAAAACGAATGTTCTTACGACCCACCTACTCAGGCAGCACCAGAACCCGTAACCGTTTCACATCGTATTGAGACGCGTTCGACATAAACGTCCAGTCACGGGTACGGCCGGAGCTGTTGCCGATACCCAGGTCTGCGTTCGGACCGCTTTTCCACTGGTTGATTGCGAAGATCGTCTGCTTCGCCTCAAAGTTATGCACCTGCATACTGCCGTAACCGTCTGAAGGTTCGGCCGGTTCATCGCCGAAGTCCCACAGGCTGGTACTTGCGTTCGGGATATTCGCCGAGTTCGTGGGACCATAGTTTCCGGGCCAGAACTCAATGTTGCCCCCCTTCAGCCCGGTCCCCGTTGCAATGCCCGCGACATTTGAAACCACATTTAGATTACTTACCTTCGTCTGGAAGTACGCTTTGCTGCCCAGTGTCGGCACGGCGATTTTCTTCAGGTCGTCCGTAAACGCGTCCATCGATGTAAATACATACTGGGTTTCTTCACCCGGTTTCTGAAGTTCCAGGAAATAGGCGATCCGCTTGAAGGGCTGTGTGAAACTTCCACTCAAATCACGCGTGTATGTGATGTCCTTCCCCAGGTTTTTCAGATCGAGGTCATAGATCAGCTTATATGCTTTGGATTCGTCGACTTTCAGTGACAGCCAGTCCCGTTCGGGAACCTTGCCGGCACGGAAGGGAGCAGCAGGCAGTCCTTCCTTGTTCGACAGATTCGGTTCGGCCAGTTTGTGCCAGCCAAACCGCATGGCTGCTGCCTCTTTGACCTTGGGAGAAGAGAGCACCACCGAGTCTCCCTCAATCACTGCGTCCGCGGGGACGAAGTCGGTCTCTTTGCCGATGATCTCAAACCAGCTCAGCGGCTTACCATCGCGCGCAACCAGGCCACTGCCCACATTGTCGAACGTGACCCGCAGCTTGTTACCCTCTTTCTTCAGTGATTTGAAAGTCGGTCCGGAATGAACCAGATCCTTCTGTCCGTACGTTTTCGCCAGCGCGATCAACGCCAGTCGCTTCCCAACGTCCTGTTTGTTGGTGGGGTGAATGTCTTTCAGATCGCCGATATCGTGAATGACTACCTGACCGGTATGTGGAATCTCCAGGGCCTTGTTCTGTGCTTCCCACAACAGGGGCAGAATGCTCGGCGATTCACTGCCATAGTGATAAGGGGCGATCTGCACGTACAGGAACGGGAACTCACCCTGCTTCCAGACGTCGCGCCAGCCGTTGATCAGGGCTTTCATTTTTTCATAATACATCATCCCTTCCACATGATTGGATTCTCCCTGGTACCAGATCGCACCACGCATGGCAAAGGGGACCAGCGGATGAATCATCCCGTTGTAGAGCGTTGTCGGCGAAGTATGACTGGTCAGCGGTTGAATCGACGCGGGATAAGCGGGAGCCGGCTGCAGTGGGGTTTCGGCGTTGAGCGCGACCTTCGCTTTGGTTGACCAGGCATCCAGTTGCTGCAGGTAGCGCTCCAGGACCGACTTGTAGGCACCGGTCGCGGGATTGGTCAGCTGCACCTGTTTGAAGATTGCCGCCAGGGCAGGCACCTTTTCAAATCCGACCGGAGGCGTCCACGGTTCAATGCGGGTTCCACCCCAGGATGAATTCACCAGTCCGATCGGCACATTCAGTTCCTGGTGCAGTTTGCGTCCGAAGAAGTAGCCCGCCGCCGTGTAGCCGCCTACTGTCTCGGGAGAACAGACGGTCCACTGGGCATCGACATCGTCCTGCGGAAAGCCTTTGGGAACGCGGGGAACCTTGATATGACGGATCTGCGGAAAATTGGCAGCCGCCTGTTCCTTTTCAAAATCATTACTCCGCGAAACGGGCCACTCCATATTCGACTGACCCGAGCAGAGCCAGACTTCGCCCAGCAGTACATCCTGGAATGTGACGGTGTTCTTGCCCTTCACAGTCAGCGTGACGGGATCGCCCACCACCTGGGCGGGCAGCTTGACCATCCACTTGCCCTGGTCGTCGGCGGTTGTCTCAACGCTGTCCTCTTTGAGTTGAACGGTGACCTGCTCGCCAGCATCGGCCCAGCCCCAGACAGGAATCTCCTGCCCCCGCTGCAGCACCATATGGTCGCCAAAAATATGCGGCAGCCGGACATCGGCCCGCACATCCGTCAGCTGAGAACAGAGTACAAAACAGGACACAAAGAGCAGAGCAAAACGGCGCAGTTTCAGCATGGCAGGCACTCATTCCCGATCAGGTGTTAGTAAGCAGAGAAGTTTAACAGGACCCACGATCATAATCCTGACCGGAATGATTCACAAGCAATACTGCTGACGCAGGATATTTGGCTGAGAAAGATCTGCCACAGCCTGCGAAAGAACTTTTCGTGTCTTTCGTGGTAGGAAAATTAAGAGTTACAGCACCCGACGCGTTTCGAGGTGCCCCTCCAGGAAAGTGATCTGTACCGGGGGGCCGGTCTCTTCCGGATTCCAGCCCGCTTTGAGCGCCTCCCTGATCAGAGTCTCGACCAGTTTCGGCGTAATCAGCAGTTTGCCCACCGTGTCATACTCAATGGAATAACTACCATTTTCAACGATGATGTTCTGATCGTCCGAGATCACGACCTCCAGTTTCTTCCCTTTACCGGAACTGTGCTGCACTACCAGAACCATAAACCCGGAGTCCCGCGAGGGACTCCAGCGGTATTCCCGATCGTCAACCACGATCTTTCTTGAGTTTCGTCTGGATAAGGTCATTCAGTTCTCTTCCGTGTGGAAACCATTCAATCCTCAATTCAGCACTTCTCCATCCGCGATCAGCAGCAGGAACTTCAATGTCTCTTTATTAATTTGCTCTGAGATGAATTTCACGGAGCCATCACAAATACCCACATTGTATCCCCCCTGGTGGAATCCGCCGAACTTCGGCAGTTTCTTACCGTCATAAGTAATGTCCTCCGGCTTGGTCCACGGAATATTCCGATCGGCTTCCACAATTGCGATCGTGTTCGAGGTGCCATCCGTGATATCTTTGAAAGACACACCCTGTTTATTGCCGAAAGCGGTGCCGTCACCGACCACCGCGAAGTAGGCACTGTTCGCAGGTTTTTTAGAACCAGGGTTCTGGAAAACGGGAACGACAGTTTCGGCAATCTTGCGATTGTGCTCGCTGTCCCACGGCTCGTTCATGCGATATTGATCGTAGAGTGCCTGCTGATCAAGATAAGGCAGCAGTTCCACCCGCCAGCTGTGAGGCGTCTTGCCATCGGGGCCTGTCACGACAGCGGGCGGAGAGTGGCCATACCGATCATGGTAATTGTGCAGGGCCAGCATGATCTGCTTGATGTTGTTCTTCGCCACCGAGCGGCGGGCTGCAGCGCGGGCCTGCATAACAGCAGGCACAGTCAGCGCAATCAATTGGGCGCAGGTTTCATCGTTCAGCGATAACGAAAACCGGACCTGCTTTTTATCTTGAGTGACCTTGGCTGAGCTCAGTGCCTCTTCAATCAGTTTAAACTGCAGATTCAACGGAGGAGGGAGTGGCCGACCTCGCTGTTCTGCAGCCGCCTTGAAAGACTGCAACATGTTTTTTCCCATCTCCAACAGACCAGACAGGGACTGTTTGATTTCCTGGCTGTGTTGTTCCTGATCGAAGATCAATTCCAGGGTGAGGCTCTTATCGACCGTGATTCCCAGGGCAGCAATATCAGAACGCTCCCACAGGGGAGAGAGCATTGGCCAGATCGGTATCCGCTGAGCTAACTGCTGGATCAACGGTCCTCCCACCAGCGATCGCGCTGTTTCCATATTCACGCCACCGGCAACGGAAGCAGAGGCCACAGGTTGCAGACGTTCCTGCCAGACCGAACTCTTTCGATCATTCATCTGCTCAATGATCTCTTTGATTGCACTGGCTTTATCTGACAGCACGAATACATGCTCATCCAGAAACAGGAGCGAATCACCATCGGTTGCATCCTGCGTCAGGAACGTTATGCCCTTATGAGTGGTTTCTTTCAGTTCGATTTTGGTGAACTTCTTCTGGATCTGCTGGCGATCCAGTTTCTGAGTTGATTTCACCACCACAACAAATTTGATTGGCAGATTGCCGGTCTCACCAGCTTGCAGCGGCATGTAGATGAGCGTAATCGACGTCACGTCGGTGGGATTGATTCCCAGCACGCCAAAGTCAGCATTCGTCTGGTATTCCTTGAGTGCCAGTTCCCGGATCGGCTTGTTCATCGAGGCCGACAGCAGCTGAGCAGGCCGGAACGCAATTACCCCCAGAGCCTTTTCCGGCACCAGATCCAGTCGAAACGGTTCCCGTTTCTCGGGAACCTTGTCTTGAGCCTGCAACTGTGCCGAACCGGTTACCAACAGGCACACCAGGGCTCCCACAGACAGAATTATAGAAAGCAAACGGGAACGGCTTCCCGGAGTTCTCAGTGAGCACTGCATGAAATTCTCCAATGAGACAGGATGTATGGCACTACGTGACAGGAGTATACTCCGTCGAGTATAGACGGACTGAGGGGGATTGCAAATCACGATCAGGAAAAAATCGGATCTCAGGGAGACCTTATGCTTTTATGGTCTCTGCTACCAAATGCATTTCATTCCTGCTCATAAGTGCGAACCTGTTTGTCGTCTTCCCATACACTCACTCTGGTACCCGGCGGGAATTCGAGCCTGGAAAACAACGAGGCTTCCACTTTGGGATTCAGTTCGGCGGATTGCACAGCGAAATCCATTCGCCAGGCGAGGACCGGTTTCTCTTCGCGACGGAACCGCGATGTCTTAAAACGTTTGATGGTCGCGCGGCGGGGATACCAGACGCCGGGCTGAAGCTCCCACCAGTCTTCGACGACCGCTTCTGATGACGGCAGGAATTCTGTTCCGCGACCATCGAAGCTCAGGATGCGCACCGGGATCAGGTTGCGGTCCTCTGCCAGCCAGTACTCGCGTCGCACGTGGGAAGTCTCCCTGCGCACGCGGATGCAGGGGTGTCCCTGGAATTCCACGGTGTCGAGTACCCGGATGTGGGGTTGTTCCCGGTTCTTATCCGAGGAGCTTCCCTGATCAGCGCGGGCCGCGTCGCCTCCCCGCAGAGAAACGGAAAGCGGGACACCTGTCAAACCGGTGCTCAGGAACATATGCGGGCGCGCCAGATTCGGAAGCGGCGGGACTCGATCAGTGATCTGACCGTTGAGGATACGCGGTTCTTTTTCCGCCGGAAACAAACTCTCACTCAAAATCCGGCAAACCTGACCGTTGCTGACCTCGGTCCAGATTTCAGTGCCGGTTTTGACTCGGTTGGGTTTTGATTTCTTCGCTCCGGGAGTGATGGGGCCGCCCAGGCCACCTGAGATGACCGCATGCTCCCCCTCCTCCCGGATCTGTTCGCGGAACTGCTTGCCTTGAGTCACCAGAGAGATCTTCGCCACTCGCTCAATTCGTTCTTTGCCCGGGATCGACAACCAGGTCTGTTCGTCGGTGTGTGAGCGGGTCAGTTCTACTTTGAGACTCGGATAGAGGCCTTCATTCTTCTGAAGCGCCTGAATCAGTTCCTGCAGTTTCGCTTCCGTTTCTGGGGGAGCGCTCGGGGAGACACTCGTCAGCAGGGTCAGGCAGAGGAAGCAAACGATTTGAAGTATCACGCGCATCAAGAAACTCCTGAATTCAGATGTCGTTGCCGACAGCGAATTGGTCAATCAGACGCTGTTCGACACGCATTATACAAAAATTCAGTCAGATTGACATGTTTTTCTGCACGGATCGCAGCACAAGAGCAGGGCGTTCTGCCAACTCCGGTCACGATTACCGGCTGCGGACCGGGAATAGACTCAAGTTGGATAATCGTTACATTCGATATATTTCAACAGGGTGTACTTGCGCACTTTTCAAACCGGTACTGTTTGGCTCTGACAGTCAAAAGGGGATGACCTTGAAAATCGATGCTGCTTCCAGTCTCAGCAATCTGCTGACGCCGAACAAGGACAAGCAAAACCAGGACCAGGCGGTGCAGAACATCTTCAGTGCGATGCTGGCCCAGGTGGGACGTCAGGGATATGTGTCTGCCGAGACGACCGACGCCGAGCCACCCACGGTTGAAAGCCTGCAGCGTTCCTGGGACAGCTGGTTCAACAGCCAGCGGACCGGTCGTTACAGCCAGGTTGAGAAACCCGAGGAACTGCAACAGTCCTTCGGCAATCTCATCGTGCGTGCCCATAACGAAGGGGGCTACGTCGATCCACAGAGCTTCCTGCAGAAACTCTCCCCTGAGGAACTGGCAGTCGTACAGAAAGTACAGGGCCTCGCCGAGCCGATTGACGTCGACGCGCTCACTGAGGAAGGGGCACTGAATCTCTTACTCCCGGGAGCAGCCCAGGTCGACCTGAATCGCGATGGCTTCACCCGTAATGGAGAAGCCTACAGTTTCCGCTTCCCGAACAGCAACACTCCCGCGGAGGTCGTCGCTGCCTGGAATGAAGCAACCCAGGGCATGGACTTCGGCCAGATCGCCACTGCGCAGATTCAGATGATGCTACCCATGCTGACGGCCAACATCGAAATCGACGAAAACGGACAGTTTGTACGCCAGCACCAGCCGGGGGATCCCGAGTTCAAAAATCCCTTCGCGAATGCAGACTACTCCTACAGCACCGCAGTCAAAAATCAACTCGAAGCCCTGGAAGCGAAGAAGAACGAACTCCCCGCCGACAAGTATGAGAGTCAGAAAGCGTTCTGGAGCAATCTCCAGCAGGCACTGCAGAAGCACGGTGCTGCGTAACGGGAGTAGGTGTATCACCCTCTAGAAGAACCTTTTCAGTTCGAACCGATGCCTGCCTTCTGATACAGCACCCGGTGGTTCGTCTCAAAGGCCTGCTCCATGACCTGGAAATACCATTCGGGTGAGAGACCAAACTGTTGGTCCAGTTCCGCAAAGCAGTCCTGAAAGGCGGCGTGTCCTTCGAGGATCTCATACCGCCCGGCCGTAGTGCTGAACCGCAGGGCGACTTCATCGTAAACCATCAGATCGATTTTATAGGTCTCGATTCGCGTCACATCAGACCAGCGGAACCCCGGTGTCACGGTGCCATCCCGCAACTGGAAATCAATGCCGTCAGCGACGCTCAGGTAATTGACGATATCCCGCTTCCGCGAGAACAGTCTGGAAATGAACTGGACGAGTCGGCTCGTCATGGAATCTATCCCGTATCAGGGGCTGCCTGCTGATTTAACTTGAGACGTTGTCTGTCCAAGACCTCTTTGATTTGACAAAAGATGTCTTGAAGTGGTTCAGGCCAGCCTGATTTCCCCTGTATTGAGGCAATCAGCTTGATGGCGCTGCTTTAAAGTGTACCGGTTAACGAAACCTTCCCAGCCGTATGAAATAAATCAATTCAAACTGGATTTCTAAATGTGAGATTCAATTCAGTTTAAACAAATCTGGTTTCCATTTTGAATTGGGACCGATTGTTTGAACAGTAGGAACAATTCAACACATGCATGGACAGAGCAGGCACCAGTTCAGCATGAACTTTTAAAGTTACCAGGAGGGTAAACGATGGGCCGTTATGGAAAACTGTTTTTAGTGGGCGTATTGATTGTAGCTGGAGGCTGTATGCCCGGCGTGCATGTAAAGAAAAACCCTGCAGATAAGGATAAAGGAATTCGCTACTACCGCCCCAAGCCGTACCTGTTTATTTACCCCGCTGGTCGTGAAACAACCTCGTATACAGATAAAGGGGTGAAGAAATCAACGGTGGCGGACAAAAGTGACGAGTTCGTGAACATCGAACTTCAGTATCTACCCGACTTCTCTGAGGAATATGCCATTGATGTCCGCACCGGTTTCGGTACCGCCAATGTCGAAATTACCCTGGAGGATGGCTGGAACCTGACTGGCATTAACCAGGACCTGGACTCGCAGACAGACGAAAACCTGCAGGGAATCGCCAGCGTATTGCAGTCTGCCAGCAGCATAGTTCCGGGCACGGATGAGGCAGCGCCAAAAGAGAAAGGCACTCTTGGAAAGACGCAAAAATTTGTGGTTCCTGCGACCAACGTCCCGCTCGGATATTACGAATCGGTTATCATTGAAACCTGTGTCGGGAAAAACAGAATCAAGAAGCAGCTCTGTGGCTGGCGGTATGTTGGCTTTGCTCCCTTCAACTCCTGTCCGGATATGCTTTATACCGGTCCAACCGATGAGGACGCAGACGCCATTTACGGGTTAGCCTTTCGGTATGGTGCCATGACGTTTGTCAAACTGGGAGAGATGAAATATCCAGATGTGTCTACGAGAAAACCCGTAGATACCATTGGGACAGTCCAGGTCAGTGATGAAATGGGGAACGTGACAGAATTGAAGCAGGACGCTGTACCACCCGCGCCTGGAGTCGGCTTGAAACAGGACAAGTTGTCACTGCCGCCGTCGCTCTACCAGCAAAAGCTCTGAGCAACAGATCCACAGAAAAGTAAATCAGAGTCGAAGAGACGCATCCGAAAACAAGTCCCTCACAATCGAGTGAGGACTTGTTTTCGTTTTTTACTTTTGCTTCAACAGTTGTTTTCCATCAATGACAATCCCCTCCGGGAAATCCAGCTTCGTGAAGGTATCCGCCGGGAGACTCGGGTCAAGTTCCACCGATTCGACGACATACGCCTCCTGCCATCCCACCTGTTGTTTCTTTTTCAGAACATACATGATCCAGTCCAGGCGGTCCGTATGAAATGTCCGGGGGAACCAGACGCCGGGACGCACTTCCAGCCACTCATCGACCCAGGTTTCGCTTTGTGGGATTTCTGTCGATCGGGAAAACTGATAAGTCATAGCCTGCACCGGAAGCAGATTCCGCTCGCGGGCCAGCCAGAGCACATCTCGATGTTCGGACTTGCCCGAGTTTCGCCTCCGGTCGATCTGCACTTTGATACACTTCAGCCCCTGGACCGTTTCCTCTCCCAGTATTTCTGTTGTATATGCTGTCCGGTTGTCGTAATTAGGCAGGCCAGGAGACGCAGCGACCGCGGAAGTTCCTTTCAGCCAGGTGGAGAGTGGAATCCGAGGACCATGATTGGACAGCAGCATATGCGGTCTTAACAGATTCTCCATGCGTAACTGTTCGTGGGTGATGTCGCCGTGTCCTCCTGTCTGTCGTTCATTGGTGGTGAGGCCCCGGTCCCGGTCATAGTGAAAGAATTTTTGCAGAGTCTCGCCATTATAGACCTGGCAGGACTGCTCTGTGCCAATGTTGAAATGATGATAAGGCTTGTCGGGGGGGACAATGTAACCCTGTTTAAAACGTCCTTTCGTCTGTTTTTCCTGACGGTATTTCTCTCCCTGCACAATCAGAGTCAGTTCCGACTTCAGATTCGTCTGCTTCTCGGGATCAGCGGGTTTCAGTGGTTGTTGATAGAGTAACTGCATCTGGAGCTTGAGATTCCTGTACAAGGCTTCCTGCTGTTCCACGTCTCGAATCAGTGTCTGCAGCTCTGCTGACTCCTTGCCCTGTGGCTGGTCAGCCTGGATGCGCGTAGCCGACATCAGTAACAGTACCAGCGATCCAGAAATCATAATCGATTTGACTGCCTGCATGGGGAACTCCTTTTATTCTTTTTCCGCCGGTCTTATTTTCTCTTCACCGACGATATATTTACTCTGCTGGTGATTGAACCGGGATCTCACCGTGGTCCCCTTGGGAAATATGAGGGCCGAAAATTCCTGCTTCTGCACTTCCGGATGGAGCGTGATCTTTTGAGCGGTGTACTGCCTCCGCCAGTCGATCTCGTAAGTACCATTATATTTGAATAAAATCAGATTATAGCGATCGATGTGAGCCTGAAGCGGGAACCAGACGCCGGGGCCCAGTTGCTGCCATTTGTCGACGAACGCCTCTTTGCACGGTTTCTCTCGTGAAAACCGGTCGTGATAGGTTATGATCTTCACCGGGATCAGGTTCCGCTCCTGGGCCAGCCACAAGATCTGCTTCGAGAACCGGACACCACTGTCATTCAACCGTTCGACTACGACCTGGGTGCACTTCAATCCCTGAATCTCCCCCGTCCCTTCAATCCAGGCTTTGACCTGGAATGGCTTGGGGTGAGCAGGTAATCCCGGAAAATGAACCATGGCTTTCTTTCCGCTCAAGAAAATCGAAAGCGGGACGTGGGGGGAGCTCTCGAGCAGCATGTGCGGACGTCCGTAGTTTTCCATTCGCTTGGGTAAATCTGAGATTTCTCCCAGTTTGTTCTGATTGCGTTGACCAACCGCGCGCGGGGATTCATGATCAAATTCATGGAAGCGACGATAGGTGGTTCCGTCAAACAGCGTCAGCGTTGTATTCATCCCCTCCAGGAAGTGCCTCTGATTTTTCCGGGGTTTCTGCGTAAGTAATCGAAAATTACCCGCAGTGGTCTCCTCCTGGCGGAATTTCTCTCCCTGTAACAGAATCGAGTATTCCGTCTCATTTTCGACCTTCCACGTGGGGCGGGTATTACCAGGCGGCTGTTGGTAATTCTCGTGCAGTTTCAGTTCCAGCTCAGAATAGAAAGCTTCCTGCTGTTCCAGTTCGTTGATCAGTGCCTGCAGTTCCTGGTCTTGTTCTGAATGCTGGTCCTGCTGAGGAGCGGCGGACAGGCTGATGGGTGTTAGCAGCAGCAGGTAGAGGCAGGAACCCACCACTTTCTGAAATATCGCCTGATTCGGTTTCATCACAATTGCTTTCTATCCAGAGCCAGTTCTCACTGATCCAGATCAATCACCAGGCACGGATTGCCTCCATAATGTAAAGCGACCTGTTTGTAATCACCATTGGGAATACACCATTCCACGACCATCTCTGTTCCGGGAGGCTGTTCAAAATCGTCGAACAGGATTTTTCCGTCATTGTCGACCCAGAACATCACGTCGTTGAAGAAACCTTCTATATAGTCCTCGTCGGCTTCCGAGGCCTCTTTTCCCGGGGGACTGAAACCATAATCATCCAGGTCGAGTTGCTCACGCTGCAGTACCAGAACACGCGTGTATTCCTGGTCATCATCAGGAAAGGTGGTCTTGCGATCCACAACCGCGACTTGCACGTAAGCAGCCGGGTTCTTCAAAGCCGCTTTCAGTTGATCCTGATACTTCACCAGTTCCTGCTGAAGCGTCTGCTCTTCTTCCGTCATTTCTTTGGGAGTGTAAGGTTTTGTGCAACTGCACATCAGCAGCGGTATCAGAGACAGAAAGCAGATGAATGGTTTCATGTTTGCAAGACTTCCATGCGGGGAATTGTAATGACAAGTGACAAACGTTTGCAGAAAAGAATGTCTCATTTGTGGAACATCTGTTGAGTCGTATCGGCAATCAGCACACTCAAGATGGTGAATTTGCAGATAGCGATCACCTGTTTATATCCTCTGATTGTATAGTGACTTGTTGCGAAATGAAAACATTTTTTCGTCGGGACATCCCGCACAATTCATCCAATCGCCGAGTCAAACAGGGATCGCTCCAGAATCTCTCAGGAAATCTGGGAGAAACACACACATCATGAAAAATGGGGTAAACTTAATGCTGGATAGATAAAACATTCCAGAGAAAACAGAATCATGCAGAATACGCAACACACCAAATCACGATTGCGTCGGTTTCATCAGCGTTCTGGTGCCGCCTCGGTTGAGATGGCCATCGTCGCTCCTCTTTTCTTTCTGATGATTATGGGGCTGGTTGAATTTACCCGTATGGGTATGGTCAAGCAGGCCCTGACCGACGCCGCCCGGGCCGGGTGCCGGAAAGCCGTGCTTGTCGGCACGATTACCACTTCTAACGCGGAATCCATTATCCGCGATCACATGCAGGCCACGATCGCCAGTGCCAATGATGCCAGCCTCTGCCGCATCAGTTTTGAGCCGACCGAGCTTGAAGGACTGGAATCTGGTACCACCATCACAGCTACCGTCGAAGTCAATTACTCCGACGTTTCCTGGATAGTTCCCCGCTTCTTGAATCAGTCTGTCCTGCGAGGACAGTCGACGATGAAACGGGAATGACCGTCCGCTCAACAATAGAACCAACGGGAGGAACTGAAGCATGCTCACCCAGCGCAAAACAGCTTTAGCTCAGAAATCTTCTCAACGAAAAGGCGTCGCAGCAGTGGAGTGTGCCCTGGTGGCACCATTACTGGTGCTGATTACCCTGGGAGCAATCGACTCTGGCCAGTTCGTGAACATGGCACAGGTCGTGAACGACGCTTCCTATGCAGGAGCGCGACAGGCATCACAGAATACGGCTCTCAATCAGTCCGAGGTTCGGGCTGTGGTTCTGAATTATTTCGTCCAGCAGTTTCCCCATGTCTCGGCCACTCAAATTGACAGTGCCTTAACGGTCAATGTTTACCGCAGTCTGAATATTTCACTGCTCGAAGGTGATCTAACAGCAGTTTTAAATGGTGATCTATCGACGCTCGTGACCGGAGAGCCGGTCGCCGTCCAGGTCATCTTTCGCTACGACTCCGTTCGCTGGTTAACCGGCTTCCCGGGACTTGACGGGAGATCCGTCGAGACCACCACCGTGATGCGACGTGAATGACTGTTGGCCAAATCAGAGCAGGTAAAAGTAGAAATCAGGTAGAGAGGCAAATGAAATGCGCGTTCATCGGACAGTAATCGCGAAAGACAGACAGCGACGGAATCGCAAAGGGGCAATTGCGGTCTTCACGGCCGTGCTGATGGTTCCCCTGCTGGGAATGGTGGCGTTCACGGTTGACTATGGTTACCTGCTTAAAAAACGGGCTGACCTGCAGCGTGCTGCGGATGCGGCTGTGCTGGCGGCGGTGCGGGATCTGCTTCCCGATGCAGACGGCTACCAGGACCTGGTGAAAGTCCGGGCGCGGGTTCGCGAGTATGTCGCCTATAATCTGAAAGACATTCCCGATTTCGTCGTTCTCGATTCTGATATAGAAATCGGTCGCTATGATCCCAGTACAGTCTATGATAACTTCACCCTTCTGGACTGGGGAACCTTTGATACCGTTCGAGTGACTTTGAGATTCGACCAATCTGCCAACTCGCCCGTCTCATTGTTCTTCGCCCGCATCCTGGGAATCAACGAGTCCGCCGTCCGTGCTTCTTCAACGGCTATCCTACAGAAGGGCAGCCTGCTGACACCAGGTGTCGGAGTCCTCCCTTTTACCATTCCCAAGTCGGAATGGGACAACACTGAGTTGGGAGAGGTCTGGAGCATCTACGGCGATGGTCGGCTGGAAGACAATATTGGAGCTGCGATCCCCGGGAACTGGGGGACCCTCGATATCGGCGGGAGTCTCAACAGTACCGACGACATGCGGGACCAGATTCTAAACGGCTTAAGGCAGAATGATCTGGACGCGCTGAATACGCAGGGACGTATTCCTTCGAATGAATACATCGACAGCCGGGTTCCATTATACATGTCTGGTGACCCCGGGCTCTCCTCCGGTCTGAAACTGGCCATCAATGCCATCGAAGGGCAGAAACGTCTGATTCCCATTTATGATTCTGCAGATAGTAGCGGCAGTCACGTGGAATTCCACGTCGTGGGCTGGGCGGTCTGCGAAGTCATCGACTCACACTGGGGTGGGGAAAAAAATACTTATCTGCGTATCAAGAAGTCGCATCTTTACGATGCCCTGTTGAAGCCACAGACCGATCTGAGCATCACGACAGGAGTCGTGGAAGGGGCCTTTGCTGCTCCGGCGATGGTGGAATGAGCCCGGACGAGATAGCTCGGAACTGAGAGGCCCGGGGTGGGATGCTTTAATGCTTCCGGGAGGGGCATCAGGCTCCCACCCTTTTTATTTTTTCCAGTGCTCGCTATTGTCTGCTTTATGCATCAGGAACCCGAATTCAGACAGTCCCGCGCGCTCCGCGACCTGCAATGGGCCATCGAAAGTCCCTCGCTCATTACGCAGCCCGATCAAGAGAGTGAACTTCCTGATCTGCCCCCACTCAACCTGATCGACCCACGGGAACTGGAAGCGTTTCTGGCACCTTATGCCCGCTTCCGCATTGGCGAATATTTCGAGGGACTGGTTCTCTACTGGCTGGAGCGGATTCGGGGCGTCAATATCATTGCCCAGCATCAGCAGGTCTTTGAAAATCAGCAGACCATCGGCGAAATTGATTTCCTGTTCCAGGACGAAGCGGGCGTCCTGACTCACTGGGAAACCGCCGTCAAATTCTATCTGTATTGCCCCGAGGTCAATGCGACGGGCAGCCACTTTGTCGGTCCCAATGTGAAAGATACTTTCGAGAGGAAGATGCGACGACTGTTCGCGCATCAGCTCCCGTTGAGCCAGCAGCATTTTTCGGATGTCACCCGCAGAGAGGCTTTCGTCAAAGGCTGGCTGTTCTATCATCCCGATCATGAACGTCCCACGCAGTTACCGGACCATCTCTCCCCGCAGCATGCCCGGGGCGTCTGGCTCCCCTTTCAAGAACTGGCCCGACTCTTAAATCAGGGACCGGATCCCCGTTTTCTCATTCGGGAAAAACCGGACTGGCTCTCCCCCGCATTCTGTAGCAATACAGACCCGGCACTGATCGATTATAACGAACTGCACCGCTACCTCGGAGCGCATTTCCAAAAGTCCACACGCCCGATTCTGATCAGCGTCTTAACCTTACACGACGCATTCTATCGCGAAAGCGAACGGGTTTTCGTCGTCCCCGACCACTGGCCGCAGATTCATTAACCAAATCGCTTTGTGAAAAGTAAATCACATCTCTGTTCCAGCGGACTCACTTCCTTCTGATTTGCACCAGATCTGTGTATAATCCCGCACCGTGTATGATAACGAAACTGCTGCAGCTGAATCAGATGAGACCTTGAGACCATAATGGAAGATCACTGGATATTACGCCGACGGGAGGATGAAGAAGGTTATCCCCGTAAGACGTTTAACGACCCCGATTCGGAGAATTACGAATCGCAGTTCCTGCGCGATAAAGCCCGGATTATTCACTCGTCCGCGTTCCGTCGTCTGCAGTCGAAGACCCAGGTCTTTTCACTGGGGGACAGCGACTTCTACCGTACCCGCCTGACCCACACCCTCGAAGTGGCACAGATTGGGGCCAGCATTGCTTCGCAATTACGGTTTTCCGGTCATCGGGATCAGATCTCCACCCTGATTCCCTCCAACAGCCTGATTGAGGCCATCTGCCTGGCACACGATCTGGGGCATCCTCCCTACGGGCATGGCGGCGAATACTCACTCAACAAATTCATGTATCAGGATGGTGGATTTGAAGGCAACGGGCAGACTCTGCGCATCGTCTGCCGTCTGGGCGAATTTTCGGAACAACATGGTCTCGATCTCACCCGCCGTACTTTGCTGGGATTGTTAAAGTATCCCGCCACCCATTCCCAGGTCGCCAACTACGACCAGGTCCAGGCGAATCATAGCGACACCAGTTCAAAACTTGCTCTTTATAAACCGCCCAAGTGTATTCACGACGACGATGCTGAACTCCTGGAGTGGATTATCGAACCATTTTCGGAATCCGACCGCGCGATCCTGACGGAACTCAGACCGAATCCATCCGGGCACACCAAAACAATCCGCAAATCCTTCGATACGTCGATCATGGAACTGGCCGACGACATCGCTTATGGCGTACATGACCTGGAAGACGCGATCGCCATGGGACTGGTTTCCGAAAAAATCTGGGAAGCCGAAGTCATGGAACAACTTCCGAATCATGCCGGAACGGAACTGGCGGATATCATCACCCGTTATACTGAGAAGCTCTTTTCCGGTTCGCATAAACAACTCAAGCACGGCATCAGCAATATCGTGGGCGGACTGATTCGTGATATCGAAATCCGCGATCTGGAATCGGGAGAGCATGAACTGATCCGCTTTAATGCCTGCCTCACAGCCGACTCGGCAGCGATTCTAAATATCCTCAAGAACTTTGTTTTCAAACACGTCATCAAACAGCGGCAGAATCAGATCCTGGAACTCAAAGGGCAGATGATCGTGGAGAAACTGTTCGAAGCAATCCTCGAGAATCCGGAACGACTGCTCAAGCCGGACGAATTCGCAAGCTTCAAAGCCACCGGCTCCAAACGCATCCTCTCAGACTACGTCTCAGGCATGACCGACGTCTACGCCAGCCGGCTCTACAGCAATCTGTTTCTACCCCAGTCCGGCTCCCTGTTTGATCAGCTTTAATGCGATCGTAGCTCACTCGGCCGGTTGAGGCAGTATTTTCATCCGGACAGAGTCGATCTGTTCCAGCGGTAACTTACGGATCCTGTAGCCGGCATCTCCCCAGCCGCTACTGCAATTCGAGCCACTTACCGACGAATTCCTGGCTTCGTCTGTGGCGACAACATCGATTCGCTGTTTCAATTCGACATTCGCATAATAATACCAGCTGACCGTCGACTGAAATTCAGGATTCTGATCTGCTGGTGCACGTTCCTGGAATTCGAAAGTCTGCGTACTTGAACTCATTCCTGAATAGAGATTTCCCCGATGGCTTTCAAAATGGATTAGCAGGGGACTCAGGACATGAGAAGTAAACTTTCGTGCCTGACCCTTGACCGGAAAGACTATCTCTGGAACTTGTTGATCTAGTGGCGACTCGCGTGTCGGTAATTGAAGCTGCTCAAAGTAAATCGTCTGGGCAGCGACGTTGGGTAACAGTTCAAAATGGTCGATCTCGCCCAGGGGCAGCATAATCCGGATGGGTGGAGTTCCCACGTTACCGGAAGACCAGCCACCTCGATCCAGCTTGATTCGCCTTCCCGACTTGGAAACAACCCATAACGTCGCTTTCAAATTCTCTCCCTGAATCAGATCGATAATCGTTTCGGAAGTATTCTGCTTGTTTTGGGCTTCTCCATAAAAGCCTGTATTCGAACTCCAGCCAATATGATTGCCGGCGGCCAGGTATTTGATTTCCAGCGTCGCTCCAGCGTGCTGTATGGTCGCTCCGATCTGAGAGGGAAGCTTGTAGCGAAAATGATCTGCCTCATAGTTATAGACCTTCAGCACCAGATCAATCGTCTTGGGCAACCGCTCCCACAGTGAGAACAGGTGAAATCGCCGCGGATCATCCCAGGTAAAGCCGGCACCATATTGAAAACTCCTTAAAGGAACCTTCGTCTGTGAGTCCAGCACGTTGACCTGTTCGAGATCAAACTGTGACTCGGCCGGAGACACCAGTTCAATCAGTGCGTGATCCATGTAAGAGGCATTGGAAAGTTCAGGCAAGGGGCCGCTGGTCGATTTAACGGAATGACCTTTGCCATCTTCGCTGAGGAACGTGCCGTCCGCCTGTCCGCGAGAGACACTCCCGATCGCGTAGCGGTTTTCATCCAGATCCAGTTCCAGGCTGCGGGTCCCTGCCGCGTCCTTGAGCCAGTTCGATTCCGCTGCCGTGCGGGTGAAGTCCCGTGGACGCGACCAGGTCTTCCAGACCAGCACATCGGGTAAGGTCCCCTGGCGGGACTTGGATTCAAACCAGCCCAGGTTCTGAAACTCGGCCTGATACCCTTCAGGATAAGACTGGCTGCTCGTACGAAAAACGGTGTCAAATACGGGCAGTTGCACGCTACCGTTGGCATCGGTGATCAGGCCGACATACTGTAGATTCAGGCTCGGATCCAGATAGTGATCCTTCACGCGATTGCATTCGATCGAAATAGCAGGGATCTCGATACCGGCTGCCGGTTTTCCCGTCCCCAGTTTGTAGGTCTGTGTCAGTATGACAGGGGCCTTCTCCAGCGACTGTTGAATCAGTCGCTGCGCTTCTTGTCGATTACCTTGCAGGCGATACCACGTCCCCAGCAGATACTGGGCATAGAAACATTGAGGGTTCTGTTTCAGAATTGCGGTCAGCTTGTCACGCGTCTCTGTATCGTTGAATACCCGCTTGTCGCTTCGCATGTGGAAATAGGTCTGTGACAGCTGCTTGCACTCCTCAATGACCGCTTCTTCTTTTTTATCAAGCTGAAAAGCCAGATTCCTCCAGCCGCCGATCCCCTCCAGCGTGGTAGAATTAACCGGTTGTTTTTCCGGTTGAATCCCCGGCAGCATGATCAAGGCGATCAACAGTACCAGGAACAGGGCAGGGTACCGCAGGCGGTCTCCCCGAAAGAGCGAGGCATCCATCAACCGCCGGATCCGTCGCGCGGTAGGATGCTCGCGATGCACAAACCCGAGGACCAGCGGCTCCGCCAGTCGATTGTGTTGACGCGACGCCGCCTCAATCAGCGTCTCGCAATACCGTTCCGGCTGTGCCAGCTCTCTGGCCAGCAGCAGATCATCGCAACAATCCTCGCGGGTCTGTCTGAGCGAACGGCGTAACCACCACAGAGCCGGATGAAACCACCAGACGATACTCACCAGTGTTTCAAACCAGCCAGCCAGCAGGTCCCGGCGACGGACATGTGCGAGTTCATGCGCGAGTACAATCGTCAGCTGATCCGCCTGCAATTCCTCTGCCAGCCCGCGTGGGAGTACAATCGTCGGGCGCCAGGTGCCGATAGCAAAGGGACCATCCGTTTCATCGGAGAGACGTAACGCCGGCGATGTTTTCATGTTCAATAGACCGGCGATCCTCGCGATCTCCGCATGCAGTGTACCACTCTCTTGCAACGCACTGGACCGCACAATCCGCCTCACCGCCGTGTAGCGACGCATGAGAACGACCAGGGCACAAACAACGCCACCGACATACAGGCACATCCAGAAAGCAGACCAGCTGAAATCAGATGTCGCAGAATGATTCGGAACGACAGGTGCAGGGGAGGCTGCAGGTTGAGGGATAGTCTCTTGGGTCTGAATATTCTCCGCTGATTCTGAATTCCGCACTCCGCCGCGCACAGCAGAGGAAGAATTGTCTTCCGTAAGCAAAGTAGTCTCAAGACTGTAGATGGGGGGCACCCTGACGACCTGCTGATGCATTGCCGATGACTGTGAAAAGAATCCGGTCGACAGCGTCATAAAAGGTGGAGTGGCAAATTTAAGCAGCACAACCAGTAAGATGGCATACCGCAGGGGAGCACTGATCCAGCGTCGTAAGAGAAACAACAGCACAAACACGAATCCCGCCAACAGCGCAGCCTGCCAGCCCGCTGCCAGCATCCATGTACTCCAGGCTTCCGGGATTTGCTGGAAGAAGTTGATCATGATTGGTCCCCCTTCTTCTGTTTCTGTTCGCGCAGATCATCCAGCAATTCCTGCAATTGGGTGATTTCCTCTTCGCTCGGCTTCCGCGTTTCAAAGAACGACGACATGAAAGCCAGCGTGTCACCGCCGAACACCCCCTGAAACAGATCGTTCAACAGATGCCGATACGCCCGCACCGACTCACGGGTGGCCCGAAACAGAAAGGCTTTCCCTTTGTCCCCCTTACGCTTCGTCACCAGCTTGCGGGCCTCCAGCCGCTTGAGCAGCGTCATCACAGACGAAGGCTCCATCTTCCGCACCGGCTCCAGCGCCTGGCTGATCTCTTTCACCGTGGCCTCACCCAACTGATTCAGGCAGACCAGGACATCACGTTCCGCATCCGGGATTTTTTCTTTCGGCTGATTCATGCCTTTATTAATAACGACAAATGTCTTTTTGTCAATAAGAAAAACGACAATTGTCAAAATGAAGATTGCTTTGAGCAATGCAGCATTTACCGGCCCAGTTTCAAGGGATCACCACTGGCAGGGATCTGGCTCAGATAGGGATTTCCGTTTCGCAGGAACTGATCCTCTCGATTCAGTTTTTCTTCCCCCTTCACATAGGTCGCGATCCACTCCTCTTCGCTGATATGTGCCTTGCGATGCTCAATCGCCAGACTGTCTTCGGAGAGAAATTCTGCGATCAGTGGGAAAAAATTGGAATAGCGACGATGACTGTATTCGCCATGTTCCAGATCGGGAGCAACATTCGAACCCCGGTAATACGTGTTTACCGTCAGTAAGCGGTCGCCGGGGTTAAGTTTATATTGGTGTGCAACGCGGTCGGGAAAGGCCAGCAGAGCCACGCAATCCAGTTCGTCTGTGTAGGCGGCAATCACCAGCTTGCCCGAAGTTGGCATGACCATCGCAGCCCGGCTGTCTCCCAGACGCAGATGCTCTGCCAGCAATCCCTGTGGATGTCGGATGCGGGAAAAGAGCCTCATGAAAAAAGGGAGTTCTTTTTTGAACGCCATTAATTTGCTGCGACTCAGTGAGATGCCCCCCGGATCGCTGGCATAAGAGTTATCATCGTGATATTTCGACATGAGATCAGCTGCATGATTTCCATTTTACCAAGAATATGAGTAAGCCTGTCTGAATAGTGACAGATTCCCTGACTTACTGCAAAGAGAAAGTGGTGGATTATTCAATTAAGATTCACGAGCTCAGCTGGATCCGGATCACTTTCTTCAGGAAGAATATCTCGGGACCTCTTTGAACCCGGAAATTGATGCCTTATTAAAACACCTGGTAGCAGTACCAATATCTTGATTTTCATACAGCTGCCCTTTTGCTGTTTTGTCATTTCTTCGTATCATGGAGATGACCCGCCGCAAAGTCGCACGCATCCACTGAGGAGAATCGGCAGATGAAATTGACGAAAGAACGCATCATCACGCTGCTGGTGGTCATCGCCAATGGCATCCTGGGAGCAACCATCGGCAAGTTTTCCGACAGCAGACTCTGGGAAGCGACGTTCGCCGTCCTGATGTCACTGCCCGGAATGCTCGTGATCTGGAATAAGGAAGCGTTGTCTGTCACCGGCCTGACGCGAGGACTGCGACGCGATTCGCCTCCATCACTGCTGGACCTGATCGGCTGGTTTTTCCTGCTCGTCATGCCGATACTCTATGTGTACGAACTCAGTAAGATATAAAACCAGCCAGCATGCAGATCGGTTATCCTCCCTGGATCGTTTTTTTTATAGTTCTGAGAACTTTTTAATACGACCCAGGTAAGAAATAACGGTAGCCGATGTTGTACCGTTACCTTATTTTCTGGAACATCGACAGCAGAAAAGATAAATTAGCCCCGGTCAGGCCGTCTTCGGTATGCATCGTTCGAATTAAGAAACGCGACCTGGTCAGTTATCCCGCTAACGTTGAATCCGATTAGAAAGACAGAGAGTCATGTGCACACGCGCCGTCTATTTTGGCAAGGAAAACCAGATCGTCACCGGTCGGACAATGGACTGGAAAGAAGAGATGCACACCAACCTCTGGGTCTTTCCGCGTGGCATGGACCGTGATTGTGGACTGGGAGAGGACTCCCTCACCTGGACCAGTCGCTATGGCAGCCTGGTGGCCTCCGTTTACGAAGGCGGGACAGCCGATGGCATGAATGAGAAAGGGCTGGTGACCAATCTGCTCTACCTGGTGGAATCAGAATACCCTCCGGCAGACGACTCACGACCGGCCCTGGTGATCACCGCCTGGGCCCAGTACGTCCTCGATCAGTTTGCCACCGTAGCCGAAGCAGTTGACGAATTGAGCCGGGAAGAATTCCGCGTAGTCCCCGTGGTTGCACCGAATGGCGCAGAAGGCACCGTGCATCTTTCGATCTCCGATCCAGCGGGAGATTCGGCGATCCTGGAATACATCAACGGGAGCTTGCGAATCCATCACGCCCGCGAACATCAGGTGATGACCAATTCCCCCATCTTTGACGAACAGCTGGCTCTCAACCGCTACTGGCAACAGATTGGCGGCACGGTCATGCTGCCGGGCACCAACCGGGCCGCGGATCGCTTTGCCCGGGCATCCTTTTACATCAACGCCTGTCATCAGTCAGCCGATGCCCGCGAAGCAGTCGCCAGCGTTTTCAGCGTGATGCGGAACGTAAGCGTCCCCCGTGGCATCAGTACTCCCGATCAACCCAATATTTCCACAACCATCTGGCGTACCGTAAGCGATCAGAAGAACCGCGTCTACTTCTTCGAAAACACGGCCAGTCCCTCACTGGTCTGGATCCGATTGAGCCAGCTCGATTTCAGCGCAGGCGCCCCAGTACAGAAACTGACACTGGACGGCAACCCCGACCTGGCCGGCGACCAGTCCCACGGCTTCCAACCCGCAGAACCATTCCAGTTCCTGGTTCCTGTAATGTGAAACTGGACCAAAATTCTTCCTGAGAGTCTAAACCACAAATACTTCGTCTCAGGCTTTCTCGATCTGCCGAGACGCTCATTTTGCGCACCGAGTATTCTGAGAGTGTTGCTGCCCTTCCAGGCAGGTTTACGGCCCTCGACATTTCGTAACCAGGTTAAGAAATGCATCATTTCCGTCTAATTGTGATTATTGCTTTAAGTGGCCTAATATTAGTAGGTTACGGTTAGAGTGAAGAACAAAATAAAGCAAATTGATGGAAAATTCTTATTTCGTCGGTAAGTGTCCGCCTTTACATACGAATGCTCTTAGTGGGATGTGTTCATTTGTGATTTGACACAGGCGAAATCACCCGAAAGTGTGATTTCTGGTGGTTGCTCATTCTTGATGCGAAGACCTCCGGTCCAGCGTCGTTCGCCTTTCCTGGCTGTCGAGTCATTTTCCCGCTGCGTACTTATCGTATTGTTCCGATTTATTTCTGGTTACGTTGAATGAAAGACTGAGTCATGAGTATTCCAAGACGCTCGCGATCACATCGAGGTTTTACCTTGATCGAACTGCTGGTGGTCATTGCCATCATCGCTATTCTGATAGCACTCCTGCTGCCGGCTGTACAACAGGCTCGAGAAGCGGCCCGCCGCAGTACCTGTAAAAACAATCTGAAGCAGCTCGGTCTCGCCCTGCACAACTATCATTCCACGTTCCAGATGCTGCCTCCCGCTTATGTGCGCGATCCCAATGTGGGAGATGATGAAGGCCACTGGACCTGGTCCGCATTTATTGCCCCCCATATTGAATTAACCTCGGTCTACAATGCGTTCCAGGTGGGAAACACCCCCGCCAGTTACGCTTTCGGCAACAATATTCAGGCTATGCAACAGACTTACCCCGTCTTTCGCTGTCCTTCCGATACCGGACCGGCAACGCATACGGAAGCCGGGTATACAATCGATTATTTTGTTTCAGGCAGCCGGACATCCAACGTCGGTGTTTCGGTCACCAATTATGTTGTCTCGAATAACAATGCCTATCACCGTGCGACCCGGGCGACTAACTATCTTGATGGCACCACGGGAGGCACCGGCGCATTCTGGGGCAACAGCAATTGTCGCTTCCGTGATGTGACCGACGGTTTGAGCAACACGATCCTGGCCGGCGAACGGGCCTACCAGATTCCAGGCAACCCCATGTATGCGGGCATGCTGTTCGCCGTCCGCGACAATCTTGGACTGGGGCCCACGTGTACCAACTGCTCCGGAAACACCGCTGCGAATCAGGGGCTGCTTAGCATTACCGGCACCACGCATTTTGGTATCAATCCGATCTCCTCAGTTGATCAGGCCAACGGCGGATACAGCAGCCGGCACGTGGGTGGTGCTCAGTTCCTGATGGGCGATGGTGCAGTTCGCTTCATCAGCGAAAACATCGATACGAACATCACCAATGGGGGTGTTGTCGACAGCACACTCGAACGTCTCTCCTCGATCTCGGATGGCGCCATTCTCGGCGAATATTAATCCGCACCACTGTTTTCTCAAGCGGCCGGGAGCCTATCGCTCCGCGGTTG
This sequence comes from Gimesia benthica, assembly GCF_009720525.1. Classification (NCBI taxonomy): domain Bacteria; kingdom Pseudomonadati; phylum Planctomycetota; class Planctomycetia; order Planctomycetales; family Planctomycetaceae; genus Gimesia; species Gimesia benthica. Next base: position 6,953,850 of record NZ_CP043930.1, read on the forward strand.
CTTTCGTTTCGCAGTGCACCCCGCGCTGACGAACCCGCCACCTTTTCATTCAGATTCATCAAGGTTCTATCACATGTTCGTTTATCGTCTCGGAAAAATCTTCAGCGTCCTGATCATCGCCTGTGGAATGTGTGCCTGCAGCGGCAGTAATGGTCCCCAACTGGGCCAGGTTTCAGGAGTCGTGACTCTCGACGGAGAGCCACTGGAATATGCGCAGATTACATTTCAGCCTGAAAAAGGTCGTCCCTCGGTCGCAGAAACCGATAGTGCAGGAAATTACTCTTTGTATTACACGGGCACCAGCACCGGGGCCTTGATTGGTGCTCACAAGGTTGTGATTACTTCCGCCATGGATGCCTATTCGGACGAGACCGGCGAAGGTAAAGATCGGAAGGCACGTGCCGAACTGCTGCCGGCAAAATATCATACCCAGACTACGCTCACAGCCGAGGTGAAATCGGGCAGCAATCAGATCGATTTCCCGCTCACTTCAAAGTAACAGCGTCTCCCGCAGGATACACACGTTGCACACAATTAAATTGACGCACCAGAAAAGGGTGAGTACATTGGATTCCCGGAAGTACTGCTCTGTTTTCCAAAACCATAGCAGGCTTCCTGATCCATCCCATTTCTGCTTAGCATAAAGGTGCTCATTATGTCCGCTCCACGTTCTCTGCTCACTCTGGCCTGTCTGCTGGCATCGGTATCGGTCTTCGCGGGAGCACCGGAAGCCATTTCCACAGACCATTATCAGCAGACGCTGGCCTCAGATGATTTCTCCGAACAAGAGCTCGGCAAGCAGTGGCGCCTCTATAAAGGCTCCTCAGTCGTGAAAGACGGTGTGTTGCAGGGAGTGGAGCTCGAAGGGGGCGGACACGCGGCCGTCCATCAGTTGAAGACTGAACCTTACAGCGATGTCGAACTCACCGTCGATCTCAAGTTCGAGGGTTCACCTTACACGAACCTGACCTTCAATCAGCACAAATTCAAAGGCTCCCACGCAGGCCATCTCTGCCGCGTGGTGGTTTCGCCCACGAAAGTCACACTCCGAGACGGTAAGACCGGCGTCTTCAATAATGAGATCTTCAAGAAACGTCAGAACAAAGAAAAACTGACCGAAGCCGAACAGGAGATCCTGGAACGGTCCCAGGCCATCTTCCCGGTCAAACTGAAAAAAGGCGAGTGGTACACCGTCACGGTCCGCATCAAAGGGGACCAGATGCAGGCTTTCATCGACGGCAAGCTGATTGGCTCCCTCCGTTCCCCAGGCATTGCCCATCCCACCAAAGACATGATCGGCCTGGTCACCCCCAAACAGTCGATCCATTATGACAATGTCAAAGTCCGCGTACCTTAATCTTCCACGAGAGGAGAGGTCATGTCTGACGACTTCATCACCATCGCCACGACAAGCACCCCCACCGAAGCCAGCCTGATCCGCAACCAGCTGGAAGCGGAGGGAATTCGGGTCTATCTCTCGGACGAAGAGGCCGTCGGCATGGCCTGGTATCTTGGGAATGCACTCGGCGGAATTAAGGTTCAGGTCGCTTCTGAAGACGCCGATCGCGCTTTTGAACTACTCGATGAACACGATCCGGTCACCATCAGCGAGGAAGACTGGAAAACCGTCGAAGGCTTCGAGAACGGCTGGGTCGAGGATGAAGCCACGGATGACGATGCACAAGACACCGTTGGGGAATCGGCTGCTGAGCGAGACCTGGATCAGGAGGTGAATCGTGCTTTTAAAGCCGCCGTCCTGGGCATCATTTTTTTTCCGATCCAGGTCTATTCATTTTTCCTGTTGCTGGATATTCTCTTTTCCGGTCTTACGTTGACTCCATCTCAACAGAAAAAAGTAAGTATCAGTTTTCTGCTGGACTGTTTCGTTTTGTCGGCCTGGTCATACATCCTGTTCTTTCGCGGTTATTAATCCCAAGAAGTAGAGGGGGGGCCTGGCTGATTCTGATTACATTCAACCCCAGTACTCAATACTCTCCGCGTTTGCTGCTCTCAGTGGTCTCTGGTTTATCTTCGTCTATCCCCAGGCAAACAGACTCTTCAACTGAAACAGCTTCTTCAAAGCGGCATTTTCAGAAACTGAGACCTTAATTTCTGAAATTGAATGGAATAGAACCCATCTGAATCAGATCTCTATCAGTGAACTCACGAAACAATTTTCACTGAGACCGGGAATTGGTCCTGTCGATCTGAGGTGATGAGCATGCAACAGACTTATCGGCGCTGTCGTTCTATCTTACTGTTGACTCTGGTCTTGTACCTGCCGGGCTGCAGTATCGCGTACGAGTTACTGTTGGAAGGTCAACTGCTTTCCGGGGCAGAGCAACGGCCCGTGCAGGGGGCCACTGTGACTTTACTTCTCAGCAATTGGAAGTGTGCCTCTACAATCACTGATGCACAGGGGAACTGGAATCTCAAAGAGATGCTCAGTGAATCCAAATTCTGGCCCGGAAAAGAAGACAAACGCTGGACCGACCCGGATGAACTCAAGCTGCGGATCGAAACCGGCGGTCAGACCTGCATGGTTCCCTGTCCGCGCGTAGCCGCTCCGGAATCAGGCGGCGAAATCTATGCCTTCGTTATGACGGTACTCAAGGCGCATCCGGAACCGGAAAAGCAGGAGCCGCTGCCGCTGGAAGCGGTGCAACCCCAGAGTCGTTAAGAGACGACATATTCTTACTAAAGCGTCGCCCATTCAGTTGAAAATGATCCGGAACCAGCTTTTTTCCTTGGAATCTTCTTCTTTATGGAGATTACACTGGGAGTCAACACCTGCTCTCTCTGGGTAAGTTTTCTGAAGTAGAACATCTGAGACACGACCGGCAAATTTGATCGATGTTTATTAAACAACTGGAATCTCTGCGCGGGATTGCTGCGTTAATGGTCGCGCTCAGTCACTGTCTGATCGTGTTCGCCGTCGATCAGAATCCGATGATCTGGACGACCAGTCTCCGGGAAACGCAGGGGACCCAGGCCTTCCTTACCAGACTGCTGTTGATTCCCTGTAACGGCGGCGCCGCGGTGACGGTGTTCTTCGTTCTGAGTGGCTATGTCCTGGGACTGTCGCTCGATCGCAAGCCTCGACAGTCGCTGACGTATCTGGCGTTTTACGTGAAACGCCTCTTGCGAATCTATCCTGCGTATCTCGTCTGTCTCACGCTGATCATTGTTTCCATCATGGGATTTCACACTTACCAGCGGTTCCCGAATACGTCGCTCTGGTTTCAGGAGTGGTATCAGCAGAATATCACCTGGAACAACGCGCTGGCCAATTATACCCTGCTGGAGACAAACCTCAATCAGATCGCCTGGACGCTGAAAGTAGAACTGGTGATGTCGTTCGGCTTTCCGCTTTTTTATCTGCTCAGTCGAAGACGCGCAGAGAAAGGGAATTATATTATCCTGCTGATTCTGATGGCACTTTCCTGTATTCTACCGGGAATTATTTTTCTGTTGTATGGGTTTGTCTTCTACCTGGGACTGATGCTGCCGACCCTGATCGAAAGACTGAAACAGTCAGTCGCCCCGTCCGCCCGCAACACCCTGTTTCTGGTCAGTGTCATCGCGCTGCTCTGTGCCCGTTCCCTGTTTGCACCTCAGGAACGCTTTTTTACCGTCCTGCTCGAAGCCCTGGCTGCGGCCGCGATCATCGCCATTCTGGCGGAAGGAACCGTCAAGGTCTGGGGAAGCCGCATGCTGGAGTTGCCGCTGGTCCACAAACTCGGGCAGATTTCGTATTCCTTTTACATCTATCATTTCATCATTATGTACTGGCTCGCCTGGGGCCTGCTGCATCTGGTCAGTGCGGACATCACTGCGAATTATCCACTGCTGTTGAGCCTGCTTCTGGCTGTCGTTTCAGTCCCCCTCACTTTCGTGGTGGCCCAGCTTTCCTACCATGGAGTAGAACGCCCGATGATCGGCTGGGGTGCCCGCCTGGCAGAAAAAGTGACAGACCTGGCCCGAGCCTCTACCGCCCGCCTGCGTCTGCAGAGAAAATAGAATGCAACAGGCCTGTCGATTCAGCAGTTCCTCACGAAAAGTCTGTTTTCAGTCCGGCCTCCCATTCTTTCACGGAGGTCTTTGACGCTTCCAGTCGCTTCTGATAGTTTGCCTTGTCGAACTGATAACTTCTCCAGAACAGGACGCATATACCGAACACTGACACACTGATACTGAGGGTTGATTCATCCAGCCAGGGGAAATTGACAAACCGGTTAACGAACTGGATGAGCATATACACCAGCAGGAACCAACCGAAGAATGCGAGTTGTGAATTCTGTTCCGGATCGGCACTCAGTTTTCGTGCGACCATTCCCTTGCGTGGAGTCGAATAGCGTAAAAACAACCAAAGTGCTGTGGGCAATACAGGCGCAGTCAGCATGCGTGGTAAGCCAAATTTCCAGGCGGCGACCAAACCGAACACAGCTGTCAGGAGAATAAAGGGAAGCAACAGCCAGTCCCAGCGTTTGCGAGTGAGCAGGACTTCATTCTTGTCAGGCACGTGTATGGTCTGAGGATCATATCGCCTGAGGGGCATGGCGATGCGATGGCAAAACAGATCCCAGCCCTCTTGATGCGACTCGGGAGCCTGGTTTCGCAGGCGTTCCACGATCCAGAGACGGTCTTCATACGCAAAATTATCGAGATAAATCGTGCCTTTTTCAGTAAGCGTCTTCAGCTTGATGATTCCCGCTCCGCCACCGATCCAGCGCAACTGTCTGACACGCTCCAGGTCCAGTTCTTTTCGCAGCAATACTCCTCGAAAGATGATTTTAAAGCCATCAAATATGAGAGTAGAATAAATATAACTGAGGATCAGCCACAGAGAGCTCACGGTAAACAGACCAGATATCGAAGTAGAAATAATGGCCAATAGAGTTCGCCGGTCTGCTGGCACATCATCCATGTCAGCTAGCAGACATAAGACGGTCATGGTGAAGAATAGTACTAGACCAGCTAATCCGACATACAGATAATACTTCCGTAAGCGAAAAACACGATACTCCCCCGCCGATCCTTCACCTGCAACCATCTCAGAATTTCTCACATCTACGGGCCCACACTCTTCTGTTGAGAGGATCTGCTGCTTAACCTGTATTACTGAGAACGAGCGCCGGCTCTCACCGGTTCAAATTCATTGCCTGAAAAATGAGAAACCATGTACCACTTCCGGAAACCGGATTCCGCTCAGATTGACGACTTTCTTAAAGTGCAGGCACAGCAGGAGTTTACCTATTCGCAGGTGGAAGCCACCCGCAACCAGTCAGCCCCTGCTGGATTCCGCGTCGATCACAATCGCATCCGTCTGGGGCAGGGGGCAGCGGTTTATGAACAGGCAAAACAGGCCCTGGCGGAATGGCAGCATTATCGCTTTGACTGGCTGCATCTGCATCGCCTTGATGCCTCACCAGCCGCGGGACAGACCGTCGCCGCACTGGCACATGTGCTCGGAATCTGGGTTCTGAATGCCTGTCGGATCGTTTACGTGCTGGAAGAAACAGAGCCCCTCACCCGCTTCGCATTTGCCTACGGCACGCTTCCCGACCACGCCGAGTGTGGCGAAGAACGTTTCCAGGTAGAATGGCACCCCGAGGATGATTCCGTCTGGTACGATCTCTATGCGTTTTCCCGACCAAACACGCTGCTCTCCAAAATTGCCTTACCCTATGTCCGCAGCAAACAGAAACAGTTCGCCGGCGAGTCTCTGCAGGCTATGCACCAGGCCGTCGTGAAAAAATCGAATTAAGCGCGGATTCCGGCTGTGGAACTGCTAAACTGGTTTCCGCAAAACTGTCAGGTCCGGTTGAGTCAATCCCAGATGCAGCAGAGGAACAGATTGTGAGTCACTCGCAGACACTACCATCACATACGCCGGTTTTGATTGTCGGAGCCGGACCGACCGGTCTTTCCCTGGCCATCGAACTGGTGCGGCGGAACGTTGAGTGTCTGCTCATCGACCGCAATCCCGCACCGCTCCCCTTTGACCGGGCCACCGTGATTCACAGCCGCTCGCTGGAATGTTTCGAGACGATGGGCACCATCGACGAGTTCCTCGCACGCGGTCACATCATGCGGGGCTTCAACATCTTCGCCTTTGGCAAAAAAATCGCTCAGACCAGTTTTGAAAGTCTGGAGTGTCGCCATCCCTATGATCTGAATCTCGCTGAGAATGAAACCGAAGACATTCTCACCGCACGTCTGGAAAGCCTGGGAGGCCGGGTCTCTCGAGGCTGGTCATTGGAAGGACTGAATCAGACGGACACTGAAGTGACTGCCACTCTCAAATCGGCGGAGGGAGTCGAAACAACGGTCACCGCCGACTGGCTGGTCGGCACCGATGGTATTCACAGTCGTGTTCGCGAATCGATTGGAGTGGCTGTCGCCGGTCATCAGTATCCGGCCCGCTGGGGCGTCGTCGATGGCTATCTTCCCGATTGGCAACACGAACCGGACCGGGCCGCGATTCAGATTGACGCACCTGCCCTTAATCCGGTTCCCATGCCAGGGATGCGCTGGCGAATTTACTTCCGGGTTTTCGATGAAACCCAGATAGACGATCTGCTGGAGCAGATCGACTCGGGGCTGGCTTCCATCTCTCCCGGAACCCGTTTGCAGGATCCGGACCAGCCGATGCTCTATCATACCTTCCGCCAGTTGAGTGCGCATTACCGTTCCAGTCGGGTGCTGCTCGCAGGTGATGCCGCACACGCCTGCAGTCCCATTGAAGGGCATGGCATGAATACGGGCATTCAGGACTCCTTCAACCTGGGCTGGAAACTGGCGCACGTCATCAAGGGACAAGCCGGCGACGGTCTGCTGAACAGCTACGAGCTCGAACGCCGCCCCATTGCCAACGCGGTTGGTGCCTCGGGGGACATTGCCGAAGAATTACGCACGATCCCCGACGAACCAGCGGCTGTCGAACGGGTGAAGCGTGCCTTGTGTGCCATGCTGCTCCCCGCCCGGGGACAACTGCAGGCAGCCGAGGCCGAAACCGAAATCAGCTTTCATTATCGCGACAGTCCCCTGGTCCGAGGCTATCATGCCGCTGGAGCAGCTGCACAACAGAACTGGCTCGGCCCCCGACCCGGTGACTGTCTGCCCGAAGCCGGCCCGCTGTCCCATCCCCAGACGGACACAACACTCACATTGTTCGATTTGTTGAGATCGACCGGTCATCTGCTCCTCTGGCTGGCCACGGATGAGATAGAAGCACCCAATGCCGCTGATCTCGCATCCGTTCTGCAGCCCGGTGATACCTGCGTTATCATCTCCACAACACCGCCGGAAAAACTCGAACAGACAGATTCTACTCAGGCAAAATGGTTAATCGATGAAACGGGGAGCGTCCATGCAAAACTGGGGATCATCGATCCCACTCTGTTCCTGATCCGCCCCGATGGCCATATTGCTCTCCGCTGCGAACCTCCTCAACTGGAGCAGATAACGGCCTACTATCAAATTCTCCAGACATGAATTCCCCGTGATCTCTGTGAATCAATTTGTTCCCGGTCCAGGGGTGACAATTCCAGTGCTGTCAGCTATTTTGAATCTCTGATTCATTGAACAGACTTTCTGCTGAGGAACTACAACGATGTCATTTAAGCGATCCTCCCTGGAATTACTGCTACTGTTATTTGTCGGTTCATTTGCCCTTGCGCAGGAACCTGAACCAGTAAGGACTCTGGTTCCCAGAGACTGGGATCCCGTACAGGCCGGCAATCGAGTAATGGAACGTCTGGTGACCGTGACTGGCAAAGAGGTCAAAGGTGCCCACGATGCCGAAATGGTGCTGACGGGTAATCATGCTTATATCGTGGCTGAAGTCAACGACACCCGTGCCGGGGAAAGTGCGGGCTGGCCGGAAATCTACTGTGCCCTGTCGATCGTCAACCTCAAGACCTTAACGCTGGAGAAAGTCATCCCCTTCGCCCGCAGCGAACAGGTTTTTCAGAATGCCACACTGCCTGTGGGCGCCTGCTTTGTTCCCCGCATTCTACAGTTGAATGAGCACACGCTGCGTTGCTACTTCGCCAGCGAGCAACCGGGCAAACGACAGGCACAAACCTGGTATCGCGATTTTAACCTGCAAACGCAGAGTTTCGCTGATACCATCCACAAAGCAAAACTGAAGACCGCCGCGGGAACCTTCGAGATGCAGCCCCGGTATTTTCACGCCGATGCGGCGGCACAGGGATTCGGAAAGAGAGCGAAAGATTTCGGCCTCTATCTGTTTGATTCGTTTAAAGAGTTTGACGGCGAGACTTATGTCGCGATCAATAATTTCCCGGGCAAGCAGAACGCCCTCGCAAAAGTCAATTCAAGCTGTGACACGTTTGAAATCATCGGGCACTATAACGAACCACAGTCAGTCGCGCTCAGTGAGTCTGCGGTGAATCGCCTGCCGGACGGCACCTGGATGGCAATCTGTCGCAACGATGGCGGTAAACGGAATTACTATTTCACCATCAGCGCGGACGGGCGAAAGTGGAGCGTCGGCAAGCAGCTGCCATTCGTCCCTGATGGAACGAATTCCAAGCCGACATTCGATCGTTTTGGGGATACCTACTATCTTGGCTGGCAGGAAGCCAAAAAAATCGACGGCGTCACGCGGAGTGTCTTCAATATCGATATTTCACGAGACGGGAAAACCTGGGAACGCAAATACCGTTTTGAGACGCCTCACTCGTTCCAGTATCCCACGTTTTGTGAGTACGATGGAGCAATCTGGCTGGCAGTCACTCAGGGAGATCATTCGCCGAGTCGCAAAGAACGTATCATGTTCAGCAAACTGGAGGATCGCGGTGCATCTCACTCCAGGGTGGACCGCAAGCAGTAACCGGAATTAAGGCTTGGGCACCCGATTGATCGTCCAGTAAACCTCTTCAGCAAATGGTTCTCCGGACTTTGCTTTGAGATTCAACTTGAGATGCACCTGGTTCACCGGTTTCAGATCAGGCACCATTAGTTTCACGCTCTTCCCGTCTGCGGAAAGCAGGGCACTCTTGATGTTCAGCTTGTCTTTTCCGGGACGATCGGTCGCAGGAGAAAACATGTCTGAACCGTATTCGGGTCGCCAGTGGTAATTCCACTGCTCGGCGAAGTAAGATTTGAGATCCGAGGCACTCTTCGGATCGAGTGGGAAGTTGAAGTCAATCCGCAGACCGTCTGCTTCTACCTGGCAGTCCGTCACCATCGATAAGGGCTTGCCTGTGTAACGCAGCCGCTGAATCCCCTGGTCGCGGAGACCTCTGCGTCCCCCGCCGTTCCAGCCATCCAGTCCAACCGCATAAACCTGACCATCCGCCGGGTTGACGCGGGCCCGGTGGATACCCGTGCTGAAGTGAAAGGGGAGCTTAATGATCGCCGCCTGGCTCACATCCTCAAAATCCTGCAATATCAGATAATACATCCAGCCTTTACCAAAGCTGGTGTGCAACAGACGACCTGAAAGCGGTCCCCAGCGGGGATCATCTACCCACAGCTGGCCTCCTGAGGAATTGTCGTAGTCCTGAGGCATCCAGATCAACGGTTGATCAAATGTCTTCGGGGGAATCACCTTGCGATGATCGATCCGCCCTCCGTCAGGGGCCCAGTTCTTCCCACCTGCATGAGTCTGGACATACCCATAAAAACCGCCCGGCTTGACGAGGCTGATCTTCGAAGCGGGGATCCAGTTTCCCTGATTGTCACTGACGGTCATCCGGTCATCGGGCAGCATGCCCATCCCATTGGGGGTGCGAAATCCGGTACAGACAACGTCCCGCTGCTTGCCATCGGGCGAGACTTTAATCACCGCCCCCGGTAAGGCATAACTCGTGTATTGACCACACTTCGTGTAATAGAAATTGCCTTGTGAATCGGTCTGCAGATCGAAGTTGAAAGAGTGGAAGAATCGTGAGACATCGGTGTCTGCAGAGAAACTCTCATAGAAATCGGCTTCGCCATCCTGGTTCAGATCGTGCAGTCGCGTCAGACGATCCTTGCAGGTTACATAAATCAGACCATCGACTACCTTAATGCCGAAGGGTTCGTAGAGTCCTCCCGCGAAGCGTTTCCATTTCAGATCCAGGAGACCTTTGTCGAGACCGGAGACAATCCAGATATCACCCCCATGCGTGGAAACTACCATCCGTCCATCCGGAAAGAAATCCAGGGCCGAAGTCCGAAACCACGTATTCCAGGGCGTCTCACGCGGAATGGTGATCGTATCCAGGGCGTAAGCCCCCGTTTCGAGACCCGGATAACCCACGGTGGTCAGGACGTCGGGGCAGTTGGCTTTGCCACCCTGAATCAGGGACCGGGGATCAGTCACTTCTGTCTGCTCCGCTTCCCGGAACAGGGTTTGTGCCGCATCATAATCTGCCTCCTCTTTACCCATGAAGCAGCTGATCTCAATCAGCCGCGATTCCTGGTCGGCTGGAATCGAAAGCACGAAACGCTGTTTATCGTCGACATGCCAGGTCATCCCCTTTGTGTCTCCCCGGACGGCGCTGGCCGCAAACGTTCCCGTCTCAAGCTGCCCGCAAAAGGCGAATGTACCGGTAGCGTCTTGTGTGCGTTCCATTGAACTCTGGTTTCCCGGGCCAGCAATGAAGGCTACAGCATCGGGAATCTGAGGTGTTGCGGTGGACAGGACCAGTGCTTTCCCGGGACCGATTCGCAGGCTATGCCGGACTGCGGTTTTACCTGGGATCGCCTGGGGAAGTTCCAGGATCTCCCGATCATCAATGGCATAGGAAAGTACCAGCTGATTTCCATGCACGTAGTGACCGTGATATCGCAACCACTCAGCGGGCAGCGGTCCACGGGGACGTAATTTCTCACGAGGATAATCGAGCGTTCCTTCATGTCCCCACTGCCAGCCAGCCAGGCCGGCAAGTTGCTTGCCGTCTGGTTCTGGAACTCCTTCACCACGACCGCGGATATGTTGAGTTTCACTCAAATCGAGAAATCCGCCCTGCCAGAGTCCCGCCTGGTTCAAAGTATGCAAATCATAGGAGATCGTCGTCTCTGCATTCAGTTTGACGGTCAAGGCGCTGGTGGTGATTCGGGAAAGCTGTGAAGCGAGCGCCGGCCCGAAGTCACGTTCGATTTTCAGATCGAATTCCCCGGATTCCGTACCCGGGGGGAGCTGCTTGAGATAGTCAGGCGTCACCCGTTGATAAGCGGGGTTCCCCGGTTTCATGAACTTTTCGCGGATGTAATGCACGACCTGATAACGCTCTCTGGGGCTCAGATGCTGCATCGGGCCCATCAGCCCGTTTCCTTTTGAGAGTGTGAGAAACATCCGATAGGGATCTACACCAAATTTGAGCGGCTGTGTCCCGAAGGCCCGGGCGGTGGGGAGCGAAGGTGTATTGCCATCCATGCCGTGACAGTTCTTGCACAGACCGTGATAGATACGTTCCCCTTCGGCAAAGTCACGCTGGTTCATCCTCTTAATGATTCCTGCATGATCGAGGTTTTGGGTATCGTCTTTAACGATGAGTGCTTCCGCTGACGGCTTAAGTTCCGCTGCCCGTTGTGCACCGCCGCGGGCGATCTCAAAGACATAGCTGACCAGATCATAAAACTCAGCCTGATCGTGCAGCGTCGCCACGAGTCCCTCGGGCATCATCGACTTACTGCCGCTGGTTCGTTCGTCGATGTCGTCTTTGGGGACGACAATTTCCTGACCCAGGTTGGCTGCGTCGCGGAGCACCAGAGCGTCGGGACGCTCCTCTGCAACCAGGCCGGAAATCAGCTTCCCTGCGCTGGTGACGATGTTGACCGTTTCGAAGCCCTGCTTGATCTTGCGGGACGGAAAGAGAATCGATTCAACCAGGTATTCATCGCTGGCGTTTTGGTCTGCCTTAGTCAGGTCGGGACCGAGGGGAGTTGCGTTGGCTCCACTGTCGTGGCATTTGATACAGGCGGCGACCGATTTGTAGAAGACCAGTGCACCTCGTTCCGGATTCCCGCGCAGTCGGGCTTCTTGTGCCAGCCTGTTTAAGGGGGCCTGCCGGAGTTGTTGCTCCAGGGAACTCGACAGTTCCTGGGAGAAGATCAGTGAAGGAAACGCACAACAGAGCAGGCAAACCAGGAATGGCAGTCGCACAACAGCTTTCATCGAGTCGCTTTCTTCTGGCTGGTGTAGAATTCCGGCGGGTAAGCAGAATCGCAGGACTCTATCTTAAAAGCGACTGTCAGAACAATCCAGAATAGAACGGATTTACGCAGTGAAAATCCACTGTTCGTCTGAATGGGATGTATTCACAGTGGAACACCGGCAGAAGTGAAGAGAAGAAAGAAAAAGAGTGCCAGGAACCCCTCTGGGACAGGCTAAGCAGGCTGCAGATTCGATCTCGGAACTCGAAGCTGCAGTCGCCCCCAAGGAGCACACCATATGTCTCAAATTGATTCCCGGCACATTTGCTGTTTACACAGCTGAGATTAACTTACAAGGCTGGATCCTTCTTACGTTGCGCTCCTGGATTTAAGCGAGTCTGAACTTTGGCCAGAATGGCAGTCTGCTCCTCAGAGTCGAGGGCTCCATCCTGATTTGAGTCCAGAGCACGGAACATCCGCTGCAGTGAAGGAGGGACTTCGTTGCGACTGATGATCTGGTCCCGGTTGCGATCGAGTTGTCGAAAGATCGTATCATTCAGACCGAGTCCCGTTGCATTGGGGCGGCCGCTGAGAATTTTGGCCCGGTCAATCACAGCCAGTTGTTCCTGTCGGTTTAAAACTCCGTCACCGTTTGCATCAGCACCATTTAAACGGCTCTGTAATGGCGCGGGTACTTCATTGGCTGAAATCATGCCATCCCTGTTCCGATCCATCGACATCAACATCTGGGTGACCACCTCGACCGCATCCGTCGCAGACTGGTCTGTCGTAAGGTTGCCTCCTCTCATCATCATCTGCATCTGACTTCCACCGCCGGAAGCTCCGCCGCCACCTCTCTGGCACTGGCCGCCTCCCTGACCCATCTGCATCCCGCCACCACCGCCTCGCGGACCGCCGCCACCACGACCACCTCCGCCCCGCTGGGCAAAGGCGTCGCTGGCAAACAGCAGCAACGCAAACAAAGTGAGAAATGTACTGAGGTTTCGCATAAGCAGGTTCCCCCTTATCGGACTCAAAGTGTCGAAATAAAAAACAGCTGGCCCGATACTGTTGAAACGCGTTTTAATCAGTGCCCTTCACAGGTGCTCCATGGAGGCTGCCTGACAGAATCAGTTGGAGGATGGAATCGATCAGAAAGAATTCTGAACTCTAAATATGAAATATATATAAGGTTATGAAATGTATGTTTTCCGGGCCTGAGCGAAAGGTCCCTTCATTAACCATCAACGGGGAACCCCTCCTCGTAACTACCGGCATTATGAAAAAAAACTGGGATTGCAAGCATTTCGTCTGCAGGAGATAAATAGAGCTAGATGTGTAGTTTGGCGTATAATGGAATCAGACGCCTGAGATGTGTTTCAAGACGCTGGTCGCATAAAGGATCAAGCAGATGATGCTTTTACAGAATCAGGACTGGCGACGGAATTACGATCAGACGGTGATCCGACTGATCCGCGAAGTCTTTCCACCGAAACAATATCTGACCCATGTCGATGGCACCGACCTGCTTCGTACGTCCGGTGCTGAAGGCGATGCTATCCTCCGGGACTATGCTCACAAAACCTGGGATCAGGTGGATCACGCATTAATCTCGCGCTATCACGAAGCGCCTCTATCAATGTCTTATGCAGGGTTCCTGAAATTCCTGCCCGCGTATCTGGTCGATCTGTTTCATCCAGAATCAGAAATGCAGCACATTGTCTGGAACTGCCTGCTGGAGTACCGACTGGAGCCCCATCTGGGGTCTGAGCAGTTTGACCTCAACGACGATCAATTGATCTGCTGTCTGCTCGCATTTGTCCGATCCAGTGATTTCCCGCTGGACACGATGATGCCCCGGCGGACTGCCGAAGAATACTTTCACAATCCCAGTCCGGAATCCGCCTTCAACATGCTGACACACACGCTGCCCCACGAACGCGTGCTGGCCCTGCAGTCCCGCATTGAAGAAATCAACGACAGCTTCGTCATCGAACGCTGGGATCAGGGGTGATTCTTGACGAAAACTGAATTCAGTTTCAGAGACCTGTCTTCATTGATATGATGAGAAGGATGTCTTTCAGCCTGTCGGTTAAAGAGCTCACTTCTATACGTTAATCAGGAATAACAGGAACATGAAACGCGCCGCACAGTTCTTCGTCCTTCTCTGCACACTTATGATCGCCACAGTCGCTTCCGCGGAACGACTGGTTCTGGTGAGCGCTTCCTATCAGAAAGATCTTCTCGCGATCTGCGATGCAAAAGGTAAAGTCCTCTGGTCGTACAAAACCGAGGGGCCTGCCAAGGGGCACGCCGGCCATCACGATGTGCAGCTGCTCCCCAACGGCAACATCCTGTTTCATGACAGCTGGACCGGGCTCAAAGAGATCAATCTCGATAAAGAAATCGTCTGGACCTACGATTCAGCCAGCAGCAACGGCAACGCCGGGAAGCGGGTGGATGTGCATGCTTTCAAACGCCTGCCCAACGGCAATACGGTGATCGTCGAAAGTGGTGTCGGACGGATTATCGAAGTCGATCGCGACGGCAAGCTCGTGCATCAGTTCCCCTTGAAGAAAGGGGGCACACAATCCACGCGGCTGATGCGAGTCACTCCCGCGGGAACCTACCTGGTCTGTTCGGAACAGCCGGGCGTCGTGTTGGAATATAATCGTGACGGAAACATTGTCTGGGAATATCCGATCGGCACCCGCGTCTACGGCGCCCTGCGTCTTAAGAACGGGAACACACTGATCGCCTCGGGCAGCGGTCACAGCGTCCGCGAAGTTACCCCCGACAAACGGACCATCTGGGAAGTCAAAGAACGTGTGCCGGGCACGGATGTGGCCCTCCAGTGGACCACCTGTCTGCAGGAACTCGACAACGGCAATCTGGTCATCGGCAACTGCCACGCCGGCCCCGAGAATCCACAGATCCTGGAACTCGACGAGAACCGCAAGATCGTCTGGCAATTCGACGATTTCAACCTCGTCGGCAACGGCCTGGCCTGCTGGGAAATTCTGAATGACGAACAGTCGAAACTGGTGCGGCAGAAACTGCGGTCTCTTAACGCGAAGTCACCATGAGTGGAGAAACATATAGTACGATTCTTTGTGCCGTTGCTGCGGGAGATGCTGGACCAGCAACTGGCTCGGACAGCGGATAAACCGGTTACAAAACCGGTTGAGTGAAGCAGGCTGGTTTGCTTCACTCTTTCTCAATTGCGAGCGCTTTATCCAGTTGCTCGCTTACTATGTATTCCATGATCCGCATTCCATTATTCATTGTTTCTTCTTCAGAAATATTTTCGTCATCATGAATAGGGATGGAGAGTTTATTTGCAACATAGTAAAAATAGAGTTCTCCCTGTTCGTTCTCCAGAGACTGCTGGGTGGAGGCGATATGGCCATCCCGACCAATCACCAGGAAATTCAAATCTAGATTGGCGCCGTCATAGAGGATGTTCGTCTTACCTCCGTTTTGACTGGCCAGATCAATGGCGGCAGGCGTCTCAAATTGACGGAACTGATGGAATGCACGGATCTTATCAGCCTCCGTACCCGGTGGATGGACTTCCAGGAACACAACCCCTTTCTTTGAATACTTTGAATGGAATGCTTTCATAAATTTACGCATTTGTGCCAGCGGCTTTTCCATGTCTGCAGGAATCTGGGAGTAATCTGTTTCCTGAATTCCGTCGATGAACAATAGGAAGACGACTTTGCCACGCAGCGCTTCCAGAGACTGTGAATTGCCATCCAGCCAGGATTTCACCTGCAGAGGAGGTGCTGGTGTGCCAGGGGGCAACGCCGGCGGTGGTGATGCAGGCAGGGGTAGCTGTTTCGGTCGTCCCGCCACATATTTATTTCCATCCAGATCGTTTGTGTAAACAGCGCCTTGTGGAAATTCCCAGGCAAGCTCATCCTGCTCCATCGGTTTATTTGCCGTGAAACTGGTGACAGTCCAGATTTCTCTGCGTCCAGGAACTAAGGGCAGAGGTGCCAGCGATTGGGGGTCCAGTTTTTCCTCCCTGATTTTCTCATTCTGCTTCTGAATGCCGGGGCTGTCGACGGTGTAATTCTGGAAATGGATCTTGACCGGGTAGTAGCTGTCTGCGAACTGGTCGATCTGCTCGACTTCCAGGTGGCGATAGACCTCTCGCACCGCCTGCCCTTGGGCATTCACGTCGGTCATTTCCATACGCAGAGGCAAAAAGCCTCGCTCAGGATCCACCCAGATACGATAACGGTTGCGTAGCCCGGTCTGCTCATGGATAGGCGTAAAGCAGCCATCCAGGACAATGGTGCGACATCCCTCATGTTTTTTCCAGCCAATGATTTTGTACTGGTCTGCTGATCGAGTCATGAAATAATCCAGGTTTTGCCAGTCCTGTTTTTCATCCCACTGGAACTGGGAAACAGCCAGTGGGGCTCTGGTTTTGTGTGAGATGACACGATTGAAGTTATCTGTAATGCGTCCCTGTCCCTGGGGAAAGCTGGAAGAAGTACCGAACCACACGCGATAGGGTGGCGTTGCCCCTTTGATGGCGGATAAGACATCGATAGATTTAAAATAATGTGGGAGCGCAACCTGAGTTAATTTTCGAGGCGTTAGATCCAGTTCGGAGTCCTTTAAATTATTCGGCCAGCGGCGTTGAAACGATTTGCCATCCGACCAGAAAAAACTCCGTTCCGAAACCCAACCCGCCAGCCGGGACTTGACCTGATTCGCTGTTAAATTACTTTTAAGGAACTCGGCGTCTCTTAAAGTGGAACCGACAACGATTGCAAACTGCTCAGCATTGTAGACAACTTTTCCGTCTTCCGTTTTGAGGTCGGTATGTTTCAGTGTTGAAATCAATTCCGCTTCTTTCACCCTCTGGCGATCATTGTTGATACAGTTCATGTTCTCTTTAATCAGCACCTGGTACGTCATTTCCATCGGCAGCAACCGTTGAATATTGTCCCGGTAACCGTCCAGGATTTCTTCCACGCTCGGCAACTGGTCCGGTTTCTCTGCTACTTTGGTCTCCGCCTGCGAAGTACCCGGCAGGGGAGCCAGCGATAATAACAGCAGAGCGATTGTAGCCAGCAGGAATTTTCCCCGCCGCGAAATCGTATGCTGCAATGTGTCACACATAATCGACGTCAGACGCTGCTCCAGAATCCGCGCTGATCCTATGCCGGTGGCGACGGGAATGCGTTGCGCCTGGGAAACGAAGCCGGTCGCTTTGACGAGCACCTCTGCATACGCCCGCCGTTTGTCGGGTTCTGTCTGGGTAACCCAGGCATCACAACACGCCTCTTCGGTCAGACGGATTTCTCGACGCACCCACCACACGACCGGATACCACCAGTATAGCGCCGTGGTGGCAAGTTCGATCAGACGCACCCAGTGATCGCCGCGACGGTAATGCGCCAGCTCATGTAGCAGCAGTGTGTCTCGTTCTGCTTCATCCAGCTCTGCAAGCAGCCGTTCCGGCAGGATAATCCGTGCTTTGCAACAGAACGCCCAGAGCAGGGGAGAGATCGCGCCCGGAAGCAATACAACCTGTGGGGCCGACTCCAGGCCGATACGCGTGCCCAGTGCCCCGGCCCGTTGCTGCAGTGCTGCTGAAGCAGGCCGTGCGAGCTTCAGCAGTCGTTGGAAACGAAAGATACGAAGCGCTGCAATGAAGCAGCAGATCACTGTCCCGAGAGTCCAGATCAGAAATAAGAATGATGTCCAGGTCCATCCGCGGGCTGTGAAAGTGGCAGCCAGTCTCAGATACCAGGCTGGCTTGCTGACTGGGATCTCTATTGAAGTCTCAGCAGTTGAGGTCTCGGACCTCGTTTCAGTAATCGTAGCAGGAGACGATCCTTTGCTGGTCTCTTGCATTCGCTTTCGCAGAGAATTAAAAGCATTCAGTTCTGTGTTGGCGTTGGACTCGTTTTCAGCAAGCAGACCAGTGCCATCTGTCGCCGGTGCTGTTTCGACCGGTGAGACGCTCGCACCGGTGCCTGGTGAAAGCAAGGTGATCCGGGGCTGCCAGACGGGCGGGGTGATCAGTTTGATCAGCACAAGTAGCAGCAGCATGTGCAGCAGTGCCGGGTTTTTGATCCATCGGCGGAACAAGAGCACGAGCATAAACAGACCGCCGGCGATCGCCGCGTTACTGATCAGCAGTTTCCAGAGCAGATCCATGACCATCTCCTTATGGTTTTGAATTCTTTTTGGCAAGTTCGTCGATCAGATCCATCAGCACTTTCTGCTGCTTCCGGTTCAGATCCGTGTGTTGCGCCAGTTGTGTGAGCAGCGGCGTCAGCGAACCTTCGCACAACGTCTCCGCCACCTCCTGCAGGCGTCGCCCCACCAGATCGTCACGCGCGATACAGGCTTCATACACAAAGGCGATGCCCGCCGGTTCCCGTTTGACGAAGCCCTTTGTTTCCAGGCGTTCGAGCAGTTTTTTGACGGTGGAGTAATACGCGTCAACCCGGTCGGGTTCGAGGTGCTCTGTAATGACGCGAATCGTCGCAGGTCCCTGTTGCCAGAGGACCTGCAGTACGCTCAGTTCCGCTTCCGTCACATCACGGGGCGTCTTGACCATGCTCAATGCTTCCTTTTACTAGACCTGGGACGTTATGTCGCAGGCAAGGGTAGGACAGACTGTCCCAGGTGTCAAGACGGCATGGAAGAAAAGTTAGTCAGGTAAATTGCCCTAGCTGACAAAGACGAACTGGATGCTGATCCACAGATCGGTAGAGAAGGCGTTTGAATCACTCTGTTTTGGATGCCCGTTTGATTGAGATGTCTCCCAGGTCGCGCACCTCACCCGGCTGGAGCGGCTTTTCACCAGTAAGATCACCCAGGTGGATCGCAGTGCTGTTCTGACGAAGTTCGCGGGCATAGACGCGGTATTTTTTCCCGGGAACCAGACCCTTGATCCGAAAACGTCCGTTTGTATCAGTTTGATGTTTCGCCGATCCTCCTGATGTCTGCTCGGGATTCGGGGGCAGTAAAGCAAAGTTCGGAGTCTCTGCGGGGCTTTCGTAAACGTCAGAGAACATGAAATTGGCTTTCGGTTTTCCGAATTCATCGACAAGTCGACCCGTGACTTCCGCCCCGGGTTCGAGTGTGATTTTTAAATCCCGGGGATCTTTCTCATCGATGACATAAAAGCTGACCTGCCCGCTTTTGGGGTCAAAGACCTGTACCCTACGGGGGCGGTCAGGCCGAAAGCCCCTGATTTCCAGTTGACCGTCAGTGAAGCGATACCAGGTGGGGAAGTCTTCCAACATGCCGGTATACTTACCGAACGAAACCGGCTGGCCATTCTGCTGCACCACTTTGATTTTGAGGGTGCGACCCGCGTCAAACGGCAAGTCGACCTGGACAGATTCGGCATCTTCTGCCGGATTGACTTCAGCCAGAAAATGGTAGTTAAATGCAACCAACGCTGAAGGTGTCGTTTTCAACACGTTGATTCCCTGGGTCGTATCAATCAGGTTCACAGCGCCTCTGCCGCGCTGGTACTTCCTGAAATCGTCAGCGAGGACCGCGATGACTCCGGGTCCCGGCAGCACGGGAATCCGATAGGTGCCATCCTCCTTCAGACGGAAATAATTGGGGAGTAGCCCAAAAGACTCTTTGATCAGTTCGGCGAAGGGATTCCCCTTTAGTGGAGCATAGTCGATGCGTCCGCCGCGCACCGGTTCTCCTATGGCTTTATCAAACGCACGGCCTTCTGCCCAGACTCCCCGAACCAGTCCCACATCTCGTTGGAAGGCCGGACTCCCGGCTTTCAGCTCCGTTTTGAACTGGTAGAGCAGGTAAGGCTGATCCGGCGGAGGCAGAAAGATGATTTCGTTATTCCCGAGCGGAAGTCCTTCCAGGCGATAGCGTCCTTGGTCGTCGGTGACCGTATGGGTCAGGCCTTCGCTTTGGTGTATCACGCGGCGGCCTGTCAGGTGGTAACTTCTTAATTTGACTCCCGACAGGGGCTGGCCTGTTTTCGCATCGCGAACGACTCCTGTTACAGGCACTGATGGTCCGGCGATGTGTGTAAAATCACATGGATGATAGACGATGTTCTCCTTGGAATATCCACTGACCGATTTGGGGACTTCAATACGATTCCCTGGGCGGGTACGGGCATAGACTTCGCTGGCGGCAATTCCCGGACCGGAAATCAGCAGCCTGACGAGCCGCTCATCTCCCAGGCCCTGGAAAGTGAATCGGCCGTCTTGATCTGTGATGACGGTCGGAAGATATTCCAGCGTCGCACCACCCACATCATTCCCCAGGGATCCCGTCAGCAGAGGCATTAAATGAAAATGGTCGATCCCAGCCTTCTGAGTTGCCTGTTCCCACTCGTCAAGTTTTCCTGATTCCGAATATTTCAACCGGACAACTTCAACTTTGGCGCCAGGTACCGGCTGCCCTTCAATATTCACGACGCGGCCCGTGAGGGGAGTGTCATCTGCCACCAGCTGAAAGGTGGATTTGGCATTGAGAACTCGTTGCCGGATCTGATTTCTCTGTTCAGGGGAGTACTGAAAGTTGTCAATTTTTTTCAACACTGATTTGCGCATTTCCC
This sequence comes from Gimesia benthica, assembly GCF_009720525.1. NCBI lineage: Bacteria > Pseudomonadati > Planctomycetota > Planctomycetia > Planctomycetales > Planctomycetaceae > Gimesia > Gimesia benthica. The sequence goes on from NZ_CP043930.1 coordinate 6,974,539, forward strand.
CAGTAGCATCGAATTGATAGACACTTTCAATTACCGGGCCATAACCGTTGGCCAGGGCGACCAGCATACTGTCATTGTGGAGTGCAGCGTAGCGTGGATCTGTGGTGGGTATCATGATATTGAAAATCCCCCGTGCATCGGTGGTGGCCAGCCTGATTCGCTGGCGTTGATCCCAGCCGGTACTGACATAACCAATCGATGCATGCGGAACCGGTTGTCCCGCCGGACTGACGACATTCCCCCGCAAGTGTAATCCCGTGTTCTCGTTCTCCTGCTTTTGTTTTGCGGGTTGTGATTTCATCGCTGCCGCCAGAACATCGTCCGTCTGTGGCCGAGCATCTTCTTTTTCTACAGATCCTTCTGCCCGGGCGTTTACGAGCAGGGCGGCACTCGTGGTTGCTGAGACCCCCAGCAGCAGAATCAGGGCCACCCATTTCATCGGCAGGCGGAGCGTCAGTACGCGGGTCGAATCCAGAATTCGCAGCACGCGACGGCTCAACGCGGAGCGCTGTGAAACTATAGCCAGCCCCGTTTGGGGCGTCATTGGAGAGGCCGGCAGCCGTTCTGCAAAATCGACGAGCGTATTCGCGTAATGCTTCCGCCCGGAGCCGTAATGGATTACATAGTCGTCACAGATATCATCCGCCAGCTGTTCCAGTCGTCGCGAAAGCCACCAGACCAGCGGTTGAAAAAACAGAACCGCAGTTGCCAGACGGGCCAGCAGAAAATACAGGCAGTCCCGTCGTGCCAGGTGCGCCAGTTCGTGCAGAAAAATGTCCCGCAGCACAGCGTCCGACAGGTCCTTCTGTACCGGCAGCAGAATCAGTGGTTTCCTGATACCTGTCAGACAGGGAGCATGAACTGCGGGAGAGAGGCGAACCTTGGGGGGACGTTGTCCCAGACGTTCCGCTGTCTCCCGACAGAGGTTTTGCAGTGGCGCTTCGGCGGGAAGGCTGTTTCTGACAACACGCGTCATTCCCCAATACGCCCGTAGCAGTTTCGTCAATAGTACGAAAGTGCCGGATAACCAGATCAGCGTAATGCTCCAGGCGATCAGAGCTTTGAGACTGAATTCCGTTGGCTGGTTCTCGATCACTATTGTCGACACCGTCGCGTTATCTGCAGCGATGGAGGAGATATCTCCTGCTGCAGGAACTTTCCCGGTCATAACGGAATCTTGCGGTAAATGAATTGGCTCTAATGGAGCCTGTAACTCAGGAAACCCCTTACTGTCCCCAGTTTCAGTTGGTCGCGGACTCGAGACTTCAGTAGCGGGAGTGCTGTCTGTGACAGCGACATCATTGATCTCCCAGGCAGGAAGCAGGGCATAGCTGGTCGCACCCAGATGATGGGCAGCCAGGGATGCCAGCGGGCAGACGAGTATCGCCAGCAGAGTGACACACAGGATCACAGACTGAACAACCGGCTTCTGTCGACCACAGAACCGCATGGCCAGATAACCGGTCATTATCAGCAGAGTGGACTGCAGGAGCACCAGCACAGCAAAATAAGCGACCGTGGTCTTAATCATGACTCGTCCTCCTGCCCGTAGTGAATGCTCCGTGATTACTCGTCGTTGATCAGCTTCCGCAGCTGTTGCAATTCCGATTTGGGGATTTTTTCGTTCTCCAGCAGATAGGCAACCAGTCCGGCTGCGGAACCATCGAAAATATCATTGATCAGTCCACGCGTAGCCTCCCGCGTGACTTTGTCTTCCTTGATCAGCGGGTAAAACACAAACGTACGATCCTCGACGTCGTGGGCTACAGCTTGTTTGGCCTCCAGCTGACGCAACAGTGTCTGAACCGTACTGTGAGCAATGTTTGAATGCTGGTTGAGGGCGTCTGTAATCTCACGCGCATTGACGCGGCCTCGATCCCAAAGGACCTGCATGATCTGCAGCTGGACCCGACCCAATTGGCTGGCGTTCATCCGTCTCTCCTTGTCTGGATGGTCATTTACTAATATCAATTTACTGGAGTAGAATATGGTTGTCAATTTGAATTTTCAAGGAAATGATGATTTGACGCATGTCTCCCGCTTTCAGTAGCCAGCAGTGATGTCGATTTTAAAATGCTGGGGGGGAACCGTAGTGCTGCAGTTCCGGATGGGGATCATTAGACAGGATCGGGGCTGGCCTGTTATAGTGAATCGAATGCAAATTCCGTCAGTTTGCCGTTGGTCTTCACGCAGCGCTCTTTCAGGAAGGAAGTCATCTCCGATGTATTCAGTATTTTTGCGCCGGTTTCTATTCGCTGTTCTCTGCTGTATTGTTCTCAGTTCGGTTTCCACGCTCAAAGCAGCAAATCTGAATGCGACGCAACCGCCGAACATTGTCGTTTTTCTCGTGGACGATATGGGAATCATGGATACTTCGGTTCCCTTTCTGACCGACGCCGAGGGGAACCCCAAACGGTACCCACTCAACGATTATTACATCACGCCCAACATGGAACGCCTGGCAAAGCAGGGGATTCGTTTCAATAACTTTTACGCGATGAGTGTCTGCTCGCCGACCCGGATTTCCATTCTGACCGGCCAGAACGCAGCCCGGCATCATGCGACGAATTGGATCAATCCCCGTAAGAATAATGCGGGGCCCCAGGGACCGCCGGACTGGAACTGGGAAGGTCTCAAAAAGGAAGACGTCACGCTGCCACGCTTGCTGCAGAAGTCAGGCTATAAGACGATTCATGTCGGCAAAGGCCATTTTGGCGCTGACAACTTCCCCGGAGCGGAACCGCTGAATCTGGGATTCAACGTCAATATTGCCGGCGCCTCGTTCGGGGCACCGGGCAGTTATTATGCTGAGAAGAAATACGGACTGGGGACCCGCCGGGCACATCACGCCGTTCCCGGTCTGGATAAATATCATGGCACCGATACCTTCCTGACCGAAGCACTCACGCTGGAAGCGAACGCGGCACTGGCAGAAACGGTCAAGCAGAAGAAGCCGTTCTTCCTCTACATGGCGCATTACGCCGTGCATGCCCCCTTTGATTCCGATCCCCGCTTTGCAGACCATTACAAGGATTCAGGCAAACCAAAGAATGCACAGGCGTTTGCCACGTTGATTGAAGGCATGGACAAATCCCTGGGCGACATCATGCAGCAGCTCAATGAACTGGGAGTCGCGGAGAATACAATCATCTTTTTTCTGGGGGACAACGGTTCCGATGCACCTCTGGGGCATCAACACGAAGTTGCCTGTGCAGCGCCTTTGCGGGGCAAGAAGGGGGCTCACTATGAAGGGGGCATGCGGGTGCCTTTCATCGCGGCCTGGGCCAAACCGAATCCGGAAAATGCCAATCAGAAGCAGCTCCCCATTCCCGCAAATATGATTCAGGACCAGGTGGCTGCCGTCTATGATCTGTTTCCCACGATTCTGGATCTGACGCATACCCTGCCGCCCAAAGGTTATGTCATGGATGGAATGCCCCTCAATCAGCTGCTGTTGGGCGAGCAGGATCATTCTCGTCCGGAAACGTTCCTGATGAACTACCCCCATGCACCTCATCGCAGTGACTACTTTACGGTTTACAGGGACGGCGACTGGAAGGTGATCTACCACTATTTCCCCTCCAAACAATCGGAGGGTTCTCACTACCAGCTGTATAATCTGGCAAAGGATCCGTTCGAACAACACAACCTGGCAGAATCGAATCCACAGAAGCTCAAGCAGATGATGCAGTCCCTGATCGACAGTCTGCAATCTCATCAGGCACAGTATCCGGTCGAAGCTGCCGGCAGCAGCAAGCCAGTCAAACCGAAACTGCCTTCAACCTGAAAAAAATCACAGACTGAAAATCAACGACTTCAATCTGTAACTGGTACCAGCATGTTGGCGTCGCGGGCGATCACCCATTTGCCATTCTCTTTGTGCAGAATGGACAGTGTGTGGCCGACCCGCTTGATGGGATGTCCGCTTGGTGGAGTCACTTTGACGGCCATCTCAGTCCACATGTAGGCCCAGTCGCCCAGGACTTTGATCTCCTGAATTTCGCTGACACCTTCAATCTCCGGAACCGGCTGTTCGGGGTGGGGCTGCGCCGCTTCTTTGTAGGGCGCTTTCCCTACCATGGGAGGTTCACCCGGGACGAGGAATACGACATCCTCGGCCATCAGTTCCAGTACCTTCTCGGTGTCGCCTGCTTTTGTTGCTTCCAGCCAGGTGCTGACCAGATCACGAATTTCCTGTTCATCGCTTTGCATCACTTCACCATCCTTTCACATGTCGATCCTGTTGTTCATTCCTTATTGTTCAGGGAAACTCAAAATAGCCGGGTTTAAATTGCTGCATCCACCATTGCAGGGGAGTCAACTCATCGTCCAGATCTTCTGAGTCATTAATAATCTGTCTGATTTTATGCAGGTCGAGCGGTTTACCGGTCTCCAGGTTATATTCATCTTCCATGGCCAGCGCTTCTGGGAACCAGCGGATTTCTTCCAGCCACGGGAGTTGCCAGGCATCCATTTTTTACGATCGCGAAACTGGGAGGCCCAGCCAAAGGCCAGTAGTAGCCAGAAGAAAAACGAAAACAACGCAATAATCACTGCGAAGAAATAAGCAAACACCAGGAATGCTCCCAGAAGTGAGAACAGTCCCCATAATTCCCAGCGGCGTTTGCGACGCTGCCGTTCCCGGTCTTCGACATACTGCTCTCGGCATTCGTTGCAGAGTAGCAATGGAAACCAGACTTCTTTCCGGAATTCCTCCGCAGCAGAAGCGACGAGGGCGATGTCACCGGTGATTGTCGGGCGAATCCCCCCATCGTTCTTCATATGGCGTTCGATGAGGATATTCAGTTTGACGGGAATCAGAATGTCGGCTTCTCTACTTTCGCAATGATGACAGAGACCGTCAAACGGAGGCTCTTCTTTTCGGAACGTCATCAGTATCTTCTGCAGCGGTCGCAGGAGTGGGTAATTGTCTCCCGCCGACTGCTGCAGGGTAATTGTATCAGGAACTCTGACTGTCTTTTGGCAGGCCTCACAACGCTTGTCAGTGCCAGCTTCATGCAGCGCGACGCGAGCCCGCTTCCCGCAGTCACATTCAATATGATACTTCTCAGCCATCGAAACGGGCTCCCGCCTGCAGTCGGTGAGTCATTGATAGTCTAACGTCTATTATAGCGGGTTCTCAGCAAAGAGAAGAGCAGTCGTCGGGGGACGCGACGTTCTGTTCTGATAAATGATATTACGAAAATATTCAGAGACGACTCGTGGTTTTAGAGAGCGAAAGCTGTTCTCTCTGCAGTCGCTACCTGTTACCTGCCTCTGGTTTCCCGTTCGTGACGGACATCAGGAACTTGCGGAGTACTGTGGACGGAACCGCGAACCCGGCTGCTTCGATGTCCCCTTTTAAGATCACCAGGCCGATCACCTGGCCCCGGTCATCAAACACCGGACCTCCACTGTTGCCCGGGTTCACCGCGGCAGAAATCTGAATCAGCGGCTGATCGCGGAGCATCCGCTTCGGATTGCTGATGACGCCCGTGGTCAGTGTCTGCGAGAGGATGGTCTCTCCCAGTCCCGGATTCCCAATCACAGTCAGCTGTTCGCCCGAATCATAGGACGTACGGGAGCTCAAAATGACCGTCGGCAGATCGACTTTTTCCTTCAACTTGAGTAGCGCCAGGTCCTGATCTTCATCCCACAGAAGGATTGTCGCTTCCACTGATTTAACAGGGCCTTTTCCAGCCTGATACTCGACTATCAGCTTCTCATCCTCCGGGGCGGCATGGGCACAGGTCAGGATATAGCCTTCGCTCCCCACAACAAAGCCGGTGCCCGAACCGGTTTCAGACTTGATCAGCACCACTGTCGGATTAAATTGCTCAGCGATCTGCCGCGGCGTCTGTTTATTCGGTTTAGGATCCAGCTTCAGTGCCTGCAGTTCTGACTGCTTGACCGTGGGGACTGGTCGCGGTTTTTCCTCAGCAACAATGATTTTGCGTCCCACCTGCCTCAACTCTGTGGGCGTCAATTTGAGAGGCACCGCTCTCAGATAATTTCCCTGGAACGGATTCTGGCAATGGAACAGCAGCGATTTTCCGTCGGGTGAGAAAGCCAGGTCGGCGACTTTCACATCACCCAGTCCCCGGTCCAGCAGCAGCAGCTTATCCTCGAGAACTTTGCCGGTCTCACGGTCAAACAGCACGGCTGAATTTCCACCGGGCACCGCAACCATTTTTAAAGTGGGGTGGAATGCCAGCTGCGTACAGACGCCGCGGCCTTTGGTTTCGTAAGCCACCGGATTCTGTTTGAGCTGCTTCGCATTCCAACCCGCCAGGTTGCGTGAAAGTGAGGGAAAGCCGCCATTCGAGAGATACGTGATCCGATTTCCGTCGGGGGAAAGGCGAATGCCATTCCCATTGCCTCCCGCGTTGTCAATATACTGATAGATCACCGGCATTCCTCTCCGCAGTTTGAAGCTGATCAGAAAATCCAGATTACCATACTGGGGCACTTCCAGCAGACGCCAGCCGGGGTTGATGTGAAACTTCGTACCATTTCGGTAGAGATCCCGGTAGCCGGTATATAGCATTTTCCCAGACGGATCGACGCAGACCCAAGTTCCCAGAAGTTCATCCGGCGCAATCACCCGGGAAGTGCTTTCATTGACCACCAGTACCCGGTAGCGGGGAACTTCCATACCTGTTTTGATCGCAACATAGCTGATGTCCAGCTTTGGGTGGACTGCCAGATCGGTCATCTCCAGCACCGGCACGCCGGCTTTGTCCAGGGGAATGCTTTTTTTAACGCGGCCGCTCTTCTGATCGATCAGATCCAGTTGAAATCGCCCCTGATCGAGAGCCAGGAAAGTTCCGTCCCGCTCGCCAATAAACTCATAGCGTTCGGGCATCTCATGGGTTTGAACATCCTTGATGCCATCGCCGGTCATTCGATGGACTTTCTTCCCCTGTAGAACCAGAAGCGACTGATAATCCGGCGTCGGGATCAGCTTCGCAGGTTCTGGATCGAGGGATAAGCGGGGGAAGTTTTGCAACTTAGCGAGCCCCCCATACATTTTGACCAGATCGCGGGCGACGACTTCGACTTCCACCCGCTCAAAGGAGACCTTGTCCCCCTGTGTGACCTTGATTTTGAGTTCCTGTTTACCAACCTGTTTCGAACCGGGTTTCCAGGTCACGATATTCTTTTCAGTCAGGTTCACTCCCTGTGGTGGATTCATCAATTCATAACTGATCTCTGGTAGCGCGGGGAGCTGGTGCGAAAACGATTCTCCTTCGGCAACCAGAGCCGGAAACTTCAGCGGATTCGGTGCAGTGTTTTTTGCTGCCGGGGCAGAGGAGCCGGGAGCAGGATTTACGGGATTCGGTGTTGCGGTAACCAGACCGGGAGCCAGGGCCTCTTCAGGAATATCAAATGCGGGGGTTTTCGCTACCAGCATCTGGTTCTTACTCATGTCGAGAACAAACAGATGAGTCTCCTGATTCTCTGTAAAAGCGATCGGGTGATCCAGCAGATAGTCGCGAATCCGATAGATGCGATGGTAAATGTGGCTGAATTCCTGCAGGGGAAAATCGGCTTTCCGATCCTTCACTTCTTGCATCACAGCCGTTACCGGATAGACTTTCACCTCATCAGGGGTGAGGACATACAACAATTTACTGTTCCGGTCTGCAACCACCAGATGGTCCAGTTTATTTTTGACGCTGACCAGAGGTACTCCTCCAAAGACAATATTATTCCCAATCCAGAATGAGCCGGGCCAGACCTGATAGACGTAGGGAGTCTGAGAGATTCCCCCCTGATAGAGCGGTTGAGCGGGACGGTCGGAGACAAAATCCTCCCAGGCAAAGGCAGAGATCCCTCCGGACGGACTGAGATTAAACGAACCCTGCGTGATGACATATTTACCATCGAAGTTACAGGTGGCCAGGGCCGCTTTCATCAGGTGTCGGTCTTTATCAGTTTTGAGATCGAGATGATAAACATGACAGTCGCTGTAAGAAGCTTTGGGGCCTTCACCATGACAGGTGACCAGAATTTCATTCTGGAAATGCCGACCCTGGGGCGCACTCAGGTAAACGATGTGCGGCTTTTCGACAACCAGTTGATTGGTCTGCGCCCATTGGTCTTTGCTGGAGAAGACACTGACCGTTCCCTTTCCGTCATTAGCCACCATCAGTAACGGACCTCGACTGAGGACCGAACGCGGCGAAGGCGTGCTCAGGATCTTGATGGGGAGCAACGTCTGCGCATCCCAGATTGAAACCTGATTGGCTCCCTGGTGAGAGCAGATCAGGAATTTGTTATCCTCAGAGACCGTAAACGAAGTCACCGGCTCCGGTGTCGCCAGGCGACCAAATCTGATCACCGGCCTGTCAAAGTTCTGAGTCGCAGGTTGCGGCTCAACAGGGGCAGGGTTCTGTGGAGCTTCTGCGAGTTCGGTTTTGCCGGGCTGGGGTGACAGCTCCCGCACGACTCGAAAACCACGATCACAGCGGGTTTCATTGGCCCAGTCGCCGAGTCGGCGAGCGACACGACTGTCTATGGGCAGATAATCAAACGCACCACCGCGCAGCACTCGTTTTTTGCCTGTCGCAGGAATCTGATCTGGTGGCAGCTGATAGCTGTTATCCAGGTAGACGTCGCTGCACCATTCGCTCACATTGCCTTGCATGTCGTACAGACCGAACGGATTGGCTTTGAACGAACCGACGGGGGCAGTAAAAGGAATTCCGTCATCCCACTTCCCGCAACGGCTTTTATGAAAGGACTTATCACTCAACATTCTGGCCAGGGACTGATCGGAAGCGTTTTCGTTCCCCACCATTGACTCCTGTTGGTCGCCCCAGGCGAATGCGGCTTTCGTGCCGGCCCGGCCACAATACTCCCATTCCGCTTCGGTTGGCAGGCGGAAGCGGTATTTGCCATCCTGTTCGGTCAGCCAGTCGCAAAACGCGACGGCATCGTTCCAGGAAATATTGACCGCAGGGGAATTACTCTGCTGTGGAAAACCGGGATCTTTCCAGGAGAAGCGCGGATTCCAGTTCACAATTGCTTTCTGCTCTTTGATATAACCTCCGCCTCCCTTTTCGCTCTTTTCGGCGTCGGTCTTGTATTTCGTTTTCGCTACAAAATTAGAGAACTGCTGGTGGGTTACTTCGTACTTACCGATGTAAAAACCCTGTTTGATTTCGACTTCATGTTGTGGACGTTCCATGGGCCAGGAACCGGGCTCTGATTCCAGGCTCCCCATCAGAAACTTGCCCGGCTGGATATAAACCAGGTCGCCTGCCCGAGGATCGCGGATCGTTGCGACGACCGGTTTCTCTTTTGTGTCAGACGGCTTTGGATCTGCAGTCATCGGTTCAGCCTGCACAACGGGAGCAGATCTGGGTTCGCCTGAGATCTCCTGCACGACCCGAAAACCGATGTTCTGTCCTTTCCAGTCAGGCAGATTCCCGCGCCGGAGTGCCGCCCGGGCGTGGATTCCTTTACCTTTGGTCCACGAACCACCTCTCAAGACACGGGTTTTCGCGGCAGGAGTCCGTGTCGAAACCAGGGGATCGACGGTCACCTTTCCCGCCCGTTGTTGGTAAAGCTGGGGCACAAACCAGTCTGCGCACCATTCAAAGACATTCCCGTGCATGTCATGCAGACCGAAGGCATTGGGGGGATAGGATCCAACTTCTGTGGTACGACCCAGCGCCGGTCCTTTCGTGTTGGTTCCGTAAGGAACTCCTCCATGTGTGTTAGCGGACTGACCGTTATCGAAAATGCCATAATGGAACGCGCTGGTCGTACCGGCCCGACAGGCGTATTCCCACTCTGCTTCGGTCGGCAGTCGATAGGTCTTGCCTTCGCGGTCAGACAGCTTTCGGCAGAATCTCTGTGCATTCTCCCAGTTCGTGAATTCCACCGGGAAACGATCTGTCTTTTTACCGGCGACTTTGTCTTTCCCTTTCCCGCTGGCACTGAACCCGCTCGGGTTCTCACCCATGATGGTCTGGTACTCAGCCTGTGTGACTTCATAGGTACCAAGGTAAAACGGTCTGGTTAATGTCACTCGGTGCGGAGTTTCAAAATCCTGACGCTCTGCTTCCGTGGTGGGAGAGCCCATCGTGAATTCACCGGGGGGAATCAGAGTCAACTGCATGCCGATACTGTTGGTGATCTGTGGTTCTCGATTCAGCGAGGCTGACCAGTCAGCTTGTCCCTGCTTCGCCGTCGATTCATTGAAGGGGGCATTCAGCGGCGTAGCCTGGCGACGTTCAGTGCTTGCAGCAGCGGTCGACGCGGGAGCTGACGACGGTGGCTCCACTTTATCAGGCTCCAGTCGTTTGACCGGCATGTTTTCAGGAGGGGTGGATGTCGTTGGTTCTGCTGGAGCAACAGGCGTCGACTGTTCTGTCTGTGGTATCAGGGGATCGGTTTCCGCCTGTGTCGTCTCGGACGCTTCCGTGGAGTTCTCTGCAACTGACGAACTGGGAGGCTGAGGATCGGAACAGCCAACACTGCCCGCGAAAAGAAGCAGTGTGACGAGAAGCCCGAATCCATATCGGGGTACGTTGAAGCCAAGACGATAGCCTGCAGGGAACGCCATCTAAAACACCTCCTGATTCTTCGAGTCGCAGAGAAGAGAGGTCGCATTTGAATATGAACCGGCGCAATAGAATTCTGCACCGGATAAGAGTCGATTGACTTCGCTCCATCGTAGATCAGGCGTGGTCAGAAATCCAGTAGGAATTCAGCGGGGAGGGAATTGTTTGTGAATTCGAGATTCAGGCGGAAACATTCCACACATGAGTGCAATCAGGCTCGTCTTCCACCGGTCGAAAGCCGAGTGCCTCGTAGAAGGTACTCGCTGCAGAAGAATTTGTGCGTAACCGCAATTGCTGGAACACACCGGGACAACGTTGCTGAATCGCTTCCACCAGCAACCGGCCGACTCCTCGACGTCTTACCTCGTAAGCGACATACAACCGTCGTACCCGTCCGACATCATTGAGGGAGCAGTACGGATCCCGATTCAGACCGCAGACACCGACGATGCGATCTTCCCCTACCGCGATCAGCACACATTCACCTTCCCGGTCAAAACGATTAGTGCCTTCCCGCCATTCCTGCTGCAGTCGATCCAGCATGCGATACCCCTGTCTGCGGGCTTCTTCTGCCAGCAGATCCAGTTGATCGGGGTGGGCCAGTGGTTGCAGCGTGAGAGCCATGGACGGCTTTCCTGAGATATGGTGACGAGTATCCTGAATCAATTCAGACAATTTCAAAATACGCCAGGCTGGCCAGTAGCAGCAGGGCGATGCAGATAATCCAGATGGGGATAAATGACATCGGTCCGAGTCCGGGGATTCTGATATAACCTCCCGCCTCGGGATTGAGTATCGGGTCCTGCACTTCGTCGTTAGTAACACGCATGATGAGATCGATCAGCATCGTGGATGCGATCGCCACAGCCAGTATCAGTATCCGACTGTCGCTGAATTTCAGAGTGATAAACAGGCCCGCAAGTCCGCCAATGACGCAGAACAGGGCATTGAAGTTAAAAGGCAACATGGATTTTGAGTTTCCTGGAGCAGTCTCACTGCGTCCTTTGTATGAAGTATCGTTCTACCGGGCTGAACGCCAGTCTGCGAAAGTATCGAGATAAGACCAGCGGAACTGCTTCTGTTTGCGGTAACGCATATCCCGGTGGGCCAGTTGTTCTTTGACGAAAGCCTCGACGTTCTCGGGGGCGAGAAACGGATCCCGCGTCTGTCGCTGGAGCGCTGTTAAGGCGTCGATCAGACGTTGCTTCGTTTCAGCATAGTCGGGATCGTCGGCCAGATTGTTCCATTCGTACGGATCCTGCTGCAGGTCATACAGTTCGTATCGAGGTGGCGTCGACCAGCGCGCAAAAGCCGCTTTCGTACGGGGTGAAATCGTTTTCTGGTCGGCGGCAGTCGCCCCGGAGATGACAAAGTGGGGATGCGATTCATCCAGATAACTGTCTGCGATCAGGTTTTCAGTGCCGGGACGCGGATTGGAGATCAGCTTATAACGTGCGTCCCGCAACGAATGCTGGATATAGCAGTTCCGTGGAAAGGAACCGGTGGTAAAGCCGAAGATATACTCCCGCCAGTCTTTCGCAGGACCAGCAGTCAACAAAGGTTTCAGATCCCGCCCTGGCAGGTCCTGGGGGCTCGACATACCAGCAGCCGTCAGGGAGGTCGGTAACAGATCCACCGTGGAAGCCAGTTCGGTGCGGACCAGTCCCGGCTCCGCGACACCCGGCCAGCGAACTATCAGTGGAACACGCAGGCCCCCTTCATAGACGCTCCCTTTGCCCCGGGGGAACTGAGCGCCATGATCGCCGATGTAAATGACGAGCGTATTCTCAGCCGCTCCCGTCTGCTTTAGTTTTTCCAGCAGCAGCCCGACGCCGATGTCGAGTCGCGCCAGGCAGTTGTAATAATTGGCGACCTGTTCCCGCAGCCGGGGCGTATCGACGCCCACCCAGGGCATCGGCTTGACATCATCTGCGGAGAGCGGCTGGGCTGGTCTGCCATTCGCCTGTTTCAGGAACGGTAGATGCGCGTCGGGGAAGTTCACCGATAAAAACCATTGTTGTTTCTGTGCCTGTTTAAAGAATTCCCCCGCTTTGTCTGCATAAGCTGTTACCGGCTGACGACGATTGAAATTCGCGCCGGGAATGGCACGATAATCAAAGGGAAAAGCGGATTCCGGATTCACGTGCAGTTTGCCAATCAATCCGGTCAAATATCCCTGCTGTTTGAGCAGCGTCACAAAATTGGGTGTCTTTTTTTGATACATCGCGAATTTGTGGGTCGCCAGCCCAATCTGACCATTCTGGTGCGGATACTTTCCGGTCAGAAAACAGGCCCGCGACGGCGAACAGACGGAGTAGGGGACGAACGCATTTTCGAACCGCACCCCTTCCGCGGCCAGTTGATCCAGATGCGGCGTCTGTGCATACGGATCGCCATAGCAGCCCAGTTCAGGGCCATTGTCTTCTGAAACGATCAACAGGATATTCGGCGGGTTGATCGCATAGGCAGATGGAATGATCAGTACAAAATTAAATACGAGAAACCAGAAAGAACCTTTTGACGTTATATCCAGCCACGGCATCTTGTCTGCTCCAGGTAAATGGTGAAATATTCCAGATGCGGATCAGGGCGTTCCAGTTACTTGTCATCACCCTGAACCTGCTTCAGGATCTTGGAGAGCCGCTCAACGACTTCGGGGTGTTCCTGCCAGACATTCTTTGTCTCTGAGGGATCCTGTTTAAGATTGTAGAGTTGCCCCGTTGGTTCGCCCGGTTGGGGTTCGACTTCGCGGGCGCGGGTGAAGCCGCCGGAGCCCCGTTTGGGGACCATCTTCCACGGACCCTGCCGAACCGAAAAATGGCCCCACAGTGAGTGATGAATCGCGTAATCGCGTAGCGGCTGCTTAAGCTCTTTACCCAGCAGGGCGGGCAGAATGTTGACGCTGTCTTCTCCCTCACCGGCTGTCAGCTTTTGATCCGTGATCGCCGCACAGGTCGCCAGCAGGTCGGTCAGTTCCACCAGTTCGGCATTCGATGTCCCGGCAGGTGTCTGCCCGGGCCAGCGGACGATGAAGGGAACGCGGTGGCCACCTTCCCAGATGTCGGCCTTCGTACCCCGCAGGTGGGCGTTTCCCTGATGACCGCGGTCTTTGACGTACTGTCCCCGATGATTGGGCTTATAGTATTTGAGGTCGTCAGTTTCCTGCGGTGTCCACCAGTGATAGAGACCGCCGTTATCCGACGTGAAAATGAACAGGGTATTGTCCGCCTTACCGCTTCGCTGCAGGGCTTCCATGATCGCACCGACAGTCGCATCCACCTCGAGCACGAAATCACCGTATTCACCCGCAGCACTTTTGCCTTTGAATTCGTCGTTGGGTACCAGTGGCAGGTGTGGAGCGGTCAGCGGGAAATACAGAAAGAAAGGCCGCTCGGGGGATTGTTTCGCCTGTCGCTCGATAAACTGCACCGCCTCACCGGTCAGGGTAGGCATCACACTGCGGATTGTAAAATCGGGTGAGCGCATACCCTGGTCGACGGACAGAAACTCGGTCTGTATCCGTTCCGAAGGAATCGTAGGCAGAATCACGGGGCGATCGTTTCTGATGAAACAGAAAGGAGACATATTCAGAGACGCCGAGATTCCGAAGTAATAGTCGAAGCCGTTGGCCAGCGGTCCGCCGAGTATCGGCTGGGTGTAATCCACGTCATCTCCCACACGGGGACGCTGACGCCGGTCAATGGGAACCGCAGGCACGGGCTGGCCGTTCTGGTCAGTCCACTGCATACCCAGGTGCCACTTGCCGACACAGGCGGTGTCGTATCCCGCTTTTTTGAGCAGGGACGGGACCGTGGTCTGGTCCTGTTCGATGAGGGGCGGATCAAAGCCGTCCAGCACACGGTATTTCAACCGTGTCCGCCAGCAGTAGCGGCCGGTCAAAATTCCGTACCGCGTTGGCGTACAGACGGCTGACGGCGTATGGGCGTCCGTGAATTTCATGCCTTCCGCAGCCAGCCGATCGATGTGCGGAGTCGTAATCTTCGATGCCGGGTTGTAACAGCTTACATCACCATAACCGAGATCGTCCGCCAGAATATAGACAATGTTCGGCAGCTGATCCGCCTGAACCGTGTTCGGCAGAAACAGACTCAGGAGCAGCAGCGGCAGCAGAAACTGTGTACGGAAGAAGTGCGATACGACGTTCATCAGGTGAGACCTTCACAAGTGGAAACCGGGAGTGAATGATCTCTTTACTATACGGGGCACGCTAGAGAGAACGCAACTGAGACGGAACAGTGCAGAGAGTTCTTAAGGCGATTCCAGCTGCACCGGTATTAATACTTCTTCCTCATCATACATGAACATCACACCGCCGGTCGCAAAGGTCGGGACATCAGCGATCGTTGCCTGGCCTTCGGGGCTTTCCAGGATATGCTGCATCGCGGTCGCAGATTCCGCATACAGGCTGACAATCAGATAGTAAGGGGGCGGATTACCCGCTTCGGCTGACATGCATTTGCCGATCGTCCAGCCGGTGAGCCCTTTCATCTGTCTGGCCAGGGGGATGTGTACTTCGCGATAATAGCGATCGAATTCCGCAGGGTCTTCCGGGTGTCCATACATTACAGTCAGGCGATACATATTCGAATCCTCTGGTCAGATGAGAGAGAAATAAGACGTTTATCGGGGAGTCAAACGCAGCTCCCCGAACTGGCGGACCTGTGCGGTCAGCGCGACCTCGGTCGGGAGCCGTTCCATGGAACTGGCGCCATAAAATCCGTCAATGCCCGATACTCGATCAAAGATATACTGCGCGTCTTCGGGCATCGCGATCGGTCCACCATGACAGAGCAGCAGCACGTCGTCGCGTTCACTTTTGGCAGCATCGACCATCGTGCGGATTGACTCGACCGAGTCATCCAGGGTTTTTCCCGTCGTGGCTCCAATCGAACCACCACTGGTCAGCCCCATGTGTGCCACCACAATATCGGCCCCGGCAGCAGTTAACTGTTGTGCCTGTTCTGCATCGAACGCATAGGGAGTCGTAAGCAGGTCTAAATCGTGAGCCGCACGAATACAGTCGATCTCCAGGTCAAAGCCCATGCCGGTCTCTTCGAGATTGGCGCGGAATTGACCATCAATCAGTCCCACGGTCGGGAAATTCTGAATGCCGGCAAAACCCATCGCCTGCAGTTCCTGAAGGAACAGGTCACGCAGCAGAAAGGGATCAGTGCCGCACACTCCCGCCAGCACCGGTGTGTCATTGACGACAGGCAGAACTTCCCGTCCCAGTTCTTTGACGATTTCATTCGCATTACCATAAGGCATCAGTCCTGCCAGCGAACCTCGTCCGGCCATCCGGTAGCGGCCCGAGTTGTAGATCACAATCAGGTCGATCCCGCCTGCTTCTTCGCACTTGGCGCTCAGACCCGTCCCCGCACCTCCGCCGATGATGGGCAGTCCCGCAGCTACTTTCTCCCGCAGGCGTTTCAGGATGGCTGTTCTGGATTCCGGCATGGATGACTTCCTCGTATGATCAAAATTATTGAAAGCGATTCCCGCTCACGCGTGCAAAAGCCGAGACCAGCGCCTCGGCAAACGCAGCGTCGTTGATGTGACAGTCGTGTCGCGTGACCCGTCGATCTGCGGTCTGCTGAATTTCCTGTTCCAGCGTCTCGAACAGACACTGATCTGCCTGGGGATCATAGAACGCTTCGCCTGTTTTATCCAGCATCGAAATTCCTTGTTCAGGAATCAGGATTTCGACAGGCGAAGTAGAGCGATTGATCTTTTCTGCAATCCAGCGGGCGAACTGTCGGTTCTCTTCCGCCGTCGTCCGCATCAGGGTGACCTGGGGATTATGAATCAGAAACTGGCGGTCGGCAAACGGGGCGGGAACGGTTTCGCGGGCACCAAAATTGACCATGTCCAGAGCGCCCAGGCTCAGCACATAGGGGAGCCCCCGTTCGAGGATCACCTCAAACCGGCGTGGCCCGCCAGGCATGATGCCTCCTACGAGTTCATCGGCGACTTCGGTGGTGGTGATATCGAGAACACCCTCGATCAATCCATCGGCCACGAGTTTCTCCATCGCCTGGCCTCCGGTGCCCGTTGCATGGAAGACCAGCGGATCGAAGCCGCGTGCCTCAAGCTGTTCGCGGACCATGTCCACACAGGGGGTTGTCACGCCGAACATGGTCAGGCCCAGGGCAGGGCGGTCTGCCGGGAATTCGGAGCGGCGTGATACCATTCCCGCGATCGCGTGAGCTGCGTTGCTCAAGACCCGCCGCGAAACGGAATTCAACCCGGCGACATCGACCACGGAATACATCAGCGTAATATCGCTGAAGCCGACGTAGGGACGTGTATTTCCACTGGCCACCGTCGAAACGATCAGCTTGGGAAAGCCAACCGGCAGCGCCTGAAATGCCGGAGCAACCAGTGCTGTGCCTCCGCTGCCACCCAAAGCGATGACTCCGTCAACCCTGCCTGCACTGACTTCGGCGGGTAACCAGTGCTCAAGTGCCGTCGCCATCGCCGTAATCGCTGCGCCCCGGTCTGTGTGTCCCAGTACCTGTTCCGGCCCACCCGGGTGAGAGCCGGCAATGGTTTCAGCAGAGACATCCGCTCGCTCTGATCGACCCTGTGTGCTGACATCGACTAGAACCACATCAACACCGGCACGACGGATCACATCCGCAACGAAGCAGAGTTCCTCGCCTTTGGTATCCATCGTCGCCAGGGCATAGACGGTTGGTTGCATAAGAAACTTTCTGATCGTGGCTAGCTGAGATTGACTATGGATCGTGGTTTATAGTGTGGCTGTCGAGATCGAGATGTCAAGTCTTGCTTGAGACTCAGAAACCGCTCTTTCATTCCTGCTACAGTTTGTTAAGATCTCTCTGTCTTCGGGAAGCAGAGACGAACCATTTCATATTACCCACCTGTAAGGAATACACCCATGCTCAGAATGAGTCTGAACCCGCTGCTGACCTGCTGCCTGCTGACAGTTTTGCTCACGTCTTGCGCAAAGGAAGAGCCTGCTGCCAACCAGGCATCAGAAAATGGTGCCGAAACCATCGGCGATGTGAAACCGCTGGTGAACCGGGTGCTGACTCAGGAAGAACAGGCGCAACTGACGCCGGAGCAGGTACTCACAATGCTCAAAGAGGGAAATCAGCGCTTCGTGGCAGGGACGCTCACCGCCCGCGATCATTCCAAACTGGTTCGAGAGGCGGCTCTGGGGCAGTATCCCAAAGCGGTGATTCTTTCCTGTCTTGATTCGCGAATTCCTGTGGAAGACGTTTTCGATCGGGGCATCGGCGATATTTTCGTGGCGCGTGTGGCGGGGAACTTCGAAAATACCGACATCCTGGGCAGTATGGAGTTTGCCTGTAAGGTCTCGGGTTCCAAGCTCGTCTTTGTTTTGGGACACGAGAGTTGTGGCGCGATCCGCGGGGCGATTGACGGCGTCGAACTGGGCAATATCACCGCGATGCTGGCCAACATCAAGCCAGCCGTCGAGCACTTCAAAGATTACGAGGGAGAGCAAACGGGGCAGAACCCTGAGTTCGTCAAGATGGTCACCAAACAGAATGTGCTGGCAACCATCGATCGCATTCGGACCAACAGCCCGATTCTTAAAGAAATGGAACTGCAGGGGGACATCAAAATCGTCGGCGGAATCTATAACATGGATACCGGCACTGTCACCATGCTGGAAGAGTAGTGGCTGAGTCCCTGATCATTCTGATCGCAGGATTTTTTCCATCTTCTTCCCTTTGGCCAGTTCATCGACCAGCTTATCCAGGTACCTGACCTGCCGCGTTAACGGGTTTTCAATCTCTTCCACCCGATAGCCGCAAATCACGCCTGTGATAAGATGTGCGTTGGGGTTTAACTTTGCGCGTTGAAAGAATTCTTTGAACGTGATCTGGTCTTTGATCTGTTTCTGCAGTGCCTTCTCGTTAAAGCCCGTCAGCCAGCTGATCACCTGATGTAATTCTTCCCTGGTCCGACCTTTCTTTTCCACCTTGGTTACGTAGTGTGGATACACGGCAGCAAACGTCAGTTTGGCAACGCGTTCGTGATGATCGTTGGCACTGGTCACCTTGGGATACTCCTGTTTCGGGTTGTAGAGTTTAGTTGTGCACCGCTTCGCGAATACACTACCAGAGATTACGAGTTCGCTGGAGTTGCATGAAGGGATACCGCGTTATCATGATAAAGATAATTCAGGCTGGCAATAGTTTCCTCCTGAGATCCACCGGGTACCAGGAGTACTCAGGAATTTTGGAATCTGCATTGAAAAGCAGTCACTTTCTGAGTGCCATGTTTTCGTAAAGAATGTTACAATATTGTTGAAGGTGGACTCAGACACCTGATCAAATGGAGCCTTTGGGGCCGAAAATATCTGCAACATGATCATACAGCAATAACCGAAGGGGTTGTCATGCCTACATCCGATTTTCTTTCCCGCCGTCAGTTTGTCCTGTTAGCCGCTGCTGCCGCAGCTTCCCATCCTCTGCTGGCGCAAGGTGCCAAAAGTGAGGAAGGCTATCTCAACGGTCGTCTCTATAAAACCTTGAAAATCGGGATGGTACGGGCCGGAGACAGTCTCGAAGAGAAATTCGCTCTCGCCAAAGAAGCCGGCTTCGATGGTATTGAATTGAATACACCAGGCATCGATGTCAAAGAAGTCAACGCAGCTATCAAAGCGACCGGACTACCCGTCGATGGATCTGTCAACGCCGGCCACTGGAATGTACGGCACACCGATCCCGATCCCAAAGTACGTGCCAAGGCACTCGACAGCCTGAAGGAAGCACTCCGCCAGACACATGCCGTCGGTGGAAACACGGTTCTGCTGGTCGTCGGTAAGGGGAGTGATGGTCCGGAAGAGGAAATCTGGAAACGTTCGATCGACAATATCTCGAAGGCGATCCCGCTGGCTGCGGAACTAGGAGTTCCCATTGCAGTTGAGAATGTCTGGAACCAGTTCTGCTACGACCACGAAGGCGATCACAAGCAGACCGCTGAGAAGTTCGTGAAATACATCGACGAATTCGATTCCCCCTGGGTCGGTATGCAGTTTGATATCGGGAATCACTGGAAATACGGCAGCATGGGCGATTGGATTCGTCAGCTCAACAAACGGATCATCAAGCTGGATCTCAAAGGGTTCTCCCGCGAAATGGGCAAGTTCACCAAGATCGGTGAAGGCGATCTGGACTGGGCCGATGTCCGCAAAGCCCTGGCAGAAATCAAGTACGCTGGCTGGGCGGCCGCTGAAGTCGCCGGCGGTGATCTGGCACGGCTGAAAGAAATCTCAGCCAACATGGATCGCGTCTTCGGTTTGACTCCCAAATCTTAAGGCTAAAAAACAGACACTTTGCGGTGCAGGAGCACCTGTGTCGCATAGTGGCTGCGTTTTTTAGTTGCTTTCAGGCTCTGCCTTCGTCCCTTCTCTCACTTGATTGGCATATGCGGCGAGCCTGCCTCGCATTGCTTTAACGAGCATCCCGCGGAATTCGCCGGTTTTATCATCGGGAGCATCCAGAGGGAGGCCGCTCTGGTATGACTCGCGGATCCAGGCCAGGGCGTTTTGGGTCCCCGGTGCATCGAGATTTGATTTGACGTAGTCCAGCGTCGCGACCCGGAGTGGGTATTCGACACGGTGACACATGACATCAGCGTAGCAGGCGACTTCCAGCAGCGTGATGATGCGTTGTGCATCAACGGGAACTTCCGGGGATCGATGGACACGATCCAGAAGCTGCTTTGCCACCTCCGGTGAGATCTTTTCATCTTCCTGAAGTTGCTTAATCGCGTAAGGCAGGATGGGATGTCCGTTTTCGACAAACTCATCCACCGTGCCAGGCCAGGCTGCATCATCTGGAGCATACAGCAGAGCCATCTTCTCGAGCAGCGGTTCGGGGGGCTCGCTGAGAACGATATAGTCTTGAGACGTAGCAGACGGCTTTGTCGCTGCCATCTTTGATGACACCTCATCATAAGAGCATCCAGTGAGCAGCAATAAACCAGCCAGTAAAATAATGCATTTCATCATGGAAACCACTTCGATCAGAATTTGAAAAAAAAACTGATCTCTCTTAGAACGCCAGAGCTTTGTCCCGGTCCAGACCGGTTTTCCAGAGAGGAGCCTCTTTTTTGATGGCCGTCACGTTATAAGTATCGAAGGTCAGGGTCAGGCTGAAAGGTATCTCGGCATCCATGTCATAACTCCAGCTGTCATCATGTATGTAGTCGGGGGCGCCGATTGTGTTGAGCACTTCTTTGGCAGACATACCTGTTTTGACCTGTACTGCGTTTTTATGGCGTGGTTGTGTCTGCTTTTTCGGGGTGAAAGAGAATGCCTCGTCTCCTCTTTCGACCATAAAACCATGACAAGGCAGATTCCGGGGAGCAACTCCCAGCCGTCGAAGTGTGAGTTGAGCCGTCTGTCGCAGGTCATATGTACGATAGCGGAAGGGATCAATTTCATTATTGAAGTTCACGCCATCCGGATGACCTCGCGCAGAATTGGTCTCAGAGTAAGTGGATGTTTCCAGTGATTTCAGAAACGGAATGGCTTCGTGCAGATTTAAGCTCCCTGCCAGGTAAGCGGCCTGCAGCATCGACCATTCGTTGTCATCAAGTTCTATTTTTGTACGAGTGGCGGCCAGCACCAGTTGCTTTTCCGCTTCTAATGCAGGGCCGATCAGACTGACATCGCCTGAAACGAGTTTTCCTTTGTTGACGTCCACCAGAATGCGAGGCCCCCAGGCGGGACGAATCACGAAGATTTCACCTTCAGGCAGCTCGAAAAAGTACCAGGCAGCCAGACGGGACCAGTTGCTGCCACCCCACGAGTGATACACCAGCCGCTCGCTCTCCTCTTCCTGCAAGGCATCTTTCAGTAAATCGATCTCCCCCGTTTTCTTTCCCTGTGGAGATATGGTGATGAGGTTATCATTCGCAGCAAGGATCGCCGCCGAGCCCTGGTTAGAGACAATGATGATCCTGGGAGAGCCCTCTTTGGGGACTGCGATCTCAAACGAGGAATCGCCGAAGTTATATCGTTGTGGCTCCCGCATCGGCTGCTTGCGCGTCCAGATCGTTTTGCCGGTTCGCGTGTCGACACATTTGTAGGTGAAATTAGCCTGAAACGCCTTCCCATTGGGGCCCTGATTGTCGGGGGAAGTCGCATCCACCTGATAGTGTCCGGAGGGGGACTGGACATGAATGTCGAAGTAATAGCGATCCGTCGCCCGGGCGGTCATCGGAAGTGCAAAGAGTATGCAGCAGACGATAAATGGCTTCATGGCAGTCACCTTGTTAGTCATCCGTGAAAGACAATTGGGAATCGTATCACAATTCCAACTTGTTTATCGTGAGTCGGAAATGAATTGTCAAGATGACCTCAAGCATGAGGGGTTACGATAAGATCGAAAAGTCTGATGTGGAACAGGTTTGTAAGTTATTGCATGGGGCCGCCAAATCGCTGGAGGCGATAATACCGCAACGATTGGCATTCTTGAGTCTGGTTACGACTTCGAGAACCAGTACATCGCTCTCACTCAAACACGAGCCCCAATGCATCCAGCACCGCACCGCGTCGACCATGGATACCGATGACTTGTTTGCCCGCTCCTTCGATCACAGGTACCTCTTTGCCTGAGGGAGTCCCCAGCCAGTCGCTGGTGTAACTGTCATTCGGATCGAGCTGGCCGTCATCTGTAAGACGATAGAAGACGACTTGAACGGCGCTCACATATTTGGGAGCATCAATCTTCATCCCACCGACGGCGTAGCCCTCTTTCGCCATGACAGTAATATTCCGCTTTCGAGCTGGCTTGCGCTCTGAGAGTGGCGTCAGACTGCGGATTGCCGGTTCGCCCGCCCAGCTTCCCAGCGAA
This sequence comes from Gimesia benthica, assembly GCF_009720525.1. Taxonomy (NCBI): domain Bacteria; kingdom Pseudomonadati; phylum Planctomycetota; class Planctomycetia; order Planctomycetales; family Planctomycetaceae; genus Gimesia; species Gimesia benthica. Next base: position 6,996,992 of record NZ_CP043930.1, read on the forward strand.
CATTCAAATCCGAGCAGTGTTTTTCCCTCGGGGATCACTGACTGGAATGGGCCGCCCCCTTCAGCATTCCCAATCAGTTTCGATGCGGTCCCTTTCGTGGTCGCAGGCGTTGAGCGGGTAACGGATCGTGGCGGAATCGGATTGGGGAAACTCCCGGGCTGAGTGAGAACCGGTTGATTCCGGGGCAGCCCCGTCTCCGACTGCGGGGACGATGGATTGGGATTTCGCTGGATCGGGTTCCCTTGAACTGGTATTGGGATCGCGGGGCGTTCGAATTCGGGGCGGGGGATCTGCGGTCTCCGGTTCTCGCGAACAGCGATGCGTTGTCCCGCCCGTGGAACCCTGGTGAGGTTAAACGCCAGTCCCCCACTGAAAAGCAACACGCCCAATACTGCCATCCCAGCGAAGACTTTGGGGCTGAATCCCTGAGTATACCGCGCAGGTATCGCATCTCTTTTTTCTACCGGAATCCCGGCTTCGGTGAAGTGACGGGCCAGCTCCTTCAGCCTGATCTTCGAGGGAATACCGACCAGTTCGACCTCGTTATCGATAGAAAGCAACATGACGGAGAAGGATTTTCCCAGATCCTCGGCCGGGATGAAAGTGACGCGGGTGATGGCTGGATTGGGCCATTCAGAGATTTCTTTCCAGGAACTGATCAGAGCCAGTGAGACATAAGACCGCTGACGGATCAGATGATCGTCATAGATCCAGATCGAAGCAGAGACATGCTCCCGGCGCATAAATAGCGCCAGGCAGGCGGGGCCCAGCCCGATAAAGATTGAGACAAACATCGCCATCCCGAGCTCGGGTGGCTTGACGTTGAAGGCAAATAAAATCCAGAACAGACCACTGACAGCCGCCCAGACCGTCAAGGCGACACCCAGGCGAATCAAGAGATCCCCCCGCAGGCTGAGGCGCATGCCCAGTGGTTCCTGCCAGTAGAACTTATCAGAAGTGAGTTTGATCGGTTTGGTTAAGAAGTTCCAGATACCCATGTGGAGCACTCACAGAGTTAGAGGAAGTCTTAGAGAGCAGGCTGTTTTGAAGAAGAGCAACAGCGTACTGAATTCTCAGTAATATATCGTATTCTACTCTTTCGGGAGAAGCCAGAAAATGATGCCCGCGGATAAGCGAGATTCTTCACCGATTGACACTGCCTTAACTTGAGTTAGCTCAGTACGATTTTTCAGAAATTTCCATGTTGCCCTGATGCAACATGTGCAGATTCATCCCAATGTCGGTAACATGCGGTGTTCGTATTTAGCAAAGGGCTGAGTCCAAGCGAGTTGTCTGTTTTCTGGAAGTATTACGGCTGCTGAGGAAATGATCTGCATGACGTTCTGGCTTGGTATTCTGCTGACACTGTATGTTCTGCTGATGGTCGGTCTCGGCCTGTATGCCGGGGGCAGGGTACAAACGGAGGAAGATTACCTGGTTGCAGGACGGCGCTTGCCGCTCTGGCTGGCATGGGGGACGCTGCTGGCAACCTGGTTCGGGGCCGCCACAGTGCTGGGGGCCAGTGAAGCGGCACGAGCGGAAGGCGTGCAGGGGACGATACTCGATCCGTTCGCCTCGGGGCTGGCTCTGATCGTGGCTGGTCTGTTCTTCGCCCGGCGGGTCTGGGAGATGAAGCTCCTGACCGTGGGGGATCTCTTCGCACAGAAGTACGGTCCGAAAACGGAGCTGATCTCCAGCATCGTTCAGGCCCTGGGCTACCTGCCCTGGATCGCGGCTCAGTACCTGGCGCAATCGGCGATTCTCACTCATTTTTTCGGAGTCGACTCCACAGTTGCAATTCTGATCTCCGCCTTGTTTGTCACTTTCCTGACAATGATCGGGGGAATGTGGTCGGTGACCCTGACCGATACCGTCCAGATCTGCGTGGTGCTGATCAGCCTGGTGATGCTGGGCGTCAACTTCGCAGCCTCGGTGGGTGAGGGTTCCGTGGTGGTCGGAATTGAAACGACCTGGGAACGGACGCCACCAGAACTGCGGACCCTGCTTCCTGAAGCGGGACTGCTGGCTCTGCTGGGCTGGTCGACAACCTGGATCAACGGCATCTTCGGAAATCTGCCCGGACAGGATCTGATGCAACGGATATTCGCCAGTCGCAGCGGGGCGGTCGCCTCGCGGGCGTGCATCCTGGCGGGCTGTGTGTATATTCTGTTTGGTCTGTTACCCGTCGGACTGGGGCTGGCTTCGCGACAACTCTGGCCCGATGAACTGCCCCAGGGGAGTGATGGTCAGGTCCTGCTGGCACTGGCTGAACTACTGCTGTCACCCTTGGGAATCTGCCTGCTGGTCGTCACACTGCTGGCGATTGTCGTGTCTACCTGCACCAGCGCGATGCTTTCGCCGGCTGCGTTACTCTCGCATAATCTGTTGCATCGCATCAACTGGTTTGACCAGCGACGCCTGCTGACCAGTCGCTTGAGTGTCGTCATCGTTGCCCTGGCCAGTCTCCCTCTGGCGCTGGTGACCGAAGAGATACTGGAACTGCTCGAAAGTGCTCTGGCGGTGGGACTGGTGGCGCTGCTGGTTCCCTTTGTGGCCGGCGTCTATCTCAAGCCACGTGGCGAATGGCCGGGACTGCTCTCCATCGGTTGTGGTGCTCTGTTCTGGACGGCCCATCAGATCGCAGCGTCACTACTGGTCACTGACGAGGAACAGCTCGATTCCGTGTCTGCTCTTTTGCTCTCGATCCCTCCCGAGTTGACAGGTCTGCTGGCGAGCATACTGGGTTATCTGGTGGGACAACGTCTGCTGCACTCTCAGCCAGACTCAACTTTCTGATTGAGCTGCCGTAGTCTTTAACGCGTCTGCTCCGCCACGACCACGCGACGACGATAGGAGATGAGCGTGCATAAAAACAGACAGACCACAGAGATTGAAAGGGGAAACAGCATCGTCGTCAGCGAATAGGATTCCAGTGCCAGGAGTGCGAAGGTGTTCCTGAGGAAAAACATAAAGATGAAGAGCAGACTTTCTTCGTAGGGACGATCATAGGCTTTGCGGATAGTAGGACCGAAACCCAGCAGATCAATTGTGGTCAGCAGAATCACCGCCCACATGGGATTCGATGTGAAATACCAGCAGGGAATCGAGAGTAGAGCCGCACTGAAGAACAGCCGATCGAGGCGGGTGATCGAAATGTCTCCCCGTTTGACATAGGAGAGAAATGCGATGTAGATCGTAATCACTCCCGAAACGCCGATAGGCCAGGCACCGGTTCCCCCGTCCGCATCTAGCTGGGCGAAGAACACAATCAGTGTGGTCATACCCCAGATCAACCAGGAAAACAGGTGTGGCTTGGTTCTCCCTTTGAGAATGCCACGAATGTAGGGGATGAACGCCATGAAGGTGATGACGATTGCCAGCCCGCTGAAGATCAGTTTAAGACGGGGATCCATGGTGAAACCTGATGTGGTGGGCGTTCGCGGAACTCAACGTGCCATTCCGAGAAGCTTATCTTTAAATGGTTCCCCCGATGTTGTCAATGGAGTGCTGAAGCGATCACTTTAAAAGACTCGACACCGCCGGGAAAGAGGCGTACACTGACGCTATCATCAACCGGCTTCTATCTGTCTTTCATCTGAAACGGCCCTGGAGTGCTCCGCATGAAACTGCCTCGATTATTAAGTCTGCTCTGCTTTTCATTACTCTGCCTGATGTCGACGATGGGAGACTCACTTGCGGCTGACCCGGTGATCTTCGTTCCAGCCGCCGATAATGGCATTCAGCTTCCGGAAGGACTGACTCTTGGCCCCTGTTCGGCAGTTGACTTCGACAGTGAAGGGCGGATGTATCTGTTTCATCGCGGCAAGCAGCCGATTCTCTGTTTTGATCGTGAAGGCCGGTTCCTCCGTTCGTGGGGAGAGAACCTGATCGGTCAGGCACACGGACTCCGCGTCGATCAGCACGATCATATCTGGGTCACCGATATCGGAAATCACATGGTTTACCAGTTCGATTCCCAGGGGAAAATTCTGCTGGCCATCGGTCAGCCTGGCAAACCGGGGACCGGCGAGAACCAGTTTAATAAACCGACCGATATCGCCTTCGGCCGTCACGATGAAATCTATATTTCTGATGGCTATGGGAACAGCCGCGTCATGAAGTTCGCTGCGAATGGAAAATACCTGGGGCAGTGGGGCGAACCGGGAAAAGGGCCGGGACAGTTCAATCTTCCCCATTCGATTATCCTCGATCGACAGGGACGCATTCTGGTCGGAGACCGCGAAAATAACCGCGTGCAGGCCTTTAATTCCGAAGGCAAGCTGCTTGAGATCTGGACCGGCTTCGCTCCCTACGGTATGGAATTCGATGCTCAGGGAAACCTGTTCGTCGCCGATGGACGTGCCAACAAAGTGTTGCTGTTGAATTCCAGTGGAAAAGTCGTTCAGAGCTGGGGCCGCAAAGGGGCCGGACCAGGCGAATTCAATCTGCCTCACATGCTGACCGCGGACACCGCCGGTAATCTGTTCATCGCAGAAATCGGCGGTAAACGTCTGCAGAAACTCCTGCGGGAAAAATAAGCGCGGTTTAGAAGACTTCCCGGATGGGGTGACCACCATCGGTAAATTCGACAGGCAGGCCATCCGGTCTGCGAATGCGTGCTGCCGTATCGATACCCAGTTTGCGATAGATCGTCTCCGCATAGTCATAGGGAGTATAGAGTCGATCGGTTACATCGCCTCCTTCCTTGTTGGTTGCGCCAATCACCTGTCCGCCTGGAACGCCTGCACCAGCCAAAGCGACCGACATCGCCCGCCCCCAGTGGTCGCGGCCGCCCCATTTATTCACGCGGGGTGTGCGTCCCATCTCCGTGATGAAACAGACCAGCGTATCTGCCAGCAGGCCTCGCGTATGCATGTCTTCAATCAAAGCGCTGAAACTCCGGTCGAGGCTGGGCATCATGACAGGGTGAGGCAAACCAAATCGTTCCTGATTACTCATTCCCTGCGGTCCACCACAGGGACCTTTCTGGTAAATTCCCTCATGGTGATCCCAGTTCAGGAACACCCCTTTGGGTTGTCCGTAGCCGGGTCGATTCACATGCTCAGGAGGCTGAATCACCGTCACACTGACGAACCTCACTCCCGTTTCGATCAGCTTTCGACCCAGGAGATAACAGCAGCCACGATGATCGCGACCATAGCGGTCACGGGTTTGATCGCTTTCTGTAGATAGATTCAGAGAAGCCTGCACCCGGGGGCTCGTCAGCAGATCGACGGCGTTTTCGTAGTAAGCCTGTAACGTCTCCGCTGTCTCCGTTTTCGCAACCGCAGACCGGTCCAGTTGCGTCAGTAGCTCGCGTCGTTGCTGAAACCTTTCGCGACTGAGTTTGGGATTCAGTTGGAGTGACTTCACTTCCCAGCTGGGATCAGACAGGTTCTCCCCCAGGTTTCTGGTTCCCAGCTTCCACGGCGCCCTGCTGGCAGGCAGGAAACCGGTGCTGGTGACGTGATTGGGCATGTTGATGCCCGGACAGAAGATATACCCCGGCAGTTGCGGGCAGTCGGTGCCGATCTGATCGGTGACGACCGAGCCGATATCGGGGAAGTCAAACGAAGAATCGAAACGGTACCCTTTGAAGAATTCCTGGCAGCCTTCCTTATGACCTGCGACCCGGGCCGTGGTCATGGAGCGAATGACAGAGAGCTTGTCCGCCTGCCGGGCCGTCATGGGCATCAGTGACGAGAACTGGATCCCGGGGACATTGGTATCGATTGGCTGGTAGGGCGTGCGATGATCATAGGGAGCCTGGGGCTTGGGGTCCCAGGTATCCATCTGGCTGATTCCCCCTTCCTCGTAAATCACCAGTACCCGTTTGGCCTGACCGGGACGATGCCCTGTATTTTTGGCAATCGCTTCCAGAGCCAGCATGTCCGCAAGCCCGGCTCCCATCATTCCCGTGGAGATCGAGCGAAGCAGCTTGCGCCGGCCCGGATGGTGTTCCCTGCGGTTCAGCAGTCGCGATAAATCAAAAAGATTTGCCAAATCAGCCCCTCACATTCCCGTGTACGACAGGTTTCAGTCAGCGAGTCAGACTCAGAACAGTATCAGTACCTGTAATTCTCACAGATTGACACATAAAAGTAAATACATGTGTCGTGCTGGCCTGCTATTTATTGCAGTAGGTCAAAAAGCCACGTACTGCCGCCAGGTAGGCTTCCGGTTCATCGTCAGCAATCGCATGGGAACTGTTCGCGAAAATCTTCAAATGCGCGCGGGGAATTCGCTCCGCGATCAGCTCCGAATGCCGGGGCGGACAGATCCAGTCGTGTGCGCCTCCCAGCACCAGAGTGGGACAGCTTATAGAAGGCAACTGCTCAATCAAGTCGAATGTTTGCAGGAACGTGGTGAAGCCGAGATTCAGCTGTTCGAAGTTGCGGATACTGCGCGGCCAGCCTTTGTCCAGCTTCTCGGTGTCGAAACGGGTGGAATACAGGGGGCCCATAGTTTTGTAATACTCGTAGACCTGTTCCTGTGATTCGAATGTGCCCTCCCACAACCACTGGCAGACACGTTGCTGATCCGCAGTACCTCGCTCATTGACGATCTGCCGGGCATCTTCCATGAAGCGAAAACTGGGGGCAGTGGCAACAAGAATCAGGTTCGCCACACGCTCCGGATATCGAATGGCATAGCCCTGCGCGACCATCCCTCCATACGACGAACCCAGGACGGAGATCCGCTCCAGACCCAGGTGTGCACGCAGGGCATCCAGGTCATCGATGTTCTGGTCGAGCGTGTATGTCCTGGGATCAGCCGGAGAACTTCGTCCGGAACCACGATGGTCGACAAACACCAGTTGCGCGGTATCACGCAGCGCTGCCGAATTCGATTTGAAACTGGAATGATCGCTGCCCGGCCCGCCATGCAGTAGAAACAGCACCGGACGCTCGACCATCCGGTCTTCGCCAGGCACGAGCCCCATCCCATCGACATCAAAATAGATCTCCGTACCATTGATGCGGGCACGCATTCAGTGACTCCTCAGTTTACCCGAACAGTTCCATGATCGGCTTCCCTGTGGTCAGGGTCCGCAACAACCCTGTCGGATCCTGTGGGTTGTTGATCGGGATGTCCAGTGCGTGATAGATCGTCGCCGCCAGTTCTTCGGGGCGGACCGGTTTGTGGGTGGGATATTCACCATACTTGTTTGTCTTTCCATAGACCTGTCCCCCTTTAATGCCGGCGCCGGCCAGGATCGAGGAGAAGCACTTCGGCCAGTGCTGGCGTCCCGGGGGATCCTGTTTCAATACGTAGGGCGTACGGCCGAACTCACCAGTGACGACGACCAGCGTGTTATCCAGCATGCCCCGTTCCTTGAGGTCTGTGAGTAACGCGGCCAGCGCCTGGTCCAGCCGGGGCAGACAGAAGCCCATGCCGTAGGAACCGTTGCCGAACGCATTCCCCATCCCCATATTTCCGCCATGCATGTCCCAACTGCTGCTGGGCGGTCCCTGCTTGTCATGGTCGGCTTGACCGGCCCAGCCGTTGACGGTGACGAAGCGGACTCCCGATTCCACCATCCGGCGGGCCAGCAGCAGGTTCTGTCCCAGGGGATGCATGCCGTACTGCTCGCGAACTTTGTCCGGTTCCTCATGCATGTTAAACGCACGTCGGCCCTCGGCCCGCGTTAAGGCATCGTAGGTCTTCTCTCTCAGGTCCGACCAGTCTTTGACTTTCTGATCTTTATCAAGTCGCGTCGATTCCAGTCCGCGGAGCAGGGTCTTCCGCTCCTCAAACCGCTGTTCGTCATAGGGATTATAAATTTCGGGCGGCTTGAAGTCTTTCATCGCCGGATGATTGTTCGCCGAACCGACGAACACCGGGGCATAGGCCGAACCCAGGTAACCACCGATGCCGATATTCGGCGCACAGAACACAGGTGGTCCCACGCATTTGATGAGCCACGCATTGGAAACGAAGTTGCGTTTGCTCGGCTTGAACTTGGCGACGAATGAACCGAGGTAAGGCTGCTCGTTCGCGGCTCCCTGCTGTACCCGTTTTTCCGACTGCCCACTGAGCAGGTTATGCATCGCGTCAAAGTGATTGCTGATCGCGCCCGGATGCGACATCGAATTAATCAGGGTGAACTGGTCGGTCACTTTGGCCAGCTCGGTGTGCATCTCGTTGATCCGCATGCCCGGCACTTTGGTTTCGATGGGCATATAAGGCCCGCGATAATCGAGGGGAGCGTCCGGCTTCATATCCCAGGTATCGATGTGGCTCGGCCCGCCACACAGCAGGATGAAGATACACGACTTCTCCGCCGCGACCGCTTTCCCCGCCGCATCCAGCTTATCGCTCCCCATCACCACGCCCGGCATGCCGAGACTCAGTGTTCCCAGGCCACTCGCAATCATGGCCTGCCGACGGTTCATCTGAAATTCATCCATACTCAGCCTCATCAAATAAAACATAAGCCGGGTTTGATGTGTGGATTATACCAGTTTGACGCGCGTTGCAACATAATTCTCCGGGAAATCCGTTAAGTCGGGGCCTGACAACTGGTAAACGATTCGCTGCCCGACGGAGCAATACTGTCGGCGTGATCCACGATCTGCCGCAGGCGTTCTTCGGGACCGGGCGAATTATTCCAGATCTCAAAAGCCACGTTCAAAGCGGTCTGCATGCGGGGCTGGTCTGCATATTGTTTGACGAGTCGGTTGAATCCGTCCGCTTCATACTGGATGAGTTCCAGTTCCTGTTGAGCGTGGGCGAACTCCACACTGTTTCTGGTTTCGTCAATAAATTCCCGGATCACCTGCTCCACGACCGGCTGCATTCCCGGAATTGCTTCCAGCAGATAATGGTTTCTGCATCCCGGAATGTCGCCGCCTGTTTTGTTTAGTCTGACCCGCACCTGTCGTGCTTCGCTTTCCAGAAAATCGTTTTTATTCTGAATCATGAGTGCTCCTGCTTTCGGAAGTGAGGAAAAGTTTCTGAGAGATCCGCTGTAAAATATCCTGAAGTCGTTCCGACTGAAATTCGGCAGCGGTTAACGTTTGAAAAGTCCGACGCGACGAAGCGGTAATGTAGTGTTGCTGATTGCGGAGAATCTCCGTCGCGTGTGAAATCTGGATCGTCTGGCCCGGACAGACGCGGGACAAAACTTCGGGAATCGCCTCGGAACGCAGGGTGACCGCATTCACATGCGAAACCAGTTCCACGCCCACGCGGAATTCCGGCTGATACAGTTCCAGCACCGGATGTAACAAGCCGCGTTCGTTGCTGAGTGATGCTGTGTTGAACAGGAACCCATGCAGGCGGGCGATCAATTCCTCCAGCAGCTCCTTGATTGACTGTGCCAACATCTCCCGACGTAAGGACTCTGAACCCTCAGAAACCGCAAACGCCAGCAGCCCGACCAGTTCTTTTCCGCTGTCCAGCAGAAGAAACCAGTTCAGCAAAGCCTGCATGCGATTCCTCAGGGGCTCTGCACAATTCCCGAGTGACAGCGTTTCCAGCAACCGGGGATCAACGACCGGGGCTGCGCTGCCCCGCATCTGGGCGGCGATGTTCGCTTTCTCTTCACGGGGGAGATTCCAGTCATCGCTGAGCAGATACTCCGGCAGATTCGATTCGGCCAGGAAAACCAGAACTTCACTCACATTGAGATGATCAGTTTCGCTGAAAGTCTGCAACTCCCCGAGAAATTCGGTGATAGACTTCAGTCGCCACAACTGCTGACTGCATTTGAGATCGGCTTCGACACGAAAATCAGCATCAAACACCTGCTCAGGTTGGAAGAGGCTTTGATCTTGAAACTCACAGATCAGCCGCTGGTTCCGGTAGATGCCGGTGACTTTTGCATGGGGATCGATCAGCGTCCAACGCTTGGCGCTGGTCTGCATCAGAATCCCCATGTGAAACATCGGCGGTCGGAGTCGATCGATGCCAGGACGGGCTGTCATGAACTCCAGAAACGTTTTCAGCTCCGGTTTGAGTCTCACTTGCTGTCGATCTGCCCGTCTGAGAATCCCGCGGGCTACCCGCGCATCATGGCGGATCGCGATTTCAGATCCGGAGATCAGAGGCGTCGCTCCCAGGACAGGGGCTCCCGCCAGACGGGCGAAAGCGAGCAGGATCAACGCACGACCCAGGCAGTTCGGATTCCCATGTTTGTGGAACTGGCGAGGAAAGATCCGGTTACACGACTGGTTCGTCAAATCATCGCAGACATGCTTTACCAGTTCGGCTTGCGTTCGCACCGGTTTCGTCCGGGTTACTAACTGGTGAAAGAGTTCCTCGCAGATCACGTTTCGACGGGAGCCAGAACCGTCCGCATACTCTTTGGCCAGCGATTTCAGCTGAGGATTAAGCACTTCCATCGCAGACTGGATGGCCTGTTCGCCGAGTTGCGTGAGCGTCGAATTCAGCGGGAGTGATGTTGTTTTATGTGCAATGAATCGAGTGCGTTTTCGGCAGAAAGAGAGGATGCGTTCCAGGTCGGGATGCAATACTTCTCGTTGGTCGGGGCGCTGCCGCGGATTCTCAATCTCTAAAGAGCAGGGGAGCCTCTGGTTGACTGTAGTCATTCCCTCTCCGTTCGTAAGGCCCGCTCCTGGAAATGTTCGCGTCCCCTATTAATATCGCAATTCCCCGCGGGGTCAAGCACGGATTTCCACCACGAACATTTCGGCCCGACGGAGATTGTCCAGAGAGAAGTCTCACAAAATTCAGATTTAATGGCCCACCTCAGAAATTTCTATAACTGTTCAAATAAATATGTTACAATGCAGTCTCTTTAACAGCGAACCTGTCTTTTTATTCCCAGTTCTGGGGCTTTATCTTTCTTCATTTCTTGATGAGAGGAGGCTGTTATGTCTGCGTCTGCTTCTCACCGCTCGGTCCTGCGTTACATCTACAACCACAATCCGTTCTACGTGATTAGTGCCGTGCTGATGTTGTTCGCCGTGCGGTCTGCTTACGGAACCATTGAGATCGGTTCCATCAACTGCTGGATTATGATGGGCGTGCTGGCCGGGTATACCCTGTTGCTGGCGGGAATTGGAGTGCTGATCGTACGCTGGGGCAAAGTCTGGGAGGACGCCCGTTCGATTCTGCTGCTCCTGCTGCTGTTGTTTCTCGGTGTCTCGGTCAGCATGGATGACCTGTTCTCCCGCGTTTCCCAGGATCAGGGCCTGCTGCTGATGTGCGGCGGCTTTCTGTTCTCGGCACTGCTTTCCGAAGCCGTTCTCTGGGGCGCCGGCATTCGCCTGGGAGTTCGTTACCGGATTCCGTATCACCTCTTCCTGGCGCTGTTCTATGCGGCACCCTGGTGGTGTTCTCCCGAAATGCATCCCCGTTCGCCCGCCGAACTGGAATGGACCCTGTTTCTGTTCCCGGTCGTCGCGTCGGTCCTCTTTCTCTGTCTGTGGCCCGCCATCCGCGGAGGCGTTTCTTATGTGAAGTCCAACGGCACCCCCTGGGGCTGGCCCTGGTTTCCCTGGATCGCTTTCGGCATGATCGCCGCCTGCGTTGCCTTTCGTTCGTTCATCCTCTGCTTGACCTTCGGACCTGCTGGGCCGATGTGGATCAAACCGATCAGTGGCCCCCGCCTGATCTCCTTTGATACCCTGTGGGGGTTTTACTTCCTGATTCCGCTGGGATTCGTGCTGCTCATACTGCTGCTCGAAGGGGCGATTTCGACCCGTAACAAAGTCTTTCAGGCGGGACTGGTTCGCCTGGCACCGCTGCTCCTTCTGCTGGCCATGCCGATGTCGGGAGGACCGGTACACACCGGATTTCTCTTCAAAGTCACCGACGCGATTGGTTCTCCAATCTGGCTGGCAGCGTGGATGCTGGTCGGCTTCTATCTCTGGGCGGTCGTGCGACGCGTCCCGGATGCGATCTGGGGCGGAGTCGGAGTTCTGGCCCTGTTTACCATTGTTGGCCCGCAGACCCTGGGAACGCGGACCTTGATTGAACCGACTCCCTGGCCGCTCCTTTTGGACGGTGCGCTGATGCTGGGGCTGGGCCTCCGCCGACGTTCTTCGGGCATCTGCACCGCCGGCGTCATCGCTGCGACGCTGGGGATCTGGTATCTGATTCCCGATTCGATTCTCGCCGAGTATCGTTTTACGGCCTGTTTCCATCTGCTCTGGCTCTCAATGCTGGTCCTGGGGCTGACCATGAAAGACGATTTCAGTCGCGTCCTGCAATGTGCCAGCGCATTGTTGATTCCCCTGGTTTCCGTTGTGGTCATCCTAAATGAACGTGCTGCGGAAATTCCGCTGATCTGGCGTCTCTCCTATGTCGGCTTCTGGGCCGTGGGGTGTCTGTTGATCGCCCGGCTCTGGTCCAGTCGCTGGTTCAAGTTCTCCTTCGCCGCCACGGTCGGCATCCTGCTCTATACAAGTGCGACCTTCGCGTTTCGTCTGGCGATCCAATATCTCAGCCGAGAAGCGGTGATCGCCTTCATCTGGTCAGCCGCCGCCCTGATTCTCGCTTTCCTGATCAGCGCTCATAAAGCCCGCTGGCTCCCCGAGCCGGCCTGGCTGACCTTCCGCAAGGACGCACCTCCGGAACCGGAGATACTCCCCCGCCACTAGATATGACATCGGGTGAGGAAGAGTAATCGAAGTTGATTAATATCAACGGGGCAGGTCTCGAAAATCCGGGACCTGCCCCTTATTCTTTGAGAGCTAAGACTCCTCATGTAAATGCAGGCTGGGATCCTTATCACCACTGATCCGAATCAAGCGATCCGGATTCTGATACTGGGCCACCAGGTACCGCGTGAGGTCGATCTGCATTTCACGCATCGTGCCCAGGTACCGGCTCTGTTCCTGGTTCTTCGCCTGCTGGTGTTCCAGTTCAATCTGGTTAACCCGACGTCGAGTCTCTTCTTCGACGTGCTGTATTTCCTGTTGCTGATGAATCTCCTCATCGTGTTGCAGTCGCTGCAGGTGAATGTCGTGTTCGGTTTGCCGGGCTTCCATTTCCTGACGCTTTTCCGCCCGAATCGCTTCGCGGGCCAGTTGCACATCCGCCAGTTCCTGGGCCTGGATTTCCGTCTCTGCATCCAGCTTGAGCCGCGTTCGGGCTTCGATCGCACTGTCGTGCATCGCCTGCAGCGTCTCGCCAGCCGTGTATCCACGGTAGACGACCTTATTGATCTGGTAACCAATGCGGTTCGCCCGGGACAGCAGATTCTGGTACGACTCCAGTTCGTTTAACTGCTCGGTATCCCGTTTAAAGGCTTCAAAGGAACGCGTCCCGGCGAAATCGACGACGTCAGCTGTCACTGCATTGATAAAGTCAGCAATCGGATCATGCGTCTGGTCCAGCATCTTTTCAATGTCGGACAGCTCGAAAAAGATCATCAGCTTGACGGTCAGCAAGGCATCATCGGAAGTCCGCACATCGTCGACCAGGTAATAGGTCTGATCGGGAATCACCCGCAGCTTGTGAAAGCTGAGTGCCCGGGGCACCTTATGCGTCGGCGTCTGGGGATCGGCTCCATGCCAGCGAAACTCGTGCAACCATTCGTTTTCCTGCGGGACAAACAGCATCGGCCCCCGTTCTACGCGTCGCTGCACGGCCTCCCCGGACCTGCGATAAACCACGATCGCTTCGTGAGAATCAAGTTCCAGCGAATCCATCACCTTGATCGCCAGATGTTCGACCGGATCGTACCAGACCGACGTCGGCCCACGCTGGTGTTCACAATGCCCGTCGACAAATTCAATCGAGAGATATTCGTCCGCTCCTGCACTGTACTGCCTGAGCGACTCAATCGTCTTGCGAAACAGAATCATCCGCCGCGGACCGTCAATGTACTCCACCCGTCCCTTAAAATCCCAGACCGCAACCCGCTCACCCTGTCGAACTGTTTTAATACCGATCATGATACGTCTCCCCCTGCTGAACACTGTGATTGAAAAAGTGTCTCGAACAGCTGGCCCGGATTTCTGATAATTAAACAGATAGTGTTTAATATACACACATGGTAGTGTGGTAAGGACACTAAGTCAATGGTTGATATTTGAAAACAGTGGATGACCCGCTGATATCGGAAAAACGGACTGCACTCAAAGCGGTCAAATCCGGGGAGAAGAAGCCTCTGGCATACAATCCGCAATGGCTGACAGGGGACTTCGATCAAACGGTCCATTCCCTTTCGTCTGTTGATCGGGTAGTTTATTAATAGAACTCATTAACGCGTTCCCTCTCCTTTAGAGACGTATTCCTGAGGAACCCCATGCGCAGGCATTCTGTCACTCTGATCTGTTGTCTTACACTGCTTCTGCTTTCTGCTACGTCCGCAGTATCGGCAGCAGCGCAGCAGCGTCAACCACATGTGGTGATTATTCTCGCCGATGATAAGAATTAAGCTTTCTCTAAAAACGACCTTTCACCCCTGAATCAGAGTATTGATTGAAGAAACTCAGTGTTTCACGATCTAGTGAAATCCAGTTCATTTCAGGCAAATTCAGTTGGATTAACTACATTTTACTACATTACAAAACACATCTGCATTCAGCAGTAAAAATGTTTCAGCTTCAATTGGAAAGCCATTTACTCCTTCCTCCCACACCCATCTCATCTACACTGATTCGATCTGGATGACAGCGGGCTTCGAGTCCCATGGTCTCTTACCAACCAACCGACACCTCGGATGCGATTCATATTTTTCATCCCGGGTGATCCCCTACGGCTTCTTTCAAATTTCGCCTCGCGGCCGTTCCATTCCCCTTTCAGCTCAACTAAGAGTCCCCATCATCAAGGTCACCACCGAAAATATCATCCGACAAATCACGTTCCGAGTTCCTTTCACCAGCCGGTTGACTGTGTCCGGTCTTGTCTGTGTGTAACATGCCTGACTTACCACGGTGGAACGGCAGAAGCAACATGCCTAGCAGCCGATTAACCTGCCTTTCATCGGTGAAGGTCTTCACACCGATTTTCATCAGTTCATGGCCCTCTTGCGGTTGGTGACGATATGTTCCCAACAGGTAATCCCACCAGGGCAGATTGAAGCCGAAGTTACTGTTAGTCTCTCGATAGATCACTGAATGATGCACACGATGCATGTCGGGAGTAACGACGAACCACCTCAACAACCGATCGAACTGTTCCGGTAATTCTATATTACTGTGATTGAACATACTGGTTGCATTGAGCAGAACCTCAAAGGCAACCACCGCAATGACGGGTGGGCCGAGCACCAGTACTACGGACAATTTAATCAGGGACGAGAGCAGAATTTCCAGGGTATGGAATCGAAGTCCGGTGGTCACATCAAAGTCCAGATCCGCATGATGTACCATGTGCAGCCGCCAGAACAGGGGCACGGCGTGGAACATCACGTGCTGGAGATAGATTGCCAGATCGAAGACGACCACGGCCAGTAAAACCTCCAGCCAGAGCGGCCAGTCGAGGATGTGAAACAGGCCGTATTCTTGGGCGCCGGTGTACACCGCTGCCGCGACAGCTGTGACGGGTATGAGGATTCGAACCAGCATTCCATTCAGAACCACCAGACTCAGATTGCTGGTCCAGCGCCAGGGCTTGCCGGCCACCAGCTTTCGACGAGGGAGATACAGTTCCCAGAACGCCATCCCGATCAGGATCGACAGGAAACAGGCCAGTCTGACGATGACCACTATTGTAGGCTCTACATCATCCATTAATTGACTCGCTGAGAGATAGGATCCAGATGAGCTTCGAATTTCTGAAGGGAGACTGTTAAAAACACATTGTGCTGACTTAGAAAACGAGTACCTTGTCGGCGTCCATGGTCCAGTTCGTCAGTTCGTCCAGACTACTGCGATGGCAGCCCTCGATGAGTTCATCCTCGGTGACTGCCCGTGCATCCATGCAGGATGCACAGACTCCCACTTCTCCTCCGTGCTTATGAAACTGCTGCAACATGAGCTCCAGATTGTAGTATCCCTGCGGGACCTTCTGCCCTGACCTGGCACACGCTGCAGCATCTCCCAGGAGAAAGACTTTCACCTCGTTTCCCGCCTTCCGAACGAGACTGCCGGCAAGCCGGAGACCATTGTAAGAATACTCGTTGCCGTAGGGTGGCCCGTTGAGAATGATCAGATAGCTTGCCATGACAGTCTCCTCGAATTGATTTATCAGACCGGTTATTCTTTGGCCTTCTTGAATCCGGCCGCAACCAGATCCTTATAGCCAGGTTTGAGTGGCCGCACGTCGTAGCCGTGTTTCAACAGGTAGTCCGCTGCTCTGCAGGAGCGAATCCCGACGGCACAGTGGGTATAGATGACTTGATCTTTGGAAATCCGTTTTGCCAGTACTGACTTAGAGATTCCATTACGCAACTCACTGAGTGGCAGAAACGTCGCACCTGCGATATGACCGTTGTCCCACTCACCTTTCTCGCGCACATCCACCAGGACTGCTTTGTCGTTTTCCACATTTTTTTTAACCGTCGCCAGCGAATCTTTGGTAGGCTCCGCGCCGTTCAGGGTGCTCACCAGCAATCCTGCAGTGACAAAAATCAAAAGTAACGGTTTCAAAGCATTCATTGTGTTCCTCAAACTTTCTTATTAATCGTTGTAAAAACAGGTCTACATCTTCTGTTCTGTACTCTTTCCTATGATCTGGATCAGTCCTTGCAGGACCTGGTCGATTTCAGATCGGGTAGTCGTGCGTCCCAGGCTGAAACGGACTGTCCCCAGACCAATCTCTTGTGAGACTCCCATCGCCGCCAGCACCGGGCTGATCTCTACGCTGCCTGCATGACAGGCTGAACCGGTTGAGGCAGCCAGCCAGGGCAGACGAGCCAAAATTTCTCCGCCGATATGGTCGGGAAAACTGACGTTAAGTGTGTTCGGCAGCCGGAGTTCCGGATGCCCATTCAGCACAACATCTTCACCGAATATTGATTTCAGTTTCTGCCAGAAACTATCGCGGAGTTCCCGGGTCTCCGTCTGCTTCAGTGTCTGCTGCGCGAGAGCACAGGCGGCTCCCAGCCCGACAATCTCCAGAATATTTTCTGTCCCGGCTCGGCGCGCAGCTTCTTGCCCTGCTCCATGCACGAGTGGCTCCAGCTCTAACCCCTCGCGTACGTACAGCGCCCCCACACCTTTAGGTCCATAGAGCTTGTGGCTAGCGACTGTCAGTAAATCGACGCCCAGTGCATCCAGGTCGACCGGAATCTTACCTACCGACTGAGCTGCGTCTGTATGACAGGGGATTTCGTTTTCCCTGGCGATCGCTGCAATCTCCTCAAGTGGCTGGATGGTGCCGACTTCGTTGTTCGCGTGCATGATTGAAATCAGAACCGTGTTTTTCCGGATCGCACGTCGTACCTCTGCAGGATCGACCAGCCCCTGACCATCTACGGGTACACAGGTCAGTTCGGCTCCCAGGGACTGCAGAAACCGACAGGGCTCCCGGATCGTCGGGTGTTCGATCTGGCTGAAGATAAAGTGCGGAACCGGAGTTGCTGACCGTTTCGTGAAATAAATCCCTTTCAGGGCCTGATTGTTAGATTCACTCCCGCCGGAGGTAAACACAATTTCCGTCGCATCACAGCATAACAGTGAGGCGACCTGTGATCGGGCTGTTTCAATCGCATCACGGGCGGGGACACCTGACCAATGCAGACTGGATGGATTACCATATGCTTCGCGCAGATAAGGCTCCATCGCCTCGACGACCTGATCCGCCAGGGGCGTCGTCGCATTGAAGTCCAGATAGACCAGCTCTCTCATTGGACTGCCTGTTGACGAGAGGTGCCTGGTAACTTCGCGCGTTTTTCCCGCTGGCGGGCTTTTTCCAGTCGTGCTTTGTGAGCTTGGATCTCTTCTGGAGTGCGTTTCACAACGGGCTCATCACGGCCCACTAACACTAGCATGTCTTTAACGAGTCGGGGACGAGACAGGTAATAGCAGCGGAGTGCCCCGTCCTGGGCATAATCAACCAATTTTGCATGCCGCAGCACACCCAGATGTTGTGATATATTAGCCTGTCGAGCCGGCAGAAGTTCTTCCATGTCCGACACACATTTGGGGCCTGCCAGCAATTCCTGCAGGATGGACAGTCTTGTGGGATGTGAAAAGGCTTTCAGCATTTCTGCTGCCGGTTGTGTATCGAGCATGGTTTTACCGCTTCACGTAGCTTTGTTCGAATATGCGATTGTCCGAATATAATAGGCGAAACAATCTTACTCTTCAACTGAAGAAGACATCCATTTACACGAGAGTGTCAGCAACGTCGCTCCCCATCAGGAAAACCGAGCGATAACACTGACTGGAATGGGCCCGAATTACAGAGATAATCATGACACGGGCAGAACGCCTGCAAATGAGATCTCTATATTTCACAATCTGGATGAGATATACTTGGCAGCATGAAATCGATTATCTGGTACCTGCTGGCTGCTTTCGCTGAAATCGGAGGATGCTTTGCATTCTGGGTCTGGATTCGGCAATCAAAAAGTCAATTCTGGATAATACCTGGAATGTTATCGCTGGCGTTTTTGCATACGCTCTCACCAGAATTGATTCGTCTCACGCAGGCAGAGCTTATGCCGCCTACGGAGGCATCTATATCGTGTCGTCGCTGCTCTGGCTCTGGGTTGTTGAGAAGACTCAGCCGGATCGCTGGGATGCATTAGGAGCCACTATTTGCATCTTCGGAACATTAATCATCCTCTTCGGACCACGCTCTTAGCGTGGATTTTCAGTGTCAATTGATCCTCTATAACATTTACGTTCTTACCCAGCAGATCATTAACAGAAAAGAAATGATTCAATAACTCTGCAGTTATTCGGAAATTTCTTTTGATAAGATCGACGATATGAGTTCGGTCAACTGTGCTTCGCTTTGTTTGCCGAGTCGACGCTTGAAGACCATTCCCTGGTGAAACAGAAGGAATGCGGGAGGCGCATCAATTTCATATTTAGCAGCAGTGGCCGGGTTATCGTCGATGCGAATTCTGAGGATCTTAACGCGCCCCGCAAATTGCTCTGAGACCTGTTCCAGGATGGGGACCATCTCAACGCAGGGGCGGCACCAGGGAGCCCAGAACTCCACCAGCACTGGCTGGTCAGCCTTAAGGACCCTCTGCTGAAAATCCGAATCAGTAACCTCCAGCAAACTGGATAGTGAAAGATCTGAAGCTGCATTCTGACAGCCTGGGCTCAAAGCGCACAATAGCAGTGCAACAGCACAAAACGGAACAGGTAACCCACCTGTGATGTAGTGGGTTACCCGACTGCACCGCTGAAGCGCTTTCGCGTTCGTCTGCGGGCGGATCTCATTTCTCCGTACGAGCAGGCGGCTTTTTTCCGAACTTAACTTCATATTGGGCAATGAATTTTTCTTCCAGTTCTGGATGATGGATGAAACACTGCGAATCGGGACGTTTATGCTCTTCACACCAATCCCCCTTCTTCTGGAAATCAGCGGCGAGTTTGGTATTACACTGGGCGCAGATTTCTTCGGGAATGCCGTGCTCAGCACACCAGAAACCGTGCAGGTTATGCCCCTCTTCTCTGTATTCGTGTTCATGATCGTGCCCTTCTTCGTCATGCTCATGATGTTCTTCTTCGGCCTTGGCCACGGGAGCGGCTTCCTCTCCACTTTTCGCACACCCCGTGATCACCAGAAGTCCACACACAATCGCTGGGATTGCCAGACACCGAGTCCATAATACGTCAGTCATTTTTTCTCCTTTGATGGTACATTGACCAGTAAAATTAAACCGAAGCCGTTTCCGGCACTTGCCTGGAATCCGGATTGTTCGGTTGCGTTGGTTCTGTAGTATTGTCATCGTCTCCCTCATCCTCGTTGCGACTGCCGGGCAGATTGAAGACCACGTACAGCACACGTAAAACGAGCAGACTCATAATCGTGGCACTGCAGACGCCACCAATCACGACCGTGGCCAGGGGCCGTTGCACTTCTGCTCCCATACCGGTATTGAAGGCCATGGGGAAGAAGCCGAGGCTGGCCACCAGCGTAGTCATCAGGATCGGGCGCAGACGGGTCATGGCTGCCTCCTCGACAGCTTCATTGAGCGAACTGCCTCTGCGACGCAGTCGACGGATGGTTGAGACCAGAAGCATGTCATCCAGTACCGCGACACCGGAGAGGGCGATGAAACCCACGGCCGCGGAAATCGAAAACGGCATGTCTCTTATCCAGAGAGCGAAGATCCCCCCGATCCAGGCGAACGGTACGCCGGTAAAGACGCGAATCGAATCGATAAAGTTATTGTAAGTCATGTACAGCAGACCGAAGATCAACAACATCGCGACCGGGACGACAATCATCAGCCGGGCCTGGGCACGCTGCAGATTCTCGAACTGGCCTCCCCATTCGACATGGTAACGCCCGGCAGGCAGGGTTACCTGTTCGTCGACTTTACGCTGCGCTTCAGCAACAAAGCTCCCCATATCGCGACCGCGGACATTTGCCTCGATCGTAATCCGCCTTTGATACCATTCCCGCTTGATGGTATTCGGGCCTTCTACGATCTCAATGTCAGCGAGTCGCGACAGGGGAATCTGCTCTCCCTGAGGAGTGGCTACCAGGATCGATCCGATAGCGTCAGGGTCGGTCCGTGCCTGCTCAGGAAGCCGGATGATCAGCGGGAATCGCAGTTGTCCTTCATAGACTTCTCCTACATGCTTGCTGCCCAGTGATTCCACCAGGTCGAGTACGGTCCGTGCCGGAATGCCATAACGGGCGATTTCATCCTGGTCGATGTTAATTTCCAGCACTGGCTGACCAGTGACCTGTTCCACTTTTACGTCGGCAGCCCCCTCGATTGATTTGAGCACCTTCTCAATTTCAGAGGCTTTGGAGACCATCAGGTCAAGGTCGTCCCCGTAGAGAATCGCAGCCACGTCTGAACGGACCCCGGAGATCATTTCATTCATCCGCATTTCGATGGGCTGGGTCATCGCCAGACGCGGGCCAGGCAGATCGCGGAGTTCTTCCTGAATCTCAACCGTCAGTTCTTCCTGCGTGTCGGCGCGCGTCCACTCACTTCGGGGACGCAGTGTGACGAACAGGTCGGTCAGTTCCGTCCCCATGGGGTCCGTGGCAACTTCCGCCATCCCGACGCGACTCCAGACGTGCACGATCTCGTCTGGAAACTTCTCCAGCAGAACTTTCTCCATCCGGGTGTTATAGCGGATCGTTTCTTCCAGGTCGGTTCCCGCCAGACGAACTACATTGATCACCACTGCCCCTTCCGACAGGCGCGGGACAAATTCAGTCCCCAGATTCGGGGCGATCAAGCCAAAAGCCACAAACAGGATCGTGAGCGCAAAACCGATCACCGCTGCTTTGTGGTGCATGGTGAACCGCAGCACTGGTGCATACAGCCATTTCAGCACCCGGATCAGCAGTGGTTCTTTTTCCTTGAGATTTTTCGGGAGGAATAGGCTGGCGAGCACAGGCATCAACGTCAGTGAGAGCACCATTGACCCCGCCAGGGCCATTATGACTGTCAGTGCCATGGGACGGAACAGTTTCCCCTCGACTCCTTCCAGCGTCAGAATTGGCAGGTAGACGATCATGATGATCAGCTCGCCGAACATGGTAGGCTTGCGGACTTCGATGGCAGCATCCCGGATAATCTCCAGTCGACTGCGACCATCGGCGCCGTGTGCCAGACAGCGGACACAGTTTTCAATCATCACCACGGAACTGTCTACAACCAGACCGAAGTCAATTGCACCCAGGCTGAGCAGGCTCGCTGCGATGCCGAACTTCAACATGCCCGAAAAGGCAAACAGCATCGAAAGAGGAATTGCCAGGGCCACAATCAGACCGGCTCGCAGGTTCCCCAGAAATATAAACAGCACCGCAACTACGAGCAGACCTCCTTCGAACAGGTTCTTCTGCACGGTGTCTATCACGTGGTCCACCAGTTCGGTACGGTCGTAGACAGTCTGAATTTCCACGCCCGCGGGCAGTGTCTCCCGGATTTCTTCCAGTCTGGTTTTCAGAGCGTGAGTTACCTCATGGCTGTTTTCCCCCATCAACATGAAACCGAGTCCCAATACTGCTTCTCCCCGGCCATTGGCGGTCACCGTTCCACGACGAATTTCATGCCCTATCTGCACATCCGCCACATCTTTGACCCGAATTGGAACTCCGTCACGAGACGTGATGACCACATTTTCAATCTGTTCCAGATTGACGGTCCGTCCCACCCCATGGACCAGCAGCATCTGGCTGCGATCGGTAATCGTCCCTCCGCCGACATTCTGGTTGTTTTCGCGGAGGGCCTGGGCCACCTGGTCAAAGGTCAGTTCGTGTTTGATGATCTGATCCGGATCGAGGCGTACCTGGTACTGCTTCTCATAGCCCCCCCAACTGTTGACCTCGGCAACTCCCGGCACGGAACGCAACTGAGGTTTTACGACCCAGTCATGTAGCGTTCGCAGTTCGGTCAGACGTTTGACCCGTTCTTCGTTCGGTAGACGGGAAAAATCGACTCCTTCGTAGGTCAGAACATAGTGGAAGACTTCTCCCAGACCGGTCGAAACCGGTCCCATCTGCGGTCGCTGGATTCCCTCTGGAAGCTGAACTGTACTCAGCCGCTCACTGATAAGTTGCCGCGCAAAATAGATGTCCACTCCGTCTTCAAAGATCACGACCAATTGTGATAAGCCAAATTTCGAAATGGAACGCAAATCCTGTAGACCAGGCAGACCGCTGATTGCCTGTTCGACCGGGAAAGTAATCTGCCGTTCGACCTCATCGGGTGAAAGCGCCGGTGCCACCGTATTGATCTGAATCAGCACCGGCGTCGTGTCGGGAAACGCATCGATGTCGAGGTGTCTCAGTGAGATCACTCCGACGCCAGCAAAAACCACGGTACACAAAATGACCAGAGCACGGTGGCGCAGTGAAAAATCAATCAGCCAGTTGAGCATATGATTTCGATTCCCTTCTATTCAGCGCAACAGCCTGCTCCGAGGCTGTTCTTGAGAAGTTGTGCCCGCAAAACGTCGCTCCCCTGGGTCACGACGACTTCATCAGGAAGTAAGCCGGCGATGATTTCCACGCGATTGCCGTTAACGAATCCAGTACGAACGTTTCGCAGCTGAAAGACTTTGGGGCTCTCCGGGCTGTCGAAGTAATGCTTATTTCGAACAAAGACCACCTGACAACATCCCTCCCAGTGCACTGCACTCCGGGGAATCACGACCGCCTGTTTTTCCTGTCTCAGAATGATCCGGCCCGCGCCAAAAGTCTCATCGCGAAGCTGCCCTTCCGCATTATCGATTTCCGCCCTGACCTTTACCATCCGCGTCTGTTTATCAGCGGCAGTACTGATCCAGCTCAAGTTCCCGGTAACTTCCTTACGGCTTCCATTGGGTTGAAATCGGACCTGCTGTCCGACCTGGATCAAAGATGCCTCTTCCAGAGGAACATTGAGTATCAGCCACATCCAACTGGGATCAGCCACTTCAAACAGGGTCCGCTCCGGAGTGACGACCTCACTGGAAACGACGTTCCGCTCCGTAATCACACCGTTCATTGAGCTGCGAACCGGGATCAGGTTGGCTGAGGCGGTCTGTGATCGAAACTGCTCTGCCAGTTCGTTGGGAAAACCCAGGAAACGCAGGCGGTCGATCATGGCCTGCTTGCTGAGATTTGCAATCGAAGAAACGTCCACCGACAACCCCAAATTAGCCAGAGCCTGTTCGACGCTCAGAACTTCGGCCTCTTCCTTTGCTAGAATAGACTCTGCTTCCAGGATGTCTTTGCCTGCGATGGCCCCTTTTAGTCCATTCAAACGTTCAAAGTTTTTGCGTGCCAGTTTTTCAGCGACTATCGCTTTTACCAGATCCGCTTTGAGAAGTCCTACTTCCGCCGCGTCAACCACCGCCAGGATTTCTCCTTCCTGAACCTGGTCTCCCACATTTTTTAGTACCCGCCACGCAGTACCCGGCACGCGTGAAGAAAGATTGGCCAGACGTGTCGGGTCATAGCGGATTTCTCCTGTTCCCGATACCCACTCTGTTACAGATTCCTGGTCGACCAGTTCTACATCAACGCCAGCCTGTTGAACCGCCTCGTTGGAAGCAAACTGGATTCGCTTCTGATACACCTTGCAGGCGGCATTATTGTCTGGTCGCTCCCGCAGTGCGAGAGCACGATCAGCTTGTTGCATTGTTGCCTTAGTAATCACCGGTGTCTTTTTCAGTTCAGCGACATCGGGATTGTGCAACGGGCAGTTGTTGACACCATGCTCGGTACACCAGCCATAATCGGGGCTGGCAGGCATCAGGTCAGGGTTACAGATCACACACTTGGATTCGGGAACCCCGTGCTCTTCACACCAGTCCTTGAATACCAGCTTCGCCTGTCCCGTTAATTCTGCAAACGTCGGGATTTTCCAATGGTGGGTATGTCCGTAGTAACCGATGGCGACTAATACAGACATGACAATGATGGTGGGTAACCCATCCAGAAACCAGCGTCCGAGCTTCCAGACCAGTCCGTGGGGACGTTGATCAGTTGGAGCTGGAGTGTCGGGAGAAGACGTATCTGGATTAACAGAGGGTCGGCCTATAACAGATTGACTCATGAGATGTCCTTTCTTGCTCAATATGTTGAGAAGCAGGAGCCTGATAAAACGGTTTTTAAGCGATTGGAAACAGACACGGAAGTCAAGAAATCACCGCAAATTCAGCCGGAATCACGGACGATCAAAATCGACGGACTCCGGATAATCTACGATGCTCGTGTCGGACGCTTTAGAGCAGATAGGCGGCAGAAAGATGACAGATTTCCCGCCCAGAAGAGAGCGGCGGGAAGTGACAGCCTCGATTAGCAGTGTGCCTCAGACAGACGAGCCTGAATGACATGTGGGCAACGTCATTGAGGTCGACGACGAGAAATTCAGAGAAAGAGCCAGCATCGATCAGGCTGGGACAGTCAACCACAGTAGCGATCACGGCGCCCCCGCAAAAACAATTCGGCTGATTACCGTCCTGAGGGCACTTCGGTTGGACTGGTCTTTGTTCCTGGTTCTCAGAATGCTGATCCTGTTCTTCAGAATCTCTGTGATGGCAACAGGTTGCACTTGCAGTTTCCTGAACGGATACCGATTCAGACAGCGCAGCAACACAAGACCCCAGACATATGTCCCTACAAGGAAGATAGGGACATATAATCGCCAGGAAGGTCATTAAAATATTGATGGTGTGCTGCATGTACATACAAAACCCTGTTTGCCTAACTAATTTTAAGTATAGTCGGACTGATATTGGA
This sequence comes from Gimesia benthica, assembly GCF_009720525.1. Classification (NCBI taxonomy): domain Bacteria; kingdom Pseudomonadati; phylum Planctomycetota; class Planctomycetia; order Planctomycetales; family Planctomycetaceae; genus Gimesia; species Gimesia benthica. The sequence continues at coordinate 7,022,231 of NZ_CP043930.1, forward strand.
GATCAATACTGTAACCTTAGAAATACAATGTGACGATCTCCTCATAGTATTGAGATCAGAGCCTGAAACGAGCGCCTTCTCCAGGTTTCCTGTCCTGAAAAAGACCTGCTTCAGATCAAAGCCTTGTTGTTCAAAAGTTGCTTCATACTTAATTGAGATGATGGACCTCTATAGTGCCGCAGGAGCAAAGTTACTCAAATTAGCGTTGCTTTGTTTCTGTAACTGCTGCTGAACTGCACGCAATCTTCCTCCGCCCCCCGCATCCTGAATTGCCGTTCCGATCGTCGCCGGGTTCAGGCCTCCAGTCATCTGCAGCCCTGATATTTCGACAGCCAGTCGATGTGCCCGGTTCAATGCATCAATGTACTCCAGGTTTGACTGGAAGTTGCTCTGTTGTACATTGAGTACGGCTAGAAAACTGAATTGTCCTTTCTCATAGCCTTTGATCATCAGTTCCAGCGCTTCCCTGAGTTCGGGCAGCACTTCTTTTCGCATCTGTTCTGCCTGGTTCCGCGCCAACATGTAATCTCGATATGAGGAGATCAACTGATCGCGCAATACCAGACGCACCCGTTCCAGTTCGCGCTCGGATCGGTTTACTTCGGAAACGGCATTATAGATGCCCCCTTGATTACGATTGAAGAGAGGAAGTGGAAGTGCTACCAGCGTATTAAATGTCGCGTAGTCTCCGATCGAATTGTAATCAGTAACAAATTGTAAAGTCACATCTGGAACTGGGACAGCTTCAGCACTGGCAAGCTGTCCGCGGGCGACACCGATTTGGCTTTCCGCCGTGAGCAACTGAGGACTTTCGGACAATAGACGCTGCCATTCCGACTCCAGATCAAATTCCGGTAAATCTTCCTCCGGTTGCATGAGCTGACTGACCGGTAATTCCGGACAGCCCACGATTACAGCGAGCTTCTGCCAGGCAGATTCGAAATCAGTATGCGCATTCGTCAGCGATGCACGAACTGTGGCGTTTTGCGCTTTCGCCTGCAACATATCCGTCCTCGGAACTTGCCCAGCCTTATAGAGTCTCTCAGCGGCATCCAGTGTCTGTTGTGAGAGTTGGGCGATTTCTTTCACCAGTTTTAATTGTTCCTGTGCTCCCAGCACATCATAGTAGCGCAACCTGACATCATTGATGACGCGCATCTGCTGAGCATCGAGCTGCAGTTGTGACGTTTGGATACCATAAGTTTCTGTTGCCTGGGCTTTATCCAATTTCCCTGCTGTAATAAATGTCTGCTGCACAAGAATACCATTTGATTGCGTATCACCATTACTGCTCGCTGTGGAGTTGACATACCCTACGGTTGGGTTTGGATAGAGGCCTGCCTGGGTCCAGTTCCCCCGTTCTTTCTCGATCTCCGCTCGTTGCAGAGCCATGGTGGGATTGTTCGATAGTGCTATCTGTTCAAGTTCCTCCAACGTCATCGTCTGGCTGGTTGGTGTTAATGGATTTTCCGAAGAATCTGTTTCTGGTACGTTCGGGCCTCCTGCCGGTGGTACAGGTGGTGGGATTTTACCTTCAAAAACTTCATGGTATGATGTTAAAGTCAATTTTTCTCTCGATTCGGCATGTGTCGTTTCTGCAAAATTATTGACTTCGACTTCAGAAGTAGATTCAGCTATCTGTGCAGCCTGTGACTGGCTGTCCTTGATGCCAACCATCTGCCTGTCTTCCTTTATTGAGCCAGCCTGATGGGCAGTCATCTGTCCACGATCTGAGGCACAGGAAGTTAAAAGTAGAGTGGGAATCAGGATCAGTCGAAATGATCTAACTGAATGTGATCCAAAGCTACTGAGTTTAATTAACTTTTCCGGCATTCCATGCATCACAGTTCTCCTGAACCTGATAATTCTAATCTCATAATCCATCCCAACGTATAATTTTGAGATGTTCTCGTTGGCCGATTCTCGAGCCCTCTCTTTGTAAGAGAGAGCTCGAGATAGACCGTCCAATAAAAGTCTTTCTTTAAGCTGTTTTCAACAGATTCTGGTCTGAACCTGCCTGGATGCGACCTTCAGAAAGACGTAAAGTTCTGCGGGCACACTCCGCAGCAGACAAATCATGTGTTACCATGATGACCGTGCGACCTTCCTCGTTGAATTGCCGCAGGAAAGCAAGAACCTGATCACGGGTCTCCGGATCAAGGTTCCCTGTCGGTTCATCAGCGAGGATGATCAACGGGTCGTTGGCCAGCATGCGAGCCAGTGCGACGCGCTGTTGCTGACCAATACTGAGTTCACTCGGTTTATGATGCAGTCTATCCTGCAGCCCAACCGTGCCCAGCAATTCCTCCGCCCGCTCCTGTTGCTCTGTTTTAAACTTTTGTGACAGCATCATAGGGACCTGAACATTTTCAATCGCGGTCAGATAAGGCACCAGATTGAATGTCTGGAAGACAAATCCAATCTTATTCTGTCTGACTTCAGCGCGCTGCTCAATCGGCAAATCATAAATTGATACGTCGTCGAGCAGAATGCGGCCTTCAGAAGGGGCCGACATTGCCCCCAGCATGGAGAGCAGCGTCGTTTTTCCGCTCCCGCTGGGACCGATGATCGCAGCGAACTCACCTCGCGCGATTTCAATAGAGGTCGAGTCTAGCGCGACCACTTCGTGCTGTTGCTTACAATATACTTTTTTAACAGATTCTAACTTTAACATTTAGTTATACCTCCTTGAAACAGAGACAGGGATCGAGGCGGGAAGCCTGGCGCGCCGGAAAATAACTGGCAGCCAGAGTGACCAGCACCGCAACCGTAGAGGCAACGATTGCCAGACTCGGGACTGGAAACACTGCTACACTCGCAAATACAGGTCCCAGAAAGACTGCTATCAGACTTCCCAAAACATAACCGCTAATCCCCCCGGCCAGGCCCAGCAGAGCCGCTTTTGCCAGGAACAACTGCGTGACGAATCTCGGCGTGGCCCCCAGAGCCATCAGCGTGCCGATTTCGCGACGACGTTCTATGACGTTCGCAAAGCTTGCACTCGCCATACTCGCACCACCGACGGCCACCAGAATCACAAGGAACAGGTACGATAGACTTGTCATCATCCGGTTAATCGAAACCTGAGTTTCGACCACATTGGCGATCGTCACCACCTTGGTACCGGGCAGTAATGACTGCAACTCCCCTACCAATCCGTTAGCGACGTCTTCGCAGCAGCCCATGACTTCAATAATATTCACAACCGGTCCTGTTCCTGACAGCCGTTGCACGGTATGCAGGTGGGCGAACACCCGACTGTCATCGACGGTCCCCGTCGAGGGAAGCACGCTGAGTACCTCAAACGTTTCCCCCAGAAGTTGGAGCTGGTCCCCTTCTTTCAGTCCCTTACTGGCGGCAAAATCAGAACCAAGCAAAACTTCAGATTGATTCAGGTGTTGCAGAGCCCTGCGTTCTGCCAGGGAGTCTGGAGCGTCCAGATTTTCATCAGCCACGTTAATCTTAGCTTTACAACCTTCATGCTTTTTGAATAGCATGCCGCCTCCCGACCAGGCATTCATCTTCTGTATTTCGGACTGTGGCAGGATGCCCGTCAGAATCACGTTGCGGTCGTCCAGTTTGGTGGGGACACAGAGTTTGGGGGTAATCGCTTCCACTCCGGTCAGTCCCGCCAGTGCCAGTTCAGCCACGTGTTCTTCTGGGATGGTTTCCTTGTGCATGTCTGCAGCATAATAATCCTGCAGTGTGACGCCTTCGGGGAGAATCAGTACGTTCGCTCCCAGTTCGTCAAGTTTACCAGCAACCTCCTGTTCTGAGAAAATTGTAACGTTGCGGATCGCTACCAGCGCTGTCACACTCAAAATGATTGCCAGCAGGCTGGCGATCAGCGCCGTAGGACGCTCTTTCATTTCTTTCCAGATTATTGTTCTCATTGTCATGAGAGACCTCCTTAAAGTATATGATGCAATGGTTTATTTACAGTGTTTGCAGCCTTCCACGCCGCAGCTTTTTCCAGCTTTTTTCAGCTCGGCAATCAGCTGCTGGCTGGTCACACTATTGTTGAACTTCCCGACCATCACACCAGGAGGTGCCATAAAAATGACAGACGAGTTTTGTGAGTCAGGCACTCTCAGTTCATTCAAAAAGTCGCGTTCGGTCGGCTCAGATTGTGAGACGGTAATTACTTCAACCGCGTTTTTGTAACAGGGCATCGATTGGAAATTCTGAACCCCATTGGGAATTCCTGTACTATTTGAGGCATTCACACACAGTAGCACCATTCTACGGTTCTGCAGATTCAACATGCACCGGGATTTGGCGGGGGATACGAATGCCTGCTGAATATAGTCAGCGTTGATCTGTTTCACATAGGAACCGGTGACCGCCCCATTGGGAGCAACTGCCAGCGTAAGCGGCATGGGCGCGCGTGAGACTCCATACTGTTCAACAATCTTGCGTTCCTGGGGATCGCCGGTGTTAACCGCCACAACGGACGCTGTGTTTTTGTCGGACAGATTCTGCTGCAGTGTGCTCCACATGCTTTTGGTGGTTGTATCCTGGTCTTTCCAGAACATGATAAACGTGTATTTATTCTGTTCCGCTGCGGAAGCACGTGATGCTTCCGCCTTGCTCAATGATGCCACCCGGGGCGTATTTTGAGCCGGGGAAACATTCGACATGGAAACCAGAAGAGTGCCTGCGGCCAGCAGACGAATACCATTATTTTTGAACAGTTTTAAAAAAGTGTGAGACTTCATATTATAAACTTCCTTACCTGTTTGTTGATTATGCTGCGATTTTGATCTGCAAAAAGAGGTAATGGGCTCGACCTGTAATTGCGCGCAGAAGCAGCGAAATGCAGTCTGATTTAAACAGACACAGGCGCAGCAGTTATCATTTGAATCAGAATTGAATTCAAAGAGACGGTCAGCAAGATTGCTGTGGACAATTAGTGACCGTTACTGCCAGTAGGCAAGCGAGCCCGAGAGAAATTTATAAGCGCAGCGGGAGTATTACAGCCGCCTGTGAAGTGTCATTCGCTACGTCATTCAGATGAGTTACGAAGTGGCAGGACTGATCCAGATTAACGACCAACGTCACCGGATGGGTGCAACTTTCCAGATGCACTACCGGCCCAACAGAGGCAAATATTTCGTCAGAAACATGACACGTACAGGGACATTCATGTTCTTCATCCAGCGGCAACTGCTGCTGGACTCCCTGTCTTTGATTCCACCGAGCACAACAGAAACAGGCTGTGGAAACAGCTTTGCAGTCACCGGATTCGTGCTGAACTGATTCTCCCTGCGCAGCAAATCCATGTCCCCAGCAGACCGGGCAGGGTTGCAGTAGTAGAACGATCATGAACAAGCGAATCAGTTTCATCACACATCTTAGCGAAAAAAAGTTTTACAGCATTCTGCCGGCTTGAAAGACTTTAGATAGACCTCAAGCAATCAATGGATTTTATATCCTGTATCCCTCGTAATCATACAAGACAAGCACTTCTAGCATCGACATGCGAAGTGCTGCCGCTTGATCACAACTGGATAATAATACTGGTTCTGTCGATTAGTCTAAAAACTTTCGACAAAGGCAGCGAAAACCGTGTAATCAATGCATATCCCCCATACATCCAGAGAGGGGATAAGGGTGTTGAATCCTAGGTTAATTAGTAAGATCTGCCAAGATCAAAACAGGGATGATATTAACTTAGTGGCAGGGCTTTACAAGCACCCCTCTTGCAACATCATGTCCAATCGCACATCGCCCCTGAAAAGTATCCAACGTGATCACACTGACCTCGGATGAAATATGATGGATCAGAATTTCAGAGTCGACGAGAACACCAATTTCTGAGAGATATCTCAGCGAATCTGCAGCCTGCAAATCGATCCGGACAACCTTGAGTGACTTGCCAACAGGAGCATCTGTCAATCGCAGAACCTGGTGCTCAGGCATCGATCCATCCTTTTGTGGAATGGGAGCATCACCTGGGTCATATTCAGGATGATTCAAAAAGTCATCGATATAATCAATCAGTCTGTCAGAAGCACAAGGCTCCAGTTGGAAGGCGTCTTTCTCCAGTGTTTTCCAGGTGACTCCCAACGACTGGCAAAAGAAGAATTCGAGAAGTCGACGCCGACGGACCGTACGGAGAACCTGTCTTCGACCGCACTCTGTCAGGATGGCCCCTTCATATGAGATTAAGTCGATCAACCCTTTTTGGGCCAGATCCTTCAGTACGCTACTGACTGTTCCGTTGGTAACTCCAATCGCTTTAGCAATCTTTCCGGTCGTGGCACGAGAATCATCTCCAAAAGTAGCGATACTTTCGATTGCCCAGAGATAGTCTTCAGGACGCGTCCGACGAAGATCACTCATTGTGCTCCCAATCTTAATGCAGGTACAAATATTCTTTGCAATTCAACCTCGGTTTTTTAATTACGCCAGAGATTTGTGAGATTGCAGTCTGCGATGACTGTTTAACTGGCGATCTGTCAATAAGATACTTTTCTTAGGCAACGTCTTCTGATAACCAGATGCTGTGCTCAGGATTTCGATGCGCTGTCTACCGGCCTAACAGATAGTTGCGCGTACTGAATGCACCACGCACAATTGTAGCATGCGCTACATCAAACCCCGACAAATGTAGCTTATGCTACAATTTGTGTCAAGCATAGAGAATCATCGCTCTCTGTATCCCCCGAATTGGCTGTCAGACCGGAAGTCGTGATGGAGAATTGCTTAAAAAGGTCGGTTTCAACCGGCAATTTTAATCAACAATCTTCACCGAAAGTCCGTGTGTCTGACATTTCCTCATTAGTCTCATAGTTTTGGAATACAAAAACCAGGGTTTTGGAATATCAAAACCGATTTACCCGTCGATCCTTATGACAATTAGTGATCACGAAAGTATCAACAGAATTTGTATCCCCCCCAAAATCAGCAAAAACTCTAGAAAGACTCAAATCGATGATACTCCGAATACTTAACAGTTACTGCCCATATCAAGTTTTGGTGGTCTGTGCGGTTCTGGCAGGAGAGCATTTGTACCAGCCTCCCCAGGCAATTGCCGATCTTCCGTTTGAAAATCCGACTCCCGCCTGGCACGAAAATATTACTCCAGTTTCAGATCAGGAGTCTGGTTTGCGCCCGCTTGAACCTGCCTCGATCTGTTCTGACAATGAATGCCAGCCCAGAGGCACCCTATTTCAATGGAGTTATGGAACCAGTTTTTCAGGAGGCCCCGATCTTGACGAACCTCTAGTCACTGACCGACCCGATTTCACTGAAGCGAGTTCAACTGTGGGCCGGGGAGTGGTTCAGCTCGAACTGGGATACACCTACATCTATGATGACGATGGTACTGCTTCTTCAAAATCTCATTCTTTGCCCGAACCTCTTCTGCGTTATGGTATCCTGGCAGACTGGCTGGAATTCCGACTTGGCTGGAACTATTCCAGCGATCAACTTGCTCAACTAAATGATATTTCCGGTAGTGAAGATCTTTACCTTGGCTTCAAAATTGGACTGACGCCACAAGAAGGAATTCTACCTGAAATGGCGGTCATCCCGCAGATGACTGTTCCCACAGGTTCAGATCAATTTACAGCGGGAGAAGTACTGCCCGGCTTAAACTGGATTTACAGTTGGGAAATCAACGACTTCATTTCGACGGGAGGCAGCACCCAGTTCAACCGCGCCATCGACGAAGTCACCACGAATGCCTTTACCGAATGGGCTCAATCATGGACAGTCAGTTACACTTTGACTGAAAAAGTAGGTGCATATACCGAGTGGTTTGCGTTTTTCCCTCAAAGTGCTGAGACTGCAAAACCTGAGTATTACTTTAATGGCGGATTTACCTATCTGATCAACAATAATGTGCAATGGGATATCCGGGCAGGCGTGGGGCTGAATGAAGCAGCTGACGACTACTTCGTTGGCACGGGGATCTCAATACGGTTTCTATAAGATTTCATCTGCTCATCACATTGTGATCGGCGCACAACTCACATCTAGAACAGTTCGAAAACTTGATCGTCCCTAAACGGTCGATAGTAGAAACAGGACTTCCCCAGTAATAGTGGTCGAGTTTTGACGCTTATGAATTAATCCACTTAGCATCAGATTGAGTTGTTCACATACTCCAATCTGCACTTTCATGAAATAGAATGCCAGTGAACGCACACGAATAGTGGTCAGTTCACGCATTCGCAGCTCGGCCCGTTCTCAAGAACACTCTGGTAACGGTGACTGGGCCGCGAGAAGCCGAGCATCTGGCAGGCACGCCGCTCACTGACTTCGTATTAAACCTGAAGTTCCTGCACCAGAGTTCGACGACGAGCGGGCCTCACAGTTTTTTTTGAGAACGTCCTAGAGGGTACCTGCCTGGAACATCTCGAACTGCGACGAACCGACGGCGTACCTTGATGCACTGGGAGCTCAGCGTAATCCTGATCCGACATCAGCGGGTGACTTCTGTCGACGGTTCAGCGAAGCTCACATTCAGAAACTGATGGACGCTCTTCATGAGCCACGTTTGAAAGTCTGGCAGCAGCAGCCCGACAGTTTCTTAGACCTGGCGATCAGCCTGCTAGCTTGACCATGGCACGTCCGAACACTACTCTATAGGATCACCTACTCGGACAGCGTACCAAAACTATAGATGCAAGCTCGATTAACCAAACGCAGTTGACTAGAGGAGTTTTTCATCGAAACACGATCGTATTATCTCGATGCAATTCGCCTGCTATTCATATTTGTTGCAGGTGGCGAACCACCTACAGGAGCAAATTCGGAAGGGGCTTCTTTGGTTTTTGCTGGGAATACACGCCTTTGTGCTTTTGATTTCTGGATGCGGTACCCTGACTATCTTGCTGACGAACTACTTGAGCGATTTGACCAGACCGGTGATAAAGCTTATCTCACTTTAGCTGAGAAAATATTTTCGAGTGAAGAACCCGATCTTCGCCGATTTCCGATGATTCGTTGGCGTTTCGGAGCCTACGAACGAATGGATGATGCTTTGTCAATTCTGCTTTCGCGTGGTCTCATACGAATCGGTGGTCGTAAATTAGTTGATACCGTACTTGAGACAGACTTCTTTGTTATGCCGAAAGCGATCCAAACCACCACGGATATCATATCCGAATATCCAACGCTTCAGTGGTATATTGATCGTGCTAATCTGGTCGCGGATATCGCAAATGGTCGTGGTGGTGCAGCACTCAAGAAGCGGCAATACCAGCGTATTGAATATGCGGACACTGCGCTGGGTGAAATAATTCCGTCAATCACAAACGATGTCCTCAATCGACTCGAAGAAAAGTTGAATCGAGTTGCAACTTAAGGCAAACGATGAATCAAAAAAACGTAAACCGTGATTGGGTCACATCGATTGCAGAACGTGCTGACGCGAACCCAGATAGTGTTGAGCAAATTCTTGCTGATTATCGAATTCAAGCTTCGCCTGTTGTACCAGCTCCTCGACGACTTCTGCTAAAACGTATTCATTTTTCTGGGATTAAAGATGGCGTCGATTGCTCAGGCGAATTCGAATTTGAGTGGGACAAACTCGATCATGGGCTATGGGCAATCCTGACCGACTCTAACCTGAAAGGGAAATCATCTGTCTTAGAGGTTGTGCGATGGTTACTTCGCGGACGACCAACCGCCAACCTACAGGATGACGTTCGTTCTTGGATTCGAGAATCATCGCTTAGCTTTCAACTAGATGAAGTCGATTACAAAGTTGAGATTCAGTGTGGAGACGATGTCACGGGCAAGCTGAGTCGTTTTTCAAGATCTGGAAACAAACGGAAGATAGGATGGTTTGGGAACGAGCTTGAATTTGAGGCGGTGATGTCGGACTTTTTCATGCGCGAGTTCGCGATGTAGCTGACGCAAAAGACGAAGTGTATTTTGAGCTAGGCATGTCCTGTCTTTCTAAGGCACTTACGTCGATTGAATCAAACGCTGTTGCTGCTGAACTTCAGGACGCTCGATTTTGGTTCAACAAATCTCTCGCAAGCCCGTTAGGTCGACCAGATTCAACTCTTTTTTTACTATGCACGGAAGTTCTAACTGAATTTTCCGTGGGAGAGCTGAATGGATCAGTGGAGTCGCTTGCTAATCAAATTGACAATTCTGTCCGTGATCTGATTATCTCACATCGGTCTAAATTTGATCCACCATGGCTACGTGCACGGACCTTCGAGGTCCTTTTGTGGGAACAGCTATCACAAGCCCTTCGCGGATTAGAGAACGAATTGCTTGAACCATCTTGGTATGAGCCAGCTGTCGTTATCGAACAATTTTTGTTGCCGATTTATAGTGCGAGTCGAACTATTCTAAAACTGAACCAGCTTGGTGGCATCGAATCGCTTGTCAGGCCGAGGATTGAAGGATCCTTGGCAGCAGTGGCAGGTCAAGCTCATCTGATGCGCAAATGGTTTTGCCAAAATCAATTCAGCGAAATCGCAAATGACGCGAAACATCTTTTAGAACAAGCTGATAAACTTGTATCGAAATATTCCGATGATCAGATACTCTTTGGTAAACAGAGTAATGGCCTCATTGAATCTCTGATTACTAATTCAAATCTCACTGCAAATCACAAGTCATTGATTATTAATGCAATCTACGATGCTTTCGAGGTTCATATGACTAATCTGACGAACGCTGAAACAATGGTAATTGAAACATGCCTGTTAGCTGTTGCGTCACAGTCTGACTATCATAAATCGAAAGATTCAAAACAACTATTCAATGCTATACTGCTTTGGACCATCACTTTTTTACACGCTCGCCTTGAAATGACTGTGAGGGATGAACCGGCTATCGCTTACCTTTTCAAACGAGCGGATGGAAATCTTGCCAAGGAAGATGATCTCCAGAGTGATTATAAAAAATTCATGGAGTCTAATGTTGCTGGCACGAAGATTGAAGTGATGAACGTTGGCGGGGGACGAGCAGATGTTTATTTCCAGTTTTCGGCAGAAAGAATTGTTGTCGAAGTCAAACGAGATTCAAAAGATTGTTCTTTCGATGCACTTGAAAAAGCATATTCATCCCAAGCCATGGATTATCAGAACATTAGCGCACGGCTGGGATTCTTGCTTGTTCTGGATCAAACCGATAGGGATGGAGCAGCAATGCACATTTCAGAGCTTGTGAAGTCGGTTGAGCTTATTCGCAAAGGAGAGACTCAGCCTAGGTTCCTCGTAATTATAAAGGTGCCTGGAGAACGTCTGCGTCCGAGCGAACAGACAAAACTTGCAAAAAAGAAAGGGTGACTTTAGGATTTTAGACAGTGCAGTATTCTTCATGGGTTTTGAGCGAACTTTTGTAACTTGAGATTGCTCTGCTGCAGTAGATTCGGATCGTTTTTTTTCTGCATTATTTGTGAGGATATGACGATCTCCTTGTGTTGACGTAGAGAGTAACATGTCAAATTGGTTCAGAATCGGATAGGGAACCAGATTCATCAGGATCTGCCTCAATCAAGTAGGATCACTTAGAATAATATCTGGAATCGGCGTTTCAATCTGGGTGATCAGACTCACTCTTTTTTCACTGGTAGGAGATCAGAACACGATCAGTTCAATGATGGTTTCTCGAAAAAACGATATGCGTAAAGCCCTATAACTTCATATTTCTAGTCTGGTATAATTATTATTTTTGGGGTGAGAAGTGTAATGGAGAATGGTGAAAATGATGATTGGGATAATTTAGAAGCAGATTTTTGTGAAAATAATGATTCCCAAGATGAGTATGAAGCTAAGATTCAAGAGTTAATTAATCAAGGGAAAGAATCTGGCGAATCAGAAGAAGATTCCGTATACAGTGGATTTTTATTCTCGTTACGTGCTCGAGTTAAATTAAAAGATCATGGTCTTTCAGTTGAAGATGCGATGTTGGTTCTTACGCAGGACAATGCAAACGTGAAACAAGGCAGCTTGGTTTATTCCGGAAAATGCGACAAAGGCTATGCTGAAATAGTTGTCAGCTCTTTTTTAACTGAGAAAGAACAAAATACGGGAGCTAATTATAAGGTGGTTACAGGCTACCTTAAATAAGATTATACGCTACGTCTCAACGCGTAAGTGGAGTGATAAATCAGGAGCTTCGCATCGTCGCAGTTCGAGATGTTCCAGGCAGGTGCCTCCAGTGAACAGGTTGAAGGCGATGTTGAGCACATGGTCGGCTTCGGAATACGGCATGTGAAACATAAAGATCGGACAGCAACGATTGATGCTCTCCATAATGCCCAACTGCCGAACCAACCGTTGCGCGACGCCAATTCCCCCACACGCAATGACCTGAGTCTTTTCCGCCAGTTCATATTTCACGTTCGGACACGTCAGCATCGGCGACTGCCCGTTCCAGTTGGCTTTATCGGTCCGTTTCTTCGTGCTACGCTTCCGTGCATCGAGTCGTCGTTGTATATTTTTCTTCACCTGAAAACCTCCCCGTGAGCCGATGTTTCTTGAACTACAATCAAATATACACCGGAATGCTACGGAGGTTTTCATCTTTCAACCAATTTGTCGACACCAGCTACGCTGGTTTAAGGACTAGGCAAGCAATGTTCCCAGCAGAATTGTGCCATTACAGCCGATGCCATGCCAAGCAACGCGAAATGGAAGCATTGTGTTTTCCAGTCTTTTCCTATCAAGTCTGGTCAATCAGGTTCGCCTTGATGTTTCTCGTGAACCTGAACATCAATTGTTGAATCATCACTGCGAACCTCGTAGTAACGCTCCAGCTTATGATAAACATTCACCATCTGATGTCCTGTTGAGAAGCTGTTCGGCTAAAGGTAATTCTCATTGCCCCAAATTATTTCCTCAATGATGCTGCTCTCATATTCGCTGAACGCGCCAGAGGCGATTGCAGGACAAACAGGGCTGCTTCGATCTGGTGGGGGGGTAAGTCAACGGTGGCGTCGAAGAGGGACCTCGACAGACGATCGCCCCCGGCGGTGGTACGCCGGGTCAGATTGTGGGCGAATTATTTGACGTGGAAGTTGATGATCATGGCTGCTCCAGCCGGTCGATTGAGGAGTCAGTAGAATCCCCTTCCGATATAATCGTGTAACGCCAGCCTCTTGCCCCTCTGATTGCCTGTATGTTGTACCCTCGTTCCCGAAGTGCCTCGACGCTGCGGGAAATGGTAGGAACGGAAACGCCCAATTTCTCTGCTAGTGCGGGCGTTGAATAACTTCCACTACGTATCAACTCCAGCACGGCATCAAGCCGCTGCTCGATCTCCATTGATCGCTGGTAACGCATTCTTACTCCACTATCGCCACTCGTGTCACTCATTGGCATGCACTCAATTATCACTACTGGTCTGCGATACCCTTGCATCCTGCGACATGATGTTGACATTCCAGAAATAAGTGATGAACGCGAATTTTTTCACCATTATTCTTCTTCCGTGCATGATGCGTCTCCTTGGCAAAGGAATCGGTGACGCGGATAGTCGAATCAAGAAACCCGCTACCTTCCAGCATCCCAAGCTCGCTTGTCCTAGAGAGAATATTCTTTTCAACATTGCCCATTGCATTGCTGACATCTCCGTCGAGAACATAACCAAGCATCGCAGCGTGACGTACACACTTCGCGTATTTCCCATCGACAAAGCGCTGCAGACCGTCCTTAACATACTCGCTGGCACACGATCGTTTCTTGCCGGAGACGATGGCGTTCAATCGCTTGGCTTCAAGGCACATGTAAATGTCTTGTTCCTGAAGTGACGGATAAAACACAATGTCCTTTCGCCCGGATTCCTTTGCGAGTTCCAGATCAAACTCAAGGTCTTCCCGAGAAATCAGGAACGGAAAGTGGTTTCTTTGCTTTGATTTGAGCATCTGAGTGTATAGCTGATCGGAAACAACATCCTCCAGTTCGCCAGGCTCTGGAACTGGAACCTGCTCCCACGAGTTAATGACGTAGTCAAATACCTGCGGAATGAGACTTTGCTCAAAGAAATCGTCCCAATGTTCGGCACCTCCGGTAATCATGCATTCCTCCGCGTCGGCCGCATGAGGATCGTAGCCGCAATTTCGTCTGCGTCATTGATCGCCGCGGTATTTGTCCAGAATCGCTGGCCAAGCGGCTTTGTGATGTAGAGCAAGTTACGGTCAAACACTTTCAGCCCACGTACCAATTCAAATGTCCCATGGCTTCGTGTAGAGGTATGCTGGAGGCTGTCCAACACATGCAGTAAATCATTACCGACTTCTGCAAGCCCAGTTGGCTCTTGCCCGCTCTTGGTCTTTTCGAGAACGACCATACCAACACCGACGGAAGAATCGGCTATGGTTTTGGCGTGAACCTGAAGGCCTTGCTTGGCCCATCCATTCAGTCGTTTGCAGAGCAGTGTGGCATAAGATTTACGCATTGCATGCTTACTGGAAAGGTTCGTTGGGATGTATACCCTTGCTCGCGAAGGCTGGATGCTAGTTAGAACATAGGCTGACGTGTCTTCAATGAGCATTCTCTCGAAGTTATCGACATCAAAATAGGCATAAACCAAGTCATCAACCTGACTCTGAACGTCGTCCGCAAGTCTCTGGCGGTCTACAAGAGGCCGTTTGGCTCGCTCAATAGCCTGATCAAAGAGCTTCGCTGACTTTTGCACAATGCTCCTGGCTTGCTTAGGTTGATCGCATTGGTCCGGGAATGGAAACGGCAATCGTAAAAGATCTTGATCGTGAACTTCTGGACGTGTGACACCCCAGTTTGCTGATGTGTGAAACAGGAAATAATGGGCCAGCGGACTCCTAAGGACGAATGAAAGAAATACTAGAAGATCGCGATCTACCTTGGGGCCATAAATACCACGCACCGAACTTCGAAACGATACAGAAAAATCTGTAAAAGCGCAGCGCGAAAATCCTCGTGTGATTAGCACATGGGGCCCATGAAATACTAAAAGGCTCTCTGCCGTGCGTCCGCGGCGAGCATTTACCCGATTGGATGGAAGCTCATTGCAGTCGTCTTCAAGAAGCAACGTGTTTAGGTTGTCACAATCCGCCTGGACAAACAGCTTTGATGGCAGCTCAATGGTTTTAGCATCCTCTTGAGAATCGCCGGGACCAAGAGGTTGGAATCCCTGCGCAATGATCCAAGGTTTGTTTTTGGGCTCTTTTTCTTTGGTTTGCCGAACGTTGTCCCGAAGCCGAGGATATATGGATAATCGCTCGATCAATTGGCGATCCCTGGGAGTTGTCCAGAAGTGCCCTTTCCAGATTTGTGGTGCATCATCACTTTTCAGATCATTAAGCACCTGACGCACGGTTAATTGAGATCTATCCTGCGTAGGGATTCTCAATATTTCAGCTTGTGTAATTGCCCAATCGGTCTTGGGTGTCCAGTAATCGATGACGTGCGTGCCGTCAACGGGTTGTTCCTTTCGGAATTTCACAACCAGACTTCCCGCCTTAGCATCTGCAAAGAGAAACATTCGGAAGTCAGTCAAATTGACTACCCGATCAACTGAGTGAGTGCGGAAGAATAACTGTTGAAAGCGAACAGCGGTATCATTGTGGTTGAATAGCATGCCATGAGGCATGACAAAGCATATCTTGCCATCATCCTCAAGATGGTCTGGTGCTTTCCAGATAAATGCAATCGCCATCTGACGATCGGGGTGCGGAAGTTTTCTTTCGATGCACCATTGTGCAGATGGAGCGTTTCGAACCTTGGAACTCCCCCAAGGAGGATTGCCAACAATTATATCAACCTTATAAGGTAGTGCTGCATTTTCCGTGAAGAAATCTGCGCAATAAATTGTTCCAGCCGCCTCGTGGCCAGCCTCTATTTCACCTGGAGTTGAAACCAGATAGGGGAGACGTTCCCACTTTCCTAACAGCTTTTGGATATCGGGAGGCGCAAGCTGGTCGAGAAAGGCGAGATATAGGCTGAAGGCGGAAATCTGGCAGGCACTACGATTGCTATCGATGCCGTAAAGGTTGTTGCGAAGAATGCCCATTAGCTCACGGGCACGTCTGTCATAACGTGCCCGGGGATTCTGAAATTTCCATTCTTCAGCAAGACGATTGAACAGCCCGACAAGAAAAATGCCTGAACCACAAGCCGGATCAAGGAATCGTTTGCCCAGAAGCGACGTTTCGCCTTCCAGCGTCAGATCCAGGACAAATTCTGCAAGGAATCTGGGAGTGTAAAATGCACCGGCTGCCTTCTTCTGCTCTTCCCCGGCAGCTTTCAGGAAGTGCTCGTAAATTGCGCTGATGGTCTCAATCGGAATGAACCCAAAATCGTAGGGCCAAAAAGACTGCTGGCCAGTGCGTATATCAGTACCATGGAAAAATCGATCCAGAATCTCAAGGTGATTCACCTTGACTTGTCGGCTCTCCGCCTCCAAGTCTGCACTAAACAGGTCGCCGTTGAAGTCTTCTCCAAGTTGGGTAAAGAGCAAATAGAGATCATTCTTGGCATCTGTCCTGGGTTTCTTTGCCAAGATGTCTCTTAAATGCTGCGCATCATCAATCCCAAGCGACGTGAGGTAGTCACTGTCGATGACGCCTCGATCGAAGAGGTAGCAGGTAAAAACCAGTCGACATAGCAGGGCATTAAGAGTCAGGGGTTCAAGCCGCGCTGCAGGGACTTCACCTAGTGCCTGGCGGGTTGCTTGGAGATTGCGGAGCAATTCCCGATCAACCCTCTTACCAGGGTCAAAGGAATGTCGATGGGTATGAAAATATTCACCCGACTCGACGGACAGCAGAAAGGATCGTAGCCGATTTTGTAGGCGGGGAAGGATTTCGACTAGCCCAGGAAACGGATGAGTATCAACCTGAGAGCTTTCTGGCGGTATAAGACCGGAAAACACCTGGACTTCGTCTGGAGCAATGACAACGAGGATCGGAGCAATACCTTGGTTCCAGAACGATCGATGAAGGTCGAGAATCTGGACCGGATCGATTTTCTTGACCAGTCGGAAGTAGATGACCGGACTGCGTTCCTGGCATAGAACACCATTGATATTAAGTTGCTCAAAAGCACGACGAAGTGCATGGGGCTGTGGTACTACACCCGCATCGTCGAGTTGCTCAATACTGGAAATAAAGTAAGGCGGCTCGCGATCATCGAGACCAAACAACTTCTTCCAGTCAGTTGAGGCAGTGGCGGCCACAAATTTGCCCTTTGTAGATTAGATCATTTGTAGAACCAGCTACTGCCAAATTCGCAGGCATTCCTTTCAAATCAGACACCGTAAACCATTTACTGGGAATGCTCTTGGTCACAAGCGACGACTTTTTCCACCAATTCTTACAGCACAATGTCTAGCAGTTAGTGATAGACTTGTCAAGGCTGATAACCTCAGCCTTGACTTGAACCTTGGCTATGTTATCGTCGCCATCGGAGTATTTCATCGCGGGGGGTTCGCAAGAACTGGCCCTCGACGAAATGCGACAATGGCAAAGGTAGCTAATGGGTGTCCCGAAAGTGAGTTCGTGCGGAATTTTACGTGTTAAAGCTTAGGTAGTGCGTCGTGGAGATTATTGCTATCGGGTCTCAATGTGGTCCCATTCTTGATATCTGGGTTAGAGATGGGTAATTTATCTGCTTTCTGCCGGGCTGTGCCCATCATTATTCTAGGTACGCTCACTCAGTATACGTTCAGAAAATGTTCCCAGTGATGAGTCAGGTGAATTCGGTGGTTGGGTATCTTCATATGGTGACCTGCAACCTTCGGTTTCAAAAACCAATAGTTATCAATTCAACAAATTAGGTTGAATCAAACTTACTCGAAGACACAACCATATTTAATTCAATCCTTATTATAAAATACGCAACGTATTTATATTTAAGTATTTACAACCTTTAATGGATTCATAATTTTCTCTGTTGTTGCCAATCCTGTTGGGATTCATGGTTAATTGGAGTTAAACAAGATTCGTAAGCATATTTTGGGCAAATGGGTTTTTCTTAAACTTAACAGCTTTTGAAATTCAACCCCTAGATATCAATTGCTGCTCGGATCGCACTAAGTATGAATTCCCAGTTTCTTTAAACAGACAATCATGACCAGATAGAGACCAATCATAACCATGGTTGAAAATGCGAAACTGGTACCGAAGCCCATTCCTTTCTTAAGCAAAAAAGGCAGCATGAGAAAAAAGATAATGAAGGCAGGACAAGCCAGAATACACTTTTTGAAAGTTCCGAAACCTTCTCTGTACTACCTGTGTCGATATATAACCAGATCATTCCAAGAAAAGAAACCAGTGGCAACGAAGCGAGAATTCCACCCCAAAGCGAGCTACGCTTGGATATCTCCGATACAGCAACTACTAACCCGGCAGTGAGCAGAATTTTGAGAACATAGTACATTATCTACTTTCATCGTATTTAGAGTATTTAAGCACTCGACTGTATCCAAAGGCCACCGCTGCCGTTTTACCGGCGGCGGCGACCTCAATGGAAACCATAATTATCACCAGACAGTTTATTCTTTGAACTCACCCTGAGAAGGTTTTCCATCGACTTCACCAAGAACCGTGCCCTCAAAGTCGGCAACATTACCGATGCCAGGATCTGTGCCGACGAATTTCGTCGCCTTCCCGTCGGTTTCATCCTGCGGTACCAGCTTCACTGTCATGGGGGGAACAACTTTTCCCTCTTCTGTCTTTGTCTCTTTTGTGGTTAGCGTCAGATTTTTTGCTGTAACCGCTACTGGTGTTTTCTCGTCGTTACCTATGAAAAGAATCATGCATTCATGCTTGGGATGATCCACTGTGAATTCGGCGTGATATTTTCCCAGATCAAACACCACCCCGCCATTTGGTCCTGAACCGTGTGGTGCATGTTCTTCGGTGCTGGTAGCTTCATTCTGTTTTTCGGCCTGTTGTGCAGTTTCCGTTTTCGGAGCATCGGTAGTGCCTTTGTCCGAGCAACCGGTGACGAGTAAAGCTGCCAACAGTAAGCCCAGCGATTTTGTGTACATCATTTCGTTTTCCTTTGCATGATAGAAATAGTTTACGTGTATTACATTCTTATACAGATCGCAGCAGTTCTTCATCAGAGCTTTTACTACGGACCAGTCGTTCGGCATCTTTCCCCGAGAATTTCCAGAATAAGCCGGGGTGAATAAAAAATTCGCAAAACGTTGAGGTTACCAAACCTCCTAAAATCACAGTGGCGACAGGGTATAAAATTTCTAACCCTGGTTTATTACCACCCACCACAAGAGGAATCAAAGCAATACCGGCGGTCAAGGCGGTCATCAGGACCGGAGCAAGCCTTTCCAAACTTCCCCGCAGCACCATGTTTTGACTAAACGCTTCCCCTTCTTCATCCATTAAATGAAAGTAGTGTGTCACTAACAGGATGCCGTTTCGCACAGAAATTCCCCCCAGAGATACGAATCCTACCATGCTAGCCACGGTAAGAGTCTGGTTGGTTAATACTAGTGCGAAGACACCACCAATAAAAGCAGTCGGAATGGCATTCAGGATCTGAAACGTGATCCGTGCTGACGGATAAAGCATCATGAGAACAATAAATATTCCAGCGACTGAAACTGCCGCCAGTATTGTAATCAGAAACGTAGCAGACCGTTGAGCTTCAAATTGTCCCCCAAACTCAACAAAGTAACCGGTTGGCAATGCGACCTGATCACGCACCCGTTCTTCAATTTCAGAGACTGCACTGGCGAGGTCACGTCCTGAGACATTACAACGGATTGTTTGACGGCGCCTGACGTTTTCTCGGTTGATCAAATTTGGTCCACTGGCTGAACCTGGGAAGTTGGCCACTTCTCGCAAACGTATTTGCCCCCGCCCATCGGGAAGATCAATACGTAGTTCACCCAGATTATAAGGATCTGAGCGATGCTCTTCGTTGAGTTTAATCACAAGGTCAAAACGTCTCTGACCATCTAAGACTTGCGATACTGCTTCGCCTTTCAACGCAGTCTGTACGAAGTCGGCTATGTATTCCCGACTCAGCCCAAAGAAAGCCAGCTCATCAGGTTTCAGGACTACATGTAACTCATCTACCCGTTCCTGTGGGTCGATAATGGGAGGTGTCACACCAGGTATATCAGTGATCGCATCGCGAACTTCTCCTGCCAACTCGCGCAGCTTGTCGAGGTCGTCTCCATACAGCTTAATCCCGACTTGGGCTTTCACTCCGGACAGCATATGGCTAATCAGGTGAGAAAGGGGTTGTTCCGCTTCAATCCCAACCCCTGGTACATTTGAGCGCAAATCAGAGAGTAGCGTATCCAGAAACTCGTCCCGACCATGGTCTGAGTCTGGGTTCATCGTCAAAATGTATTCACCCACGTTGACTGGCTGAGCATGTTCATCCAGCTCTGCTCGACCTGTCCTGCGAAAAAAGTGCAATACGGGACCATTCGGATTTTCTGCAGACTTCTGCAGTTTGACAAGTTGCGAATCAATCAGTGAGGATGCCTCGTTGGATGCTTTCAGCGACGATCCGCCAGGTAAAGATACATTGATTTGTACGCTTCCCTCATCAAATTTGGGAAGAAAGTCAGCTCCCAACTTTGACAATTCCCAGACACTGTAACCAACGAGTGCCCAGGTCAAAACCAATAGGATGCCTGCCCGCCGCATACTGAATCGAATCAGGAAACTCGCTCCCCATTTCAGCACTCGTAGTAACCGCCCATCCTGATGGGCATGAGTTGCCTTTGCTTGAGGCAGGAGGTAGTAAGAGAGTACCGGTGTGACAGTCAGTGAGACCAGTAAAGAAGCCAGAATTGAAACGATATAGGCAATTCCCAATGGGATAAACAAGCGACCTTCCACACCGGACAAAGCAAATAGAGGCATAAAGGCCAGGACAACGACTGCTGTCCCGAAGACGATGGCAGAGCGGATTTCTCGACTGGCTTCATACACGACCACAATGGCAGGTTTCGGATTGGGATTTAAATTGTTTTCTCCCAGGCGTCGAAAGATATTTTCCACATCCACAATGGCATCATCGACCAGTTCGCCAATGGCAACTGCAATTCCCCCCAGGGTCATTACGTTGATTGATAATTCTGTCCCAGACATGACCCCTACGATGCGAAATACCAGAGTTGTAATCACCAGCGACAATGGAATGGCTGTCAACGTGATGAATGTCGTGCGAAAATTCAGCAGAAACAAGAACAGCACGATCACGACAAGAATGGCTCCTATGACAAGCGCTTCTTCGACGTAGTAAATTCCTCGGTCAATAAAACTCTTGAGCTGAAACAGGCTGGTATTGATCACAATGTCGGCAGGTAGCGTTGATTCTGCATCACTCAAAGCAGCCATCACGTCGTCAGTCAGTTTTCTGGTGTCAGCATGTGGCTGTTTGACAATTGTAATAACCACACCGGCATGTCCATCAATACTGGCATCGCCCCGTTTGGGAGCCGGCCCTTCCACGATTTGTGCCACCTGATATAAAAGTACGGCACGGTCTCCATTCATTTTGACAGGGGCTTTTCGGAGCTCATCCAGGACGTCGCTTGTCAGAGCACCAAGACGACCAATCACCCTCACAGAACGCTCTGTCTGGCCTCCGATTATAAACCCGCCACTGGCATTCAGGTTATTTGACTGGACAGCGGCCTCAACATCCTGAAGTGATACGTTATATTCTTGCAACTTGATGGGATCAACCAGAACCTGATACTGCTTCTCATCACCGCCCATGACAATGACCTCAGCAATGCCAGTCAGCTTCAGTAGTCGCGGTCTGATTAACCAGTCCGCGGTCGTACGCAGATCCATTCGTTCTTCGAGAGGAGTCGGGAAAATAACGTCATAGGACCGTTTATTCCAGACAAATGCCACATCACGCCCAGGGTTTGTCTCATCCCATTTGGGATTCTCGACTTCAATTTTCTTCCACAAGCTGAGATCGTTTCGATTCACCGGATTCCAAACGGTCAGTTCAGGACTTGCTTCATTTCCTGTGCGTTCTGCCAGTAATCCCGTCTGCCCAACCGCAGTCAACTTTCCACCTTGTGGCCCCTTTCTGCGATGAATTCCAACATGCAGAATCTGCCCCATTATGGATGCCTGAGGTGTCATAATCGGACGGATGCCTGGTGGCATCGGTACATTTGCCAGACGCTCTGACACAATCTGTCGAGCGTACCGAGGTTCCGTCTTCCAACTGAACTCGATGTAAATGACATTCATGCCCTGACTGGATTGACTGCGGACATCTTCAACCCCGTTTGCCCCTAGGATCGCTGTTTCTATTGGATAAGTAACCAGCGTTTCGACTTCTTCAGAAGACATGCCAGGACACTCTGTTAGAATCACGACTCGAGGTCGATCAAGATCTGGGAACACATCAATAGGTAAGGTTGTCGTTAAATAACCCCCATAAGCCAGGACAACGACACAGGCGGCAAGCACCAGCGTTCGATGGGTCAGTGAGAGTCGGATGATTGAATTGAGCACGGTATTCCCCTAATTCCCTTCGTCTTCGTTCTTATGGAGACTGCCATCGGCGTGAATGTGGTAGCCTTCTGGTAAGTCGTCTCCTGATGAGGACTTCAACATACGGTTCAACTGTTCGGCAGAACTCTGTACTACAAACGAACCAGGCATGAGCGATCCATCATTCGCGATGACGGTATAGCGTCGGTCTCGTTCCAGTACTCGAACCGCCTTGCGTTGAAACGTATTGACGTTCTGGGTAAAAACAAATGCTTCAGCTCCGTCGCGGGCAACGGCATCCGTGGGAAGTACAAAGACGTTTTCGAGCTTTTCGACCCGGATCAAGATGCGGACTTTATGACCTGGACGAAACCGCCAGAGTATCTGGGTCATTCCATCTTGTTTCACAACTCTAGACTGATTTTCCAACGCCATACGAAACGCAAAGGTACGATTAATGGGATCTATGACATTTGCCAGATATTGAATCCAGAAAGTCTGATTAACGGGAGGCCAGTCTGCGATCGCGTTTTCCTGAAAGTCCACTTCAACTGGCCAACCGGCTTTGACACTTTGTTCAAGAAGTTGTGTTTCGTCTCGAAATGCCCGACCTTCTATTGCCAGCAACTGATGATTTGCCAGCAAACACAACATTTGACCGGTTCTGACTTGTTGGCCTAGATCTATTTTGCATTCCTGAACTTCAAAGGAGGGGGGGAGTCCAGTTTTACTTCCTCACCTGTCGCCTGCAGCACGACAGAGGTCCCCAATGGTTTGGATTCGCTAGCTTGAGAGGGAACGAGAATATTCAGTTCTTTGACGAAATTACCTGCAGCCACTTCGTTCAACTGATTTTGTGTAAAACTTCGACTAAGCAGTTCCTGACGATACCCTTTGATTGCCACTTTCAGTCGCGTGATTTCACTAGCGACTTCAATGATCCGGGCACCGGGGACTGCTCCTCCTGAAGATTCCAGGCGTTTCTTTTTTGCTTCGGCGAGTTTGATGTCTTGCGTATCTTTAAACAGTTTCGACTGGGTCTGTTGCAAAGACTCGCTAAGGATGCGGATCGTATAGAGCACATCCCCAGGGTGGACTGTGTCGCCTGGAAAATAATTCATTTTGTCGACCACTCCATCTACAGGAGAAACGATCCCTCGATCACTGCGACCGGGTCGATCCACTACCATGCCCGGGACCTGTAGCGTTTTCCAATAGGTCTCAGGCTGTATTGATTTGACCTGCAAGCCCAAATTGGCAATCGCCTGGTCTGATAGAATAATCTGCTCGGAAGCTGCGTTTTTCTTATCGCTTGCTTTGGTTGAAGCAGTAGAAACGTTATCCGATCTGGCGGTTTTGTTTTGTTCTAAAAGCGGCAACCAATTGTCACGCGTGAAATAGCCGGTAGCAATCAATATCGCAACGATCCCGATTGCCAGAATGGGTTTCACTATTTGAAGAAGTTTCTTCATGATTGTTCCTTTTCAGGTAAGGGAGGGACAGGAGCTAAAGGCCACTGATCTTCCAACATCAGTCCTGCAATTTCGCTGGCAGCCAGCCACATCTCGCTCATGGAGCGAATCAATTCCAGATTGGCTTCAGCTACAGATCGTTGTGCTTCCAGTACACGTAGGTACTCAAACTGTCCTCCCTGGTATGCTACCATTGAAAGTTCATAAGTTCGTTGAGCCTTCGGCAAGATTGAAACCTGGTAACGTTCAGCCCGTTCCCGTGCGGAAGCATAAGCTGAATAAGCGATCGCAAGTTGATCCATCAGTTCATTCTGTACACGCTCCGTTTGGTTCATTGCCACATTGATATTTGTTTCGGCAGACAATATGTTTCCCTGATTTTTGTTCCAAAGCGGGAGAGGAACACTAAAACCGATGTCCCAGTCATCGGACCGGTTCTGGCTCTGGCGAGTGTATCCCGTACCCACAGTAATATTGGGGATTGGTTCCACCTTGGCTCGTTGCAAGATCAAGCGGGCATGCTCAACTCCAATTTGTGCTGATCTGATTTCAGGGTGGATACTGAGCACGTAAGTGCTGACCTGATCCAGATTATAATCCTCTAGAGCAAGATCGAGTTCACCTGAAAGATGCTTAATAGGCATGTCCTGAATACCAACACTGGCAGCCAGTTTTCGATACGCCCCTGGCAACGCCTTTCTCGTCGCATCCAGGTCTGCACGATAACGTTCCAAATCAACTTCGAGTTGTATGACATCCAGCTCGGCTGCTTCTTTAGCTTTAACCAGAGCTTTTGAATTATTGACCGATTGCTCTGCAAGCTTTACCAGGTTCGAAAGGATATCTGACCGTTTTTGAAGAGTTAAGGCTTCGAAGTACGCTTGCCGTACTTTCGTAAAGACCTGAAAGCGTTCCGTCATCAAGTTGAGCGAGGCCTGATCCACCCTTTTGAGTGCGGCTGCCTGATCCAAATCCAGTTTGTTGGCTGTGACAAATTCCTGGCCCGCATACGCCGTCCAAATCCCCCCTGGACCGGTCCGGTCACTGATCTCATTACCTGTCACGCTCACAGTCGGGTTCGGATACAATCCAGCCTGAATAGCCCGGCCTCGAGCTGTTTCGATTGCCCAGGATACCTCTGCCAGACGAGGATTACTATCAAGAGTCAGGTCAATCAACTCTGGAAGACCAAGCGTTTGTGTCTCCGTTGGTTTGCTGACCTGAGATGATGTGTCTGTGAGGTTGATTTGTACTAATTCATCGTTTGGGTTCTTCAAATCAGAGTTGATATGTCTGACCTGATGAATGGTTGCTTCCTGGGGAATTTCCCGTTCGGAAGTCGCGTCAGAAATCATTGCTTTACCAGTCGAATATGAGGAGCTGGCACAACTTTCCGTGAACAGACCAATCCCAAGCAGAACCGCAGTAAGTAACGGGCGCATAAAGACCTCCTTCGCATCATGCGAAGATTTGAAAAAATGAACAGAGAGATAGTCCGACCATAAACAAAGGGTCGAATCGACAGAATTCTCCGCAAATCATTCAGGATTTGTCCTGAGAAGAATCGCGAAATTAGTCAACGCCAAAAGCAGAGAGCAGGACGTACCAACCTAATTTTGTGATACTGTCTGCGAAGAGTTCTATGCTTATATTAAATAAGCATGGTGGCGGACAAAGAGCGGGGAACTAGAATCAGGGGGCGCGCAGTCAAATACCGATCGTTCGGTTTCTGTGAGTTGCGGAAATTCAAAAGATGAATTGCATCCGATGATGTCCCATTGAAACAGGACTTTGATTTCCGTCTTAAGAGTTGAACGCGTACCTGAGATCACATCAATACTATTAAGATAGATCGCAGAGGAATCGTGATCAGATGAACTAGTAAACTGTGGAAAGCCCTGATTTTCAGAGCTCTTATGGTGGTCATCCTGGTGGCTGTGTTTATCCGCCTCATAGTGATGAACGTGGCCGTGAGAGTCATCAATGGATGATTTATTCAGATGAATATGCGCGTAAACCATGCCCTGCAGGCAGGTTGCCTCCATGAGAGTGGCCGAAGGCAACTGACTGGGTCAGCAGCATCCACGGCATCAGGATTAGGGAGCAAATTCTTCTATTCATACCCATATTTTCGGTAGAAAAACCAATAATGTTGAAGTTATTCTAACGCTCATATCACTAAAGTCCAGACTCACTCATCCAAAATACCCTGTCTGCCCCATTTTGATTTAGTCCGATCACATTCCAAGAGTCTTCAAAGTTTCAGCAAAGGCTGATAGATTCATTAAGAAACCTTGAAATTCGTTTTACAGCTCAACTGATTTTATCGTTTTGATATTTCAGGACTTTGCAATTCAGGACTGGCTATTTAAGCGATCTTGATTTTCACGAGATACCGACGAGATATATAGCGAAACTAATCTTGAAACCAGGATTGCAAAATAGAACTGGCCAAAGACAGCCTGAAGATAACAGGCTGTTTGAGCTGGCCCGGATACAGGAATGATATCTCCATAGCCCAGTGTCGCCATAGTCACGAACGATAAATAAATCAACGGTTGTAAGTTTGAGTTACTTAAAGTGACTGTTTCGGATGTAGAGCTTACCAGGTCATACCGAAATGCAGCTGGATCAATGACTATGATCATTGAGTATAAGTACGCCCAGAACAGTCCAGCCAGCAAATAGAGACAGACCGTCCCGATAATTGTATCCAATGTCACTTGATTGTCATCAAAAACGGCACTGAGTACATGGTAGAAGACAAACGCCAGGAAAATGATCACCAAAATGTTATGGAGGATCGTTAGGGAATCACTGTGAAAAAGAAAACTGCTGACATTCATAACCAGCATCAGGAATACGATCGTCAGACCAATGCCTAATGTCTTGTGACGCTGACAAATTGAGATAACTGCTGTCAGCAGGACCGCTGAAAACAACAGGCAGAAGAAAATCACAGAGCCTCTACTGCTACCTGTAAAGGCTGTTCCTATCAGTAATGTCAGTATAGAGCAAAGTAAATATGAGAACTTACCAAATCGATGGTGTACTTCCCGGTCAATTGCTTGGTTCGTCATTGTCGTTCCCATGATCCGCTGATTCATACTGATGCGGTAGGCTCTCTAAGTAGCCTGAGACTTGTCTGGAATGACATACACAATTGTCGTAGCAGGTATAGGTTAGTGGAGGAGGATCACAGTACTGGCAATCGATCTCACAACTAGAATAGCTGTGGTAAGTCGAGGCGCAACCTGTCATCATGATCGCTCCCAGCGTTGCGAACCAGCGCATCCACTTTTGAGCGTTATCCATCTTAAGCTCCTTCAATAGCAACCTCGTATATTTCGATTGCAGTAAAAACTTGTCTATTATGGTTCTACAGGTAAAGGTAAATTATCTAAAGCTTCAGGTGCTGCCGGTATGGGTTGCAAAGCCTGGGTATCAATTCCACCAATGACTCGTTCTAATTCTGCCAGCGATTGTCCTAATGAAGCTTCGAGCCGCAGGTAACTCACCTCAAACCGCAGCAATTCTCTCCAGTTATCCACCAACTGTAAAAAGTCGACTTCTCCGGTGTTATAGGCCTGGCTGGAGACTTCCAGTGTCTGGCGGGCTTTGGGGAGAATATCTTCACTGAACAGAGTTAACAGATCCTGCTGGCTTTTGGCTTGAGCAAATAGGTCCGCGACTTCTTCAAGTGTTTCGTCTTTCAATGAATCATAAGTTCGGGCCGTTGATACTGCTTTTGCCTCTGCGGAGCGAACTGCTGAATCCAACTTTTTTCTGTAAACCGGCAGGTTAATTCCTGCCGTGATTAAAAATGAATCGTTTCCGTTGGCAACAGGACTGACACCGGTAGATCCGACATCGATCCAGGTGGCCCCCAAAGTGACATCCGGTTTATACGCAAGGCGCGCCAAGTTTAGAGCTTGCCTGTCTTTTTCGAGTGTTGCTAATTGTGCATGCAACTCAGGACGAGAGGCTATCGCCTGACGTTGCAGCCAGTCTAAGTCGGCAGGTAGAGATCCCGGTTCGATATGTTCGAGTGCCAGTAATTTTGTCTGAGGTGAAATATGCAACAAACGAGCAAGTTTTGCCTGACCACTCACTAGCTTTTGTTCCAGACGAATCAATTCATTTTCGACATTCGAGATTTCCAGTTCAGCACGCAACAAGTCCTGCTGACTGACTTTTCCTGTCTTGTAACGTACGTTAGCTACGTCACGAATCTCGACTAATAATTGTTTATCTGCCTCAGTTACATTAATAGTCTGCTGAATAAAATAGAGTTCGTAATAGGCTCGTTTTACTTTAGCAACTGTGGCTAGTTCGACTGCTGCCAGTTGGGCTCTTGTCTCGTTTGTCTGTGATTCAGCCAGTTCTCCCTGTGCATTCAGTTTCCCGCGAGCTGGGAACTTCTGTGATATATTCAAGGCAAACTCCTGAGGGCCAGCAGCGGTCTGGACCTGTTCCGGATAAAACGTCATCCCCAGATTTGGGTCTTGCAAGCTTGAAGCAACAGGGACTTGATAAGCATTGGCTTCGACACGTTTTCGGGCAGCCTGGATATCCGGGTTTTGAGATAATGCGTACTGAATATATTCTTCAACCGAATGGGGCCCCTCCAAATCAGCAGCGACTGGATTGACTGTCTCTTGAGTCGGCGAGTATGCGGCTTGATGAACAGCCTGGGAAACTTGAGCGTACCCGGGGTCGTGGATCTGCTGCGCAGATTTACAACCGTTCAATAGTAGAAACAAGCTTAAAAAATGAACTGTATACTTCATGGCCATCCTTGGCCTCCCCCCGTGTTATGATCGATAACGACACATATTAGTTGTCATCGGTAAATTTGATTTGACCGAAACAGAGATTACTACTAAATCTTCAGTGAACCGAATTCGCACGTAACGATATTTCGGATTAGGTAATATCCAGTTCTGTTTACTGAGGGACTGACTGAACTTCCTCGTAAACTGTGGATGCCTGATGCTCAGAATTTTTCAGATGTGGAACCAATTCACATTTTAGCGCCAACAATGTCAGGTCATCATTCGGCGAAGAATTACAACGCCACTCAGCTATCACTTCATTGATTTTCATGATAGCGACAATGAGCGGCCTCTCATTCACTAGAGAGAACCAGGATGTTAATCGTGCTAACCCGAAGAGATCGCCTTTAGAGTTGGCAGATTCTGTCACGCCATCACTGAAGAGTAAGATCCGATCGCCCGGTGACAGAACGGTGTCTAATTGTTCCCATTCGGCATTTGCATCTAGTCCAATTAATAACCCCGTGCTTTTAAGGGAATCGAGTGATCCGGAATCTCTTATCAGAATCCCAGGAAGATGACCTGCACTGACCCATGATAAGGCACGCGATTCAGGTTTCCAACGTGCAAGAAACATTGAAGCAAAATTGCCTGGTAGGATCGTTGCCGCAAACTGACGATTTACTTCTTTTATTATCCGGATCAGATCGAATGGGGATTTTTCTGAAGCGGCCAATAGTAGTGATTTCAACATCGCTGCTCCCATCGCGGCTGGAACACCGTGACCACTTACATCAGCTATGCAAATTAACCATGATCCGTCCGATAGTGGTAAAAAATCGTAGTAATCTCCAGCAACGCTGTCCGCCGGTTCAAAAATGTGTGCTGTTTCAAGACCCGGAATCTGAACACCTTGGGGTAGTAAATACTGTTGTATCTTTCGTGCCTTCTCCATCTGATAACGACGGTCGCGGTCATTATCATTTAGTGACATACTCATGGAATTGATGGCCGTTGATAGCTGATTGATTTCACTACTGGAGAATGACGGGGCGACAGCCCCTAATTGTCCGGAAGTTATATTTTCGACTGTCTTCAACAATTGACTTAATGGCCTACCCACAATCTTTAAGAGCACGTAATTGACGATGCCAGCAGCCAACAATCCTAATATTCCCAGAACGGCAAGCTGAATTAGAACCTTCTTTCGTATCGCACGGCGCACATTTTTTAATGTTTCAATTACAAATACACTTGCTTCTTCACCAGACTGATGTCCGACGACAAGCTGGTGTTGACTGAATTCGTTCCATTGAATCGATTGTGGTTTTGAAAAATCGTATTGAGATAATATTGATCTGCTCTCAGGAGAAGAATTTCCAGCTTTCAGGTAAGTGCCATGCATGCTAACTATGATTTGATGACCGGGAGAAGCCGACTTTCGCATCTCCGAGCAGACTCTATCAATATACCCCTGGACGTCACCATGACTATGATCTTGTATCAAATGTGAAACGGCGGACTGAATCGCAATAGATTCATCATTCAAGCCGGTTCGCATTTGATCTGTCGCATTTTGCATCTCCCTATGATATTGCAATATCAAGAGACAAATTAGTGCGATACTGAGTGTGATATTAACGGACAGCAGTAACTGAAACCTGATCGTTCGAGGTTTATTCTTAATGGCAGTTATTCTGGTAAATAATGCTGACATGATGTTAAATATTCTTCATTCGATGATGAAATTAGACAGCAGAATAAAAATGCTAAAAGTTGAATTTGTTATATGTGCTTTTACAAAAGAATCCATGGAACACCTGAGCGTCGTTTGTTAGCGCAACATTCAATCACTCAGGTGTTCCAACTCAGGAGTCGACCTGAAATAAGTAACGTATTCTTAAGCCTGCAAAGATTGCTTCTCTCACTTACGTAATGTCGCGGCATACAATTCGTCGACCTTGCTCAGATAGGTTTCCGGATCTGCAGCGATCTTTTTGGTACAAGGAGGGCAACAGACATAAACTATCCGCCCGTCTACAATGGTCCATTTCGGTTTCTGTGGCAGCTCTTTTTTCATCACCGGGCACATGTGCTGTGCTTTTGCAAAATTGCCATGAATTGTCGACCAGTGCTGAGGGTCGACCTTGCTTTTTAAGCAGCCTTTACAACACAGGTAAACAGATTCTTTACCGACATTGACTTTGATTGGCTGACCATGATTACCCAGTTTCTGTCCCGAGACCGGACAAATCTGCTGGGCCTTGATACGTAACTGATCGCGTTGACTTAGCTTTCCATCGGCCTGTAGTTGTTGTGCCTCTAACAGGTTCTGCCCACAGACTACGGTTCCTGCTACGACAGCCAGTGCAAAAATCATTTTGATACATTTCATAATATTCTCCTTAAAACTAAAAAACGAATTCAGACCCGACTAGGAAACGGGCCCGGTAAGTGCTGGATCGAACGACGAATTCTGCGATCCAGACTGTTGTTGATCCTGACAGAGCACGTGTCCCTGCAGCCCCACTCTAATTTTGAATTCCAGGTATGCACAATAGATGGTAGGGACGATGAATGTAGTGAAAGGTTCGACCAGCATGCCACCCAGCACAGGCAGTGCCATCGCGCGGGCCACATCTGCCCCGCGCCCCTGCGAAATCAATACTGGCAGCAGGGCAAAAATCGTGGTCAACGTCGTCATTACACAAGGGCGAATGCGTTTCAGCCCTGCTTCATAGATGGCTTCGCGTAAGTCAGCGATGCTGGTAACCGAACGGCGTTTCAGTGTCTGCTGAATGTAGGTAGCCATCACCACGCCATCGTCAACCGCAATACCAAACAGAGCGATAAATCCGACCCAAACTGCGGTATTCATATCCACGCCCATCCATGCTACAGCAATCATTCCACCGGCAAAGGCCACCGGAATCCCCGAAAAGACGATCGCCGCGATGGCCAGATCTTGAAAACTCAAATAGATAATCAACAGATTAACCAGCAGTACTGTGGGAATGATCCACATCAGTCGCCGGTTGGCTTCGATCTGGTTCTGAAACGACCCCACAGCCTGTAACTCGAAATTTCCATCGGGAAAGGTCAGTGTCCCGTTTTCCCGAGCAGCCCGTAATGCAGACATCACCTCATCAACGGTTTCCAGATCCCCAGAAGCACCTGAAGGAGAGAATGCGACGTGGGCAACGAGACGGGCATCTTCGCTGTTAATCGCCCCTGGCCCCCAGGTCGTAGTAACGTCTGCCAGACGTTCCAGGGGCACAATATCTCCGCCGTGTGTCACCACGGATACCTGACGTAAATCATCCAGATCCTTGCGGACGCTCCGTTCAAAACGGACCTGTATCGGGTAGCGTTCGCGACCTTCCACTGTCGTAGTGACATCGATTCCTCCTAACCCGGCAGACACGATCTGATTTACCATCATCGTCGTCATGCC
Organism: Gimesia benthica; assembly: GCF_009720525.1. Classification (NCBI taxonomy): domain Bacteria; kingdom Pseudomonadati; phylum Planctomycetota; class Planctomycetia; order Planctomycetales; family Planctomycetaceae; genus Gimesia; species Gimesia benthica. Next base: position 7,054,331 of record NZ_CP043930.1, read on the forward strand.
ATAGCGGGCGGCTTCTTCCCGGTCGACTTCGAATTCATAGTAAGGCTTGCCCATCACAATGTCGGGATTGACGGTTCCCGCGTTGACATAATGGTTCTGCTTCAGGTTTTTTGCGACTGCCAGCGATGCTTTTGACAAGCCCTCCAAATCGTCGCCGTAAACCCGAATCGCCATTGAGGCCTTGATGCCGCTCTGCAGCATGACGACACGTCCTTCGATCGGCTGCAGAGGTGAAGCCGGTGTTACCCCCGGCAGGGTAGCCACTTTGTTGATTTCGTCCCAGATCTGTCTTGCGGTTATCCCTTCCCGCCATTCGGCGCGGGGCTTGAGCATGACATAAGTTTCGACCATTGCCGCTGGTGCCGGGTCGAGTGCAGATTCCGCGCGACCAATTTTACCCAGTACATTTTGCACTTCCGGGATCTCTTTGATCAACGTATCCTGGGCCTGCAAGATCTCCATCGTCTGAGAGAAACTGGCAGCTGGATACAGGCTGGGCATATAGAACCAGCTGCCTTCATCCAGGGCAATCCAGTCATCCGACTTCAGTCCCGTAAAAAAGTGTTTCGCATCCACATAGCCGGGCACCTCGTTAAGGTCTGCTCCGAGTAGCGAGACGACCTGTTCCAGGGGACGTAACACCGTCGGCAAGCCCAACCAGGCGCCTGCCCCCAGAACCATGATCATCGCGGGGATAGAGAGCATCAGCAGCTTATGCCGTAGCGCCATCCTGAGCCGGCCCGCATACAGAAACCGCACAAAACGACTGGCGGGATTCTCTTCCATGGAACGAATTTTCTCGCACGTTACCCACCAGCCCAGCAGAAAACCGGCTACCGCAGCAAAGACAGTTGCCGCATACAGGGTCAACGACGACCCTTCGGCGATGTGGTCTCCCCAGACAAACCAACAGAGGGCGGCTGTGAGACAGCCTACGCCCGCGCCTGCCGCCAGTTGTCCCCAGCGGGGGATTTGCGAACTGCGGAGAAAGATCCGACAGAGCATCGGCAGCACGATCACCGCTACAATCAGGCTGGACACCAGCGCGAACGTCTTAGTCCAGGCAAGTGGAGCGAACAGTCTATGATCACGGCCGGTCAGAAAAAAGACGGGTAGAAAGCTGATGATCGTCGTACTGACGGCGGTGATTACGGCGGGGATCACCTCAGCGGCTGAATCACGGATGACGGTCAGCCGCTGCTGGGGACCACCCGCAGAACCGTTGGCTTCCCAGTCGGACAGGCTGCCATAGATGTTTTCCAGAATGATAATCCCCATATCGACCATCGTGCCGATCGCAATCGCGATACCTGCCAGCGACATGATATTGGCATCGACACCAAAAGTTTTCATGGCAATGAACGACATCAGCACCGCCATGGGCAGTGTGATGGCAATAATGATGCTGGCGCGGATGTGCAGCAGAAACAGAACCATAACCGCGATGGTGATGATCGTTTCATGAATTAACGCTTCGGTCAGCGTGGAAACCGTCTCGTCGATCAAGACACTCCGATCGTAGACGCCATGTATTTTTATTCCACCCAACTCCGTCTCCAGAGAATCAATTTTGGACTGAACACGCTCGATCACTTTACGGGGGTTCTCACCATAGCGCATCACCACCACCCCCCCCACGGATTCATGTCCATTAAAATCCAGGGCACCGCGTCGGAAGGCAGGACCGGTCTGGACCTGGGCTACGTCGCTGATACGAATCGGCACGCCTTTGCTGACGGTGATCACCGTACTGTTGATCTGTTCGATGGTTTCCTGTTCCGTTTTATCCGCACCGATAAAACCCTTGCCGCGAACAATGAATTCCATCCCGCCCGTCTCGACGGTCTTGGCGCCGACGTCGATGTTTGATGCCTTGACCGAATCAATTACCTTGCTGAGCGGGATGTTATGGTAGCGGAGTTCATCCGGGTCAACTTCGATCTGATACTGTTTCACATAGCCGCCAATCGAAGCCACCTCTGCCACACCGTCTACTGACTGGAGCGCGTACTTAATAAAGAAGTCCTGCTTCGATCTCAACTCAGCCAGATCCATATCTTTTGGCGGCTCAAGCACATAGTAGAATATTTGTCCTAAAGCAGTGGCATCTGGTGCGAGTGTTGGAACCACACCCTCCGGTAGAGAACCGTTGACTGTAGTCAGTTGTTCTGCCACACGAGAACGGGCCCAGTAGAAATCGACATCATCGTCAAACGTAACCTGCACGAAGCTAAAGCCGAACATGCTTTTGCCACGGACACTTTTGGAACCCGGTACCGCCTGTAACGCAATCGAAAGTGGATATGTAATCTGGTCTTCCACATCTTTCGGAGACCGTCCGGCCCATTCAGTGAGCACGATTACCTGGTTTTCGCCCACATTGGGAATCGCATCGATGGGAACCTGTTGCGCCGAGTACCAGCCATAACCGAGCAGAGCAACGGACAGTAGTACAATCAGGAGTCGTTGACGGAGGCAAAAATCGAGTACGCTGTGAATCATTGTCGAGCCTTCTTATTCTGTCCGGCGGCTGTTTGTGGTGTGACGGGCCGTGGTGGTTTCAGTTTCAAAGATTCGTGTTCTATTTCCATGTCCATAGGCATATCAATTGGGGGCAGGCTGTCGTCAAATTCCATGATTTCAGGCATATCCAGGGGGGGGAGTTCCATATCATTCCCTGAGTCGAACTGATTCTTCGATGCATCTGCAGTTTTGATTATTTCCAGATATTTCTGAGGATGTTCCAAAAGACTTTCGCGGCAGCCTTCACAACAGATGAAAACAGTTTCTCCATTCACGTCTACTTTGGGAGGTGCGCCCATCGAACCTAGATACATCATGGTTACCGGACAAATCCGTTGATTTTCGACCAGTTTTTGGTCTGTTTTAGGGAGTTTCGAAAGCGTGGCCAACATCGTTTCCGACAGGCCTTCATCCGGCAGCGGTTCGGCCCGAGTCGGATCAATCAGAGAAGGATTACCCGCCAACTGCATCTGCGAATCGATCAGGAAGTTCCCCCTGGTCGCCACCTGTTCCCCTTGTGTCACCCCTTTCAGGATCACGATCTGCTCACCACAGATCGGACCGAGTACGACGTTGCGTATCTCAAAGCGACCTGGCTTGGTTTCGACATAGAGCACACTGTGTTCGCCCGCCATCAGAACCGCATCGCGGGGCACTGTGAGCGCTTCACTCTCAGCAAATGACTGCGACACATAACCATACTGCGACGTGGGAACCAGATCTTGGCCTGACAGAGGGCACTTACCGGAGGCTTTGGCGATAATATGAGGATGTCGCGGACAAATCCAACAATCCGCTAACTCGGAATCATAGATGCCGCTTGACTTTGCTTTGCTTCCCGCAGGAAGGGAGATCGTCGCGCGTGCATAATCTCCGACGCGTAACTGTCCTTGTAGATTCGGTATCACAATCCGCACACCCACCGTACGAGTCTGGGGATCGACCTGAGGATCGATAAACGCCACACGGCCGGAAATGGTCTCATCGGGCTGAGACTGGATAATCGCCTCGACTTTCTGTCCGTAACGGATCGCTGCAGCATCTTCAGGAAACAGCTCGAGCATCAGCCACAACTGCGAAAGATCGGCCAACTGATAGATGACCTGACCTTCTTTGACATACTGGCCTTCGATGGCCTGTTTTTTGATCACCGTTCCACTGATGGGGGCACATAAATGCATTCGGCTATTAGCAGTGCCCGTTTTTTCGATTTCGTCGATCTGTGACATTGTCATGCCAAGTTCGACTAACCTCTGTTTCGAACTCTGATAGAGATTTTCGTTAGTCTGGATCACCCGCTGAAGTGTGGCAGAGCGACTGTGCTTTAACGCTTTTTTTGCCAGAAGCAGCTCGACCTGACTCGAATAAAGCAGGGGCGAGTAAATATATGCCAGATGATCTCCCTGTTTGACTTCGACACCGGTGAAGTCGGCATAGAGTCGTTCAATACGACCGTCCACATAGGCAGACAGTGTTTTAAGGTTGCCTTCGTCATAGCCCAATTCACCCACGGAATGGATTGTATGAGTCAGAGGGAGTGATTGGACCGTTGCGGTTTGAATATTGGCAATCCGTCTGGCAGCGGGATCAATGTGGACTGCGCGGGGATCTGAGTTCGAGCCATCGGAAGTCGCGGGCACAAGCTCCATTGCACACACCGGACACCGGCCGGGTTCTGATTGAGGCGGGGTGCACATCATCGGACAAATATATTTGATGGCTTTGCTGAGAGCAGAACCGTGACTATGGCCTCCTCCGCCTGCAGTAATAAATCCCATCTGCTGGGCGACTCCCAGTCCGGCGATCAACAGTGCCCCACACAGCAGAAACAGTGCTGGTTGTACCAGTAGTCGAATCCACCAATGGCGTGTCTCCTGTTTGCGCTGAGAGGCTGCATTATCTACAGCGCAGATCTCACTTTTATTAGAATTATTCATACCAACCTCAACAGAATTGTTTCAGCCAACTGTAATCTCTTAGGAAAATGGGGTCTGTCCGTTTTACTTTGGCCAGGGATTGATGAATCGAAAACGCATCAACTCTGGAGCGTGTTAATACAACTGTAAAACAGGGGCAAACTGCGCGCACAAAGACAGCAAAGGCGTGAGATCAGATCAGCCAGCGGCAAAGAATCTCTTGCTGGCGAGGAATGGGCCGAAATGAGAATGGCAGGGTGTCAAACGTAGCGTCTGCTTGCGATTGTTTCATGCAGACAGCAAACGTGACGACCAGTGCGGCTGCGCGCCGGGATGATTCACGTTCATGTGAACTACGATTTTCATCCGGAGCGGCAGGAAGTTCCTTCTCGACTGAACATCGGCATTGCAGCTGATGAGATGATTGAGAGCAGCAACTGTATTCCGCTTCAATCAAGGGTAAGCAGCAGCACGCTTCAGTACCACAATGACTACCAGCCTGCGCTAACGGAACAATTCCCCCGAAGAGAGTTGCTGCCACCAGCACACAGGAAGTCAATGAGTGAATAGAAAACGGAAACATCGCTACACCAGTCAAAAGGAAAGTCTCATTTGTTTTAAGGCCCAGACTTACGACAGTCAAGTCTGAATTCTGTTCACGCTAAGCTGAGCAATTCTCATGGTCTACCCTAATACTGGATTTTTAAAGACTTTGCATCGTTTAATGCGATCAGAAATTTGTTACTGATTGCGAAACGATAGCGCAGGGAAAAAAAACAGACGTGTGAGCAGCGCGTAAAGATATTGCTAAAACTAACCTATAGCGTGAAGCGGCAAAGAGATACGCAGCGATCAAGGGACACCAGAGATGCTGAAATACAGCGAGGTTTTCCCAATTTTGGTGGCTGATCGACAAGAGTCGTCACCACCGTCAACTGTGACAGGCTCACCAATTTTTCGGAAGGATTTTTCGCGTCTGATGACGGTACAAGGGGACTAACGGGCTGGCTTTGCTTACCACAATGACAGTTTGTCCCGCAAGAGCATGAACCAGGTTCTGCAGCCTGAGTTTCGATACAACAGGCGTCTTTTTCTGACTGTGACTCACAACCAGAGGCAGAGTCTGTCGTGATTTCTGTACCCTCTCCACAATGGCAGATTGGTGCACCCGTACAACAACAGCAGTTCGTGAACGATAGAGAACAACCAAGGCTACAGTTACAGGAAGCAGCAGGTAGATCTTGCAATGGAACTGTCAGCATAGCTAGACAGATCAAAATGCGAGTCGTGATTGTATTAGTCATCCACATGAAAGAAAAACCCTTTATTCTCTGCTGCCCTGTGTCAGCGAGGAAGTTTCTATCCATTTAAATCGGTCCATACAGAAATGAACTACAGGCGAACTATCTGGAAATCGTCAATCTTTTCAGGATGTGTCGCAAAAATGTAGATGCTAAAGATTTGGGTAGACTGCGGGAGTATCTTCATAATCAGACATAGAGTCAATAGAGGTTACGCTTGCATCTCTATCATGTAATCGATGCAGAAACTGGTGAGATGAAAATCTCCAATCTGAATCTGAACTCATTACATTTCAATCACTTCCATCATCAGGGGAGGCGATTCATTACATAAATAGAATGGCCCCTTTAAGTTCGTTCTGTCGATTATGCCAACCCAAATGGACCAATTCTCCCGCAGTTATATTTCAATGTTGCCAGGTCACTATTTCTTCAAAGTGAGCTAAAAAAAGCTGATATTTACAAATTCAAAGTAAGTCGTGAAGAAACCGGTATCATCACGCATCCAATACCAGCGATAGCGTTCAATTTAACATTTCAAATATTTTTGGGAGAAGATCATGAAACACTCACGTCTCTTATTAGCAGGAATCTGTTTTGCTATCGTCGCGCCTGCGATATTGTCAAAAGATCTGTCGGCGTTTGCCCCGCCGGGATCGCGCCCATATATGGGAAAGCCTCACTATGGGTCGAGCACTTTCCGTTCATCGCGCAACATGAATCACGCGAGAGATTATTCTCGTGACCTCTATTACTATACTCGTGATGCTCAAACCATCGACCCAGAACTGGCAAGGTCAGAGTCCACAGAACTCGCGCGGAATATCGACGCTACGAAAAAGGAACTCGCCACGATCCGCAAAGAGTACGCCGGAGATAAAGAAGTCCTGGCGAGCTTAAAGGTAATTGAAGACCATCTAACGAATGCAACAGCACAACACAAGAAACTACACGCTGAATGCCAGATGGACACGTTCGATCGAACTGCTGGGATGAAATGCTGCAGTGACATCACCAAAGAGTTGGAAAAAGCGATGGCTGAGCATGCAGCGCTGATGCGTAAACTCGAAATTAAGGAACTAGCCAATAGTAAGAAGGAAACCACACCAAAAAAGTAAGTGTTTGTGATCTCTCCAACAATACTGGCGATCCTTACAGACAATGAAGGAGAGCATTATTTCATATTTTGACAAATTGAATACCTGCAAACGAGAGGGGATTCACCAAGGAAGTTGCTGTTCTTCCTTGGTGCCTTCGGATCTAGACGGATGAGAAATTCAAGATTTCATTGATTTTGTTTGTCAGAGTCGAGGCAAGGCCGCTCGCACTTCGTTCCAGCGATTGCTGCTAAAGGCCGAAGAGGAAATGGCTTAGAAAGCGACCATCCTCAATGCTCACGACAGCAAGTTCTCTCTGGCCTTAAAATAGATTGATGCGGAATACAAACATGATGCTGCCAAAGACACCATGATAACACGAAGGCGAAGCTCGAAAATCAGAAATAAAAGAGGTTTCCGTCTAGATTCTCAGTTAAAAATCAGTTGAATGAGGAGCGTTATAATGAACTACGCCACAAGGACCAAGAATTTTCAAATTGTTTTGACTTTGGTCGCAGTCCTTTTCTTATTGAGTTTAGTCAGTTTGAGGACAGTCCGCGCACAAAGTTCTACAGCGAAAGGTAGTCCTCACACGAATCACACTTCAGGCAAGTCAACCACCGGTGACCAATCGTTAGCCGCTCAAATTCAAGACTTACAAACCAAAGTGGCGAAACTCGAAATGACGTTACAGCAAAAGCACGATGGCAAAATGGGCTCCGGGATGAAAAGCAATCCGATGAAGGACATGATGGGGAAAGGTATGGGAAAAAAAGTTGGCATGGGCATGGCAACAATGTCTGGGCAGCGAATGTCTGAAATGGGAATGATGAATGGAAAAGGAATGTCGGGAATGGCAATGATGGGACAGATGAAAGGCATGGGGCAGATGCAGATGCCGTCGGCATTGCCTGGGTTTGCCGGCGCATCGCACATCTATCATATTGGCGCCACCAGTTTTTTTCTCGACCATTCACAGCACATCACGTTGACTCAAGAACAACAAGTAAAGCTGAATCAAATCAAGGAAAAGGTGTTGTTGGGTCAGGCCACATTTGACCGTTGGATTTCGGAGGCAGAGCAGGAACTTTGGGTGTTAACCAGTTCCGATACGCCCGCCGCGGCCAAGATTGAGACCAAGATTCGTGAAATCGAAAAACTCCGTAGCGACAAGCGGATCGCCTACATCCGAGCAGTCGGGGAAGCAGCCAGGGTTCTCACTGACGAACAACGTCAAACTCTCGTCGGAAACTTGTCTCCGGATCACCAGACGACGGGGGCGCGCGAATAGAACTAAGTCATCACTCACGCGGGAAAAGGTCTGAGAATAGTTACTAAATTTTTTATAGAGCAAGATGAAGAATAAGTAAGAATACGAACAATAACCACCGCTACGGCAACGTATAATTTGCCATGAGCAGAATTTTGTGAACTAGAAGCACGAGATCACGTTTAGCAAATGATTTGTTTGTCACGGCATCCAACTATAGCGATTCAAAATGCTGCCAAAGCTTTGAATGCTGCCAGGTCTGATTCTGGCAGTCAATTGGGGGTGGGAAGCAAATCATCACCTCTGTGGCAAAGACAAAGTCCACCCAAGTAGATTCTGAAATCATTAAGACTCTCGACGAAAAACCCTCTTGTAATGTAACAAGGAACAGTTTTATGTCAAAACGAAAAACAAAATCGACGAAGTTTAACTGCCACGCACCAGACGCTGAAGTTGTGTTTTTGGCCGGTACATTCAATGACTGGCAAATGGATGCAACACCGATGACAACGGACGGCAAAGGTAACTGGACTACCGAATTGAAATTACCACCCGGGAGGAGTGAATATAAGTTCGTCGTGGACGGCCAGTGGTGCTGTGAGCCAAACTGCCAGACTTCGGACGAATGCCCCAAATGTGTTCCGAATGACTTCGGCACGCTGAACCGGTTCGTCGATGTCGTATGATTTTCCCCGTACATTACGGGCAATGAAAGGAGAGACGAAAAACAGCACGTTCACAATATACGGTCAGAAAAACCATGTTTGTCCTCAACTAACTAGTTAAAGGAGCCACGCTCATGACAAAGAAAACTAACCTCATCAGCAAGCTTAGCATCACTACTGGACTTACACTCGCTATTTCGATGATGGTGTGGTGGTCCGTTGCAGCCCAAGCAGATGACAAAAAACATGATGCTCATCATGGGCATGATGCGGTCCATATGAACCACATCAAGACCCAAGCAGAGGCGGAAGCTCTGAAGCCGGGAGACTCGATTGCCATGGCGTGTAGCATGTGCAAGCATGTGATGGTCCAGCATGTGACTAAGGACAAATCGCATGTCAAAATGCTGACTATTGGCCAAAAGCACAAATGTGCCGCTTGTGGCGGTAGTGTCGCTGTTGTTGGTACCGGTAAAGGCAAAGGAAAGAACGAAGAAGTGAACCATGTTTGCTCGAAGTGTGGTGATGACGCGATGTTTGTCTGTGCGACCAAGCCTGGCAGCGGTGCTAAACACCATCACTAACCAGGCAAAAAGAAACCTGAAATAGTTAAGACTTAATCTGACCGTGAGGGTCAGGACTACACCAAGCTGTCACCGTAGGGCAGAATCCCAACCTGCCCTACGGTTGTATAAGTCCCTGTGGGGAGTCAAATTCGCTATGTGCCGATTCGTCCTTTACATGGAGGCCGAGATCACTCTGAATGTCTTAACAACGCGCCCATCTAACCGAGCATCGTCGATAATCATTGCGTCTGAGCCACTCAACGACGAGCCAGACTGAGAACCCGTTCCGCACAACCATCTGTTACCGATACTTCCCAACCGTTCAATGCAGCTGCGAGGCATCGGGTGATCGCTCATGGACATAAAATCTGTCACCATTATCGCCTTGGGAATCATTCTCTTCGGTCTTGTTTCGGCGCGATTGCGGCAGAGTGTCGTCACTGCACCAATGGTCTTCGTCTTATTCGGTCTGTTGATTGGAGATGCGGGCTTTCGCCTACTCGAATTCCAACTGGCAAACAACGCAATATATTTTCTTGCTGAACTGACTTTGGTCATAGTCCTGTTCACAGACGCATCGCGGATCGACCTGAAACTGCTGTACAGGGAACATAATCTGCCGGTCCGGTTACTGACGATTGGACTGCCGCTTAGTATTGCTTTCGGTACCCTTATCGCTTGGTTGTTATTCCAAGAACTGGGTTTTTGGCAGGCCGCTGTATTGGCGACGATTGTGACGCCAACTGATGCCGCTTTGGCCCATGTTGTGGTTACGAATAAATTAGTACCGATTCGAATTCGCCAAAGCATCAGCGTCGAAAGTGGTTTGAATGATGGGCTATGTCTACCACTGTTTCTGATCTTTTTGTGCGGCGCACGTGTGGCTGAGCATCCAGAGTCGACCGCGTATTGGGTTCGTTTTACCGCGATGCAAGTCGGCCTTGGTCCACTGGTCGGCATCGGAGTTGGCTACGTCGGGGGTAAACTGATTGAGCATGCGTCACGACGCGAGTGGATCAGTCATTCGTTTCTCGAACTCACGACACTCGCCCTAGCACTGCTCTCTTTTGGTGCAGCCGAGTTAGTCGGCGGCAACGGTTTCATTGCGGCCTTCTGTGCAGGACTGACCATCGGAAACGTCTCGCGAGCACTCTGCGGCGCAGTTCGCGAATTCGCAGAGACCGAAGGGCAGTTACTAACGTTGCTGGTATTTCTAGTTTTTGGTGCCGTCCTGCTGCCGCAGGCCTTTGCCAACATCACATTCCTTGGGTTTTTCTACAGTATTATGGGATTGACTGTGCTAAGGATGCTGCCTGTGGCAGTGAGCCTTGTGGGAACACGGCTGCGACGGGATACACGTTTGTTTGTCGGCTGGTTCGGACCACGCGGAGTTGCATCGATTGTATTTGCTTTGGTGCTGATGGAAGAAATTGCTATCCCTGCTCGGCAGGAGGTCTTCGCAGTAGCCATGGCGACGGTGGCTTTAAGTGTGTTCAGTCACGGATTAACTGCCTATCCTGCAGCGAAATGGTATGCTCGTCGCACAACGGCCACGAAGAAATTGGGTGCAGCCGCTGAGCACGAATCAATCAACGAAATGCCGTTTCACCGATACTGAGGTAATTTCCACGGACGCGAACTCATGGCGTGTTGACGAAGTTCCGGAAGTGGAGAACGTTTTTGCGTTTGTCATATATATGATGCGCCGTGCATCAACGGGGATCAATTGGGACAGGATAGTGGTTCCAATATTGCTGGCCGTGGAGGGCTTGTGTTGCCAAGGCCGTAAAAGAAGAAAAAAATCTACTACATTCTGAAGAATGCCGTCCTAAGCAGCATCTAAGGAACTATAGGAGACTGGTGCTCTCTAAACCGAGTCAGCATTCAGCCTTGAACAGGCTATAGCAGACATGATTTCAAGAGGTAGTAACGATGGCCAAACAGGAAGTTAACGGAATTTTTGAGGACGCCATTGGTCGACTTGATCAGGCAGCTGAATTCACAAAAATTGATAAAGAGGCAATCGAGCGACTGCGGCACCCCAAGGCTGTGCTGCAGGTCTCAATACCGGTTCGCATGGATGATGGCTCGCTACGGATTTTTCAAGGATTTCGTGTCCGACACGACGACACACGTGGACCGACAAAAGGTGGCATCCGCTTTCACCCAGGCGTGTCTCTGGATGAAGTAAAGGCGCTGGCCTTCTGGATGACCTGCAAGTGTGCCGTGGTGGGCATCCCATTTGGAGGCGGAAAGGGTGGCGTGATTGTTGACCCAAAACAACTTTCACGGATGGAGTTGGAACGGCTGAGCCGCGGATTTATCGGACAAGTCGCAGACTTCGTTGGGCCAGAAACTGACATTCCGGCCCCGGACGTGTATACAAACGCCATGATTATGGGTTGGATGATGGATGAATATTCAAAAATTCATCGCCAACGTATACCGGCTGTGATCACCGGCAAACCAATTCCTTTGGGCGGTAGTCTAGGGCGTGACGACGCGACGGGCCGTGGAGCATACTATTGTATTAAGGAATTGGAGAAGCTGAAGGATTGGCAACCAACCGACATTCGTGTTGCCGTTCAGGGATTCGGAAATGCGGGACAACACGTCTCACGACTGCTACATGCTGACGGTTACCGTATCGTCGCCATCAGTGATTCGCGAGGTGGTATCTATCGAGCCGAAGGACTTGATATTCCAAGGGCCATCAAGTTGAAACAAGAAGGCCAGATGATTGGTGGCGTCTATAGTGAAAGATCAGTATGTGATTGTCCCGTTTGTGGAGACGCTGAGTCCAAGTGCAAATGTACCACAAATGACCCAGCTACGGGTGAATCAATCAGCAATGCCGATCTGCTGGAATTGGGCGTGGATATTCTGATTCCCGCCGCGCTGGAGAATCAATTAACCGCTGACAACGCCAGCCGAATCAAGGCGCCAATGATTGTCGAGGTCGCCAATGGCCCCACAACAAGCGCTGCTGAAGAAATTTTGGACAAACGAAACACGTTCGTGGTTCCGGATATTCTGGCTAATGCGGGGGGCGTTACAGTAAGCTACTTTGAGTGGGCTCAGAACCGTGCGGGATATTATTGGACGCAAGATGAAGTACAAGATCGCTTGCAGCGCATTATGGCTCGGGAGTTCAACGCGATATACGAACTGATGACAAATCTCGCAATCAATATGCGAACGGCAGCCTATGCTCATGGATTGAACCGAATCAGCGAAGCGATTGAGTCACAAGGCACCCACCAATATTTCTCGAACGGCATCGTCTCAAATTAAAAATGAGAGCGAGACCAGCGTAAGTTAATCGCCGCAATGAAAGCTGATGTGAGAGTGACTGGAGACAGCATGCGTAAAGACTTGATTCTGAACTTTAGGGCAATCCCTTGGACCAGTGTACCGTTCCTTGCTGTGCTCGGCCTTGCGTTCATGGTAACGTCGCTCACCTATGGGCAGGTGTCTCCCGAAGAGCACAAAAAACATCACCCGGGACAGGCTGGAACAGGTAACGCAGGACCGGCGGGCAAAAACCCTGGCATGATGGGGGGCGGCAAAGGTGGTGGCATGGGCGGAATGATGGGAGGCGGGAAGGATAGCGGCATGGATGTCATGATGGAGAGAATGGGCGCGCCCAAGCCCAAAGAACTGTACCCCAAGCTGATGGACCTGCCCGACCTACCCATGGAAGAGCGGGCTGTGATCGTACAGGAAGCCCACCAGCGGATGATGGAAGGCGCGAAACTGCTAGCCACTGGGCTTGACGAACTGACCAACACCGTACCTACCGACGATTTCGCTGCGATGCAAGTGGCCACGGCCAAGATGCGAGAGGGTTTAGCGCAATTTGAAAGTGGTTTGGCTGCTCACCGTGCAATCGACGAGGGTAAAGCTCCCCGCAACGTCGCTTTACAATGGTTTAAGCGCGAGATGCACCTGCTGCCACCTGCAGGTGCGAAACCGACGGGAGTGCGGCTCTGGGGCATGACGCCCTTTCACACAGGAGTGATGGTTTTACTGAGTGTCTTCGCTGCCGCTATGATTGCCATGTACTTCTTTAAGATGCGTCGTGCATCGGCGCTGCTTGATAAACTTATCACAGACGAGTCGGCTAACGAAGGTGCCAGTACGACGAAGGTTTCTCCCTCGACCAGTCTGCCATCAGATTCACTGACTGAACCTGAGCATCCTGCAACCTCGAAGGATTCCAATAAGTCGGCAACCGTTGCCGATTGTTGCAATGATTCGGAAGAGACTTGCCCCAGTGACGAGGAATTAACTGATCGGCCAGATATCTCAGCAGGTCTCCTGCCGATTCGTAAGAAGAAGCTATGCCGGTTGCGGGTGGCCCGCATCAACCAGGAAACACCCGACGTAAAAACTTTTCGGCTGGTCGCCTGCCATGGGAGCGGCATCCCTTTTAATTATTTGCCAGGTCAGTTTCTCACGCTCACGTTGCCGGTCGGCGAAAAACCGATCAGGCGAAGTTACACGATCTCTTCATCGCCAACCCAGGGATACTACTGTGAGATCTCAGTCAAGCGGGAAGAATATGGCGCGGGCTCTCGATATCTTCACGACGAATTAAAAGTTGGCGACACAATCGAAGTGCAGGCCCCTAGTGGCAAATTCATATTCACAGGCAAAGAGGCAGACAGCATTGTGTTGATAGCTGGTGGCGTGGGGATCACGCCGATGATGAGTGTCACCCGCGCTCTGACGGACATGGTCTGGAATGGTGACATCTACTTTATCGTGGCCTGTCATGACCCTGAGCATTTCATCTTCGAGTCCGAACTTAAGCGGCTTCAGGAGCAACATGAGAATTTGCATGTTTTCGTTGCGATGAGTCGCATCGAAGAGGAAAGGGATGGCTATCGGAAGGGTAGGCTATCGCGAGACTTATTAGCTGAGTGGGTGCCAGAAATTGCTTCCAGACGGATTCACATCTGTGGTCCGGTTGCGATGATGGATGCAGCCAAGAAAATGCTGCTCAAACTCAAAGTGCCTATGGAGAGCATACACACCGAGAATTTTGGAGGCGAACAGAAACCACAAGTACGAGCCAAAGAACGAGCGAAGGCGGCTGGGACGGACATTGCTGAGACTGGCGGAACGGTGACCTTCAGTAAGTCAGCCAAGTCAACACAATTTCAGGTGGACGAGACCGTTTTGGAGGCTTCCGAGCGGGTGGACGTTGACATCGACTATTCCTGCCGGGTTGGCTCGTGTGGGGTGTGCGTAGTCAAACTCCTGTCAGGAAAAGTTTCCATGGAAGTTGAAGATGGCTTGGAACCGGAAGACAAAGAGACAGGAATGATTCTTGCCTGTCAAGCAAAATCATCCGGCAATGTAAGTGTAGAAGCGTAAGAAGATGAAAGAGCGTGAAAAAATCGTAGTGACTGGTTTGGTGGTGTTGATGCTCATCACCTGGCTAGGTTTCCCGTTTCACGAATCACCACGGTTCGCAGGCAGTTTATGGGGCGGAATGTTCGGTGTGACTGGTGCGCTGCTGATGCTCGTGCCACTTGCTTATATGATCGTCAAACGCGTAAAACGACTCAAGAAAGTTGTGACAAAGTACGTCTCCATGCGGACACTGCTGGCGTGGCACATTTATGCGGGAGTCACTGGACCAATCCTGGTAGTGATCCATAGCGGCCACAAGTACGAAAGCCCACTTGGTATCGCTCTGACAGCGATGACGTTGCTGGTTGTGGTCAGCGGCTTTGTGGGACGATACCTGATGAACCAGATCTCTACAGAAATCCGCGAGAAGAATGCCCAGCTTGGTAAATTGGAAATAATTTATGATCACACTAAGAAAGAACTGGCGAATCGTCCTCAGGAAACCCACATAGTCCGTAACTTCACTGGCTTCTTTTCCAGACAGGCTGCGAGATTCTTCCTTACAGAGAAATCCTTGCCGCAAACAAATGATGCCTTTGCTTCGTCCCCTCGCGAAATGGTTCGCTTGGCCGAGGCCATTGCCGATGTCGAGTACGCCATTGCAACCCATGAGAATTTTAAAAAGTGGTTTGGAAAGTGGCTCAAGTTGCACATCATAATCTCGTTCATTTTGTACGGACTGTTGGCTCTACACGTGTACTTCGCGATCTATTTTGGTCTGAGGTGGTTTAGGTAAGCATCATCTTTAACTGACATGTCCCAGGAGAAAAACCATGAACACGACACTTCGACTTAATCAATTTGTGACCGGCTTCTTTATTGCGACGATTCTGACCGTGGGGTCCGCTGGTTCATTCGGTAAAGAACCGACGGCTGTAACCGCGGAGTCCATCGTTGAACTTTTGCAGAAGCGTCAACTCGTACTTTCGCAACTTGTAAGAGTACAAACAGAAGCTTATCGCAACGGAGAAACTGGTATAGAGTCTGTTGTACAGGCGCGTCAGCAACTTCTGCTGGTGAAACTCGAACTCGCCACTAGTCATGAAGAGCGGATCAAGCTGCTGGAGAGATCTATTAAGTTGGCGAGTGAGTTGGAGAAACTTGCCGAGGCGAAACATAAATCCGGGAATGGTTCCGCGGCAGATATTCTGAGCAGTCAGTCAGATCGCCTGAAAGTGGAAATCAGACTCGTACGTGAGCGACAGAAGAAAAAGCAGGGCTGAAATGACACATGAAAAGCAAATGGATCTACATTGTTGCAAGCATTTTGTTCGTCGTTCTGTGGATCATGACGTCGAGCGAATCTGCGCTGAAACAACCCGCAACCTGGCAACGCTTGGCCGAACCCGGCCAATTGTCGGCCGCTCATGCGCATTTGGAAAACAATTGCGCCGCATGCCACACATCGGTCACCGGCATCGAGACGTCGAAATGCATCGTCTGCCATGCCAACAACGAGTCTCTTTTGCAACGGCAACCGACGTCGTTCCATGGCAGTATCAGTAGCTGCAAAGAGTGCCACTTGGAACATCAAGGCCGAGGAAAACGTGCGACAAGTATGGACCACGTGATGCTGGCCAAGATAGGTATGCGCCAATTGAAGGATGATGATGTAAACAACAAATTGCTGACTTGGTCGAAGTTATGGGTGCCACCGCACGCCAACATAACGCCAGACGAAGTGGCCCTCAATTGTGCCACCTGCCACTCAAACGATGACCGCCATTTCCAACTCTTCGGCCAAGACTGTGCTCAATGCCACGCTACGGACAAGTGGATGATTGCCGAATTCCGACACCCATCCCCCAATTCAATGGACTGCGCGCAATGTCACCAGGCACCGCCCAGTCACTACATGATGCACTTCAAAATGATTTCAGCCCGCGTTGCTGGTCGGCCACACGCTCGTGTTGATCAATGTTTCCAGTGCCACCAGACAACATCTTGGAACGACATCCTTGGGGCTGGCTGGTACAAACACCATTAGCATCGTAATGGTTTATCGGCAAGGAAGGCAAAATCAAATGAATCATACATTCGACCGAGATCCATCAACCAAAATGGTTACCGAGATAACCGCTCGAAGAGAAGAAGCGCTATCGCATAATGAGAAACCTGACAACCAAGGAAAATTAACAGAACGGCATCATGATCGGCTGAAGTGTATCGTGCCGGTTCATACACTGAGCGGTGTTATTCTGGGAATTTTGATTTTGCATCCCGTGACAATGGTCATCTATTGTTTCGAATTTCATCCGGAACTTACGGATGTCCGCAAGCGACTGAAAGGTTCGCCTCAGAAAGTAAGACGCGCAGAAATTCTGCTGAAGGCAGATGTGCGGGGACCAAACTGGACAGACAAGAAGATTGCTGAAGCGTTTTCATGTCGCGTTCAGACCATTGAAAATCTCCGCAAACGGCTCGTCGTCGATGGATTTGAGATTGCCTTAAATGGCAAGACTCGGGAGTCACCACCGAGACAGAAAGTTCTTGTCGGCAAACAGGAAGCGCGGGTGATTGCCATGCGTCTGGGGAAACCGTCAAAAGGATATGTAAACTGGTCGCTTCGGCTGCTGGCAGAACGGGTAGTGGAACTGGGACTGGTCGAATCGATCAGTCACGAAACAATTCGTCAAACGCTTAAAAAAACGGTATAACACAGCGCAAAATTCAGTACTGGGTGATTTCACCAGAAGCCGACGCCGAATTTATTGCGTCGATGGAAGAGGTTCTAGACACCTATGAAGCCCTTTACAACAGTGAATATCCCGTGCTGTGCATGGATGAGCAACCCGTTCAGCTTCGCAAAGAAGTTCGCCAGCCCATACCGGCAACCAGAAAACAGGCACGTCGAGTCGACTATGAATATGAGCGGTGTGGAACCGCCAGCGTATTCCTGTTTACGGAACCTCTGTCGGGTTGGCGTGAAGTCCGTGTCCGCGATCACAGGACCAAAGCCGACTGGGCGATTGAAATGGAACGGCTGCTGACAACGCGCTACCGTTCTACCAGAAAAGTGTCGTCATCTGCGACAATTTGAACACGCACACCAAGGGGGCATTTTATGAAGCATTCCCCGCAGAGAAGGCGCGGTCGCTGGTGCAGCACGATGATATAACGATCGTGCTGGCTGCTCTGGATAGCCACACCTCGAGCTACCGATAAAACTGATGTGGTATCAGTGGCATGGTCTCGGTTACCCGTTGATAGACCGTTTATTTTCTGAGACAGTTACAGCAGTTCGGCGTTTGTCAGGTGCCAGCAATTGGAGTCGTGCAGGACTTCCATTTGAAAGTCTTTAAACTGGGGATTGTCATGCACAAAGACCTGGGTCGACGACTTACGTTGAAAGAACCCGAATCGCGAAAGCATGTTTGCGATTTCTTTTCGACCAAAATAATTCATGACGATCGTTTCCATTCTGATCTGACGGCAGTGCTGGATGAAAGCCACCAGTAACTGTTGGAATGATTTCTGGTCGCGATAGAAAAAGTCCTGAATTCCCGCTGCATGGTCACCATTTCGGCCGGTTTCCCCAATCACATAAACCAGATAGCCCAGTAGCTCCTGCTCACGGTTCTCCAAAGTCATGATCTGGAAGCGAGTCGACGGCTCATGACAAAAACGCCATTCCAGAAATTCGCGCGTGCGCTCGACCATGATAAGATTGTGAGCATGCTTTTCAAAAAGTCGATGAAACCGTTCATCAATCGGTGCGTCATTATTTACTTTAAGACGATGCGACTTGAATGTTCTGGATTCGAGAGAGTAGAGATTAAGTGCCAGATCAATGAGTACTGTCGCTCCTTTTCTGACAAATCTGTTCGAGATTTTATTCTTAAGCTTGTATTCACTGCGCAGCGGTTTGACCCAATGCTGGAAGGTGCCGATTTGTTTGTAGCGACATCGTTTAAAGACCGCCGCCGCAGTTTCCGTCATGCCATACACAAAGTGAAAGTCCGTTTCGGGCAGGTGAGAGATTAAGGCGCGTTGCAGTTTGAGCGCTGCCTGAGCCGATGTGTGTGCTTCATCGATGTTGATTGCTTCAGCCTGACCGACTACAAAGGACTGGCCGCCATAGTTCATGCGCCTTCGCAACAGGCCAGTAGAACCAATAAGTTTACCGACTGATTCTTCCCGGGCCAGCCAGCAGAGGTTTTCACCAAATGGATTCTGCCGTTGAGACCAGTTAAACCACTGGGGGTCGTTTTTCTGAAAATTCCGATTGATCAAGGAAATCAGTTCTTTCTGATCGTCACTCGGTTTGGCCTGGGTGATAGAGTAGCCCATGTTATTTCAGCTCGTTTCTGGAAATGAAAAGTGCAATTATTCCTTAGACAGTCGTTGGTGAAGTCTAGGTCTCGGGGACATAAAGTCAAATTAGCTCTGATCAAGATGATTTCTGGTCTAGTTTGCATACTATTTCTCTCTTTGAAGTTGGCTTTCAATTTAGACGGTAGAAATCAACTGGAACATGGGGTCAAACAGGAGCACATCTTCTGTGACAAACTCTCGGGCACTAAAACTGATCGACCGTTTTTATTGCTTTGACAAGTAAATTTGCGAAGTGGAAATACTCTCCTTGTTTGGAAGCTAGGCTGTCTGAGACGACCACTACGTTATCTCGCAACTATGATCGAAGAGCTGAAGGAACGAGAAATCGGATTTCGTTCGATTATTGTCGGTATCATCGATACAACAACACCTTCAGGAGAACTGATCTTTCACGTCTTCTCTGCTCTCGATCAATTCGAGCAGCGACTTATACAAGAGACAACTAAAACAGGCTTGGCTGCAGGGGATGACGATACCGCTACATCAAACGCCGCACAAGCGGTGACCGGAAACCAGCGAACCTGGAACGCGAACCGACACAAATTCCGATGCCCCAGAGCCCTTCTACTCGCATCTTAATTCGACCGGACACCTGATAATTGGTCGTTGCTATTAAAGTAACCGATTCAGGAACTGAGCGAGCGCCGGACTGTAGAGTGCCGCATCGTAATTTGATCGCGAATTCCACGCCGCTTCGCGCAATTTCGCAACCAGCGAACGGTCAGCAAGCGTCTGTGCGAGTTCGTCTGCCGTGTCGAACTCTAACAGGGGGTAATCCCTCAGGTAGCTCTTGATGGCACCATAACCCTGCCTCGGAATTGCCACGGGAACCCCCGCAGCCACGCTGGTGATTAATCGGTCGGGAATTGTCAGGTAGAAACGGTCGTCGCGTGCACATCCCTGAGTGTTATACGCGATCAGACTCGCATCAAATTCACCAATTTTGTCGATCAATTCTCGCATCGGAAGTGGTGAGAAATGGCGGCGATGCGGGTGACCATCATCCGTCTCGGGCGACCGGGCATGGTGTAAATCAATGCCCGTACCGAGGATGCTGTTCATTAACGGACGCACGTCGTCGGCCGTAGTGGCTGTGGGACTGCTCATGTCTGTTCGCCCGACGAAAATCAAACTCGGACTCGCCGCCGTGCGACGCAGTTCGCAAGTCGCCTGAAAGCTTCGAGGCCAGCAGGGAGGGATGACGACCGATGGTGGAAAGCCGGTGCGAAAGACTCGGCCACGCACATACCCCTCGGTCAGGTCCGACGGAAACACGATTCCATCCAGAAATCGGGCGGCCCTTCGCAGATAAAAGTCCTGCCGGAGAATTCCACCATGTGACAAGGCCAGAGGGTAACACAGCAGCAGTAATACCACTTTGACATCTGGACGGGCCTTTTTTATCGCCAGCAAATCAGGCAGTGGCAGTGTTCCCCAGTAGCCGATGACAATTTTTGATTGAGTTTCGTCAAGCGTGGACAGTACGGAATTCAGATATGCGGAGTCACTGGTTCCCCATATCTGATCTGTCAGTCGAGAAATTTTCGATCTCCAATTTCTCCGGTTCTTCGTGGCACTTTGGGAATCCGGTAGATTTCCAAAGCCGGCCACATGACCGTGCAGCATGGCCTGCAGGCTGTCGGTGTGTTCGCACTGCGAGTCGGTACCGAGTATTGTAACAATAGTTCGCAGTAGTGAAGAACAGCCGCTCATGAGATCACGCTGAGTTGATTTAGTGTGCGGAATACATAAACGCAGCCAAGCTCCCTTTGAATTAAAGGTTCGCCCTCCCTGTCGATTGCAATTTCTCCACCATTGCCTGCTCCTTCCATAGCCAATGCAAGATGGGTAGCAGTTTGATAGCGGGCTTCGCTCACACTAACGTTGTAGAACACGGTGGTGGCCCCGAACAACCAGCCCAGAATAAAGATTTCCAGCGCACCCACTATCATTTCCCAACGCATGATTTTCTCCCGCTCAGTCTTGCTGCTTGAGGTGTCCATCTTCACCGTGCCGGTGTCCGCGCATCATGAATAAATGGCACGAGAACATAAGAACAACAAAGACAAACATCGTCACACCTTCGCCGACGCCGAACAAAGTTAGAATTAAAATCAGCAAGAACGGCAGCACACAGCCTATCAGCATGTGGACAAAATGTTTCACAATACCTCCCCCTCGTCGGTCATTCTTGCTGAATCTTACAAGCGCAGCCGCGCTATAGGGGTGATTAAAATAGTACTTATGTCTCGGCTACTCTTTTTTCAACTTAGCGAGATATTCATCGAGATTGCTGAGCAGCTTACCTTTGCAGCCATCGCAGCAAATCCATACTGGCTGACCGTTAGCATCGACTTTTTGAGGTGGTCCCATCACACCGAGCATCTTACCTGAGACAGGACAAACATGCTGTTTCTCTGCTGAAGCTGCGTCTTCAGTAGACAATTTCGAAAGTGCGACGTTCATTTTTTCCATGTCAGTTTGTCCGTTCATACCCTGGTGGCTGTGGTCGACGTGGCCATCGCTTGTAGAAGGAGAGCTTGAGTCAGTTGGTTGAGTACGATCAGAACCACAACCAAATAGGAAAATTGAAATAAATATGACTGACAAGAGACTAAAAGGAACCATGTATTTCATCAAAATCCTCGTATATCTAAGAAACAAAAACCACCATGTCCACATAACGACTTTGCAGCACCTTGTTTTAGATGCACAATCACTACAGTTTCTTCATGAAAATGAAATTCTTTTTCGAGATGATTTACGAATGGAATTTCTGTCAGATCAACGGACCTGACTTATCAGCAAAGATCGGAAGTCTCCTTAGCCTCATATTAATTTGACGAATAATATGAAACAGTACATCAATACTCGTAGTTGTTCTGAGCCAAATGGTATGCTACGCTGCTCTAGAGAAAATACATCTCATCATTAATGATCAGGCATTATCGTGAATTTGCTTAGAATCAGGGTAAGTCAAAGATGCAACCTTTTGTTTCATGCTCATTTTTTGAAATCCCATGAAGAAACTTACTTGCCGTGGCATCTAAAAACACAACAACATCGAAGTATGTTAGCGATGCGACTGAAATTGACGCTGGCCTATTAGAAAGATGTCGTTCAAAAAAACGTAGTGCACAACAGTGCCTCTACGAGTTGTGTCATCGGCAAGTTTACCGGCTCATGGTTCGCACCGTTGGATTACAAGATGCGGGAGATGTAACTCAACAAGTTTTTCTACAATTATTTCGTAAGATTGACCAGTTTGAATCTCAATCGAAGTTCGAAACTTGGCTTTATCGACTTGCCATAAATGAAGGACTTCAACACCTTAGAAAAGGACGTCGTTGGAATTTTCAAAATCTCTCACACGAACCGATGAGCCAACATAATCCCGAATTTGAACGTATAGATCATAAGGAACTATTGGAAGTAGCTCTGTCAAGAATCGAGCCAGAGTTACTTTCAATCTTCGTACTCCGTGAAGTTCAAGGTCTGTCATATCGCGAAATCGCTGAAGTCATGGAAATTCCAGAAGGAACCGTTGGATCACGGCTGAATCGCGCACGACGCGAATTACAGCAGCAACTTGCTGATCTGGGTTGGGAGCCGTAACATGAATTGTTCCGAAGTTCAAGAATTACTTTCCGCCTACTATGATGGCGAGTTAGCAGATGACCAAAGGGACCGCGTGTCGGCACACATCGGCACTTGCACAAAATGTGCAGGAGAACTTACTGGGTTCGAAAAACTCTCGCGAATGGCCAGCGTTCTCAGCGAGCCTGTGCCAACTCAACAAATTTGGAGTCAAATCAATCAGAAATTAGACGAGCAGTCTATCTGCGAAAATCCCATTCTCAAACCAGTTCATAATGATCATCGGCTTTCGTTCTCGGTTCCTAAGTTGTTTGTTTTGGCAGCAACAATCCTCACTGCTGTTGGAATCAGCTGGTTCACTTATCAGTCATGGTTTACTCATGGTAATCATGATCATTTCACAGTAGAGTTCGGTCATTATCTTGACGAATTTGTCCGCGATCCTGATGTGGCTCAACAGATTCTACTTGAGAAGTACGAGAACAAGCTCATTGACCCTAATCGAGCGGTCGAGCAAGTAGGCTACCGGCCATCCGTTGCCAACGGTCTGCCCGCCGAATATACCCTTGAATCAACTCATGTCATCAAGATGCCGTGTTGCACTTGTGTACAATCTATCTGTAAACGAAACGATGGCAGCAAATTGGCTATTTTTGAGCATGACGATAAAGAAACTAAAGAATGGTTCGGGGACAGGCCCAATATTTCAGTCTATTGTAAAGATAAGCAATGCTGTCTGGTTGAATTAGATAAACAAATCGCTGCCAGTTGGAAACAAGGGTCGCGTCACATCACATTGATTGGGGTACAGGACGTTGCTGAAGTCAACGAAATCATTTCATGGTTGAATGAGAAAAAACAGCCCGTTCTGAATTGATGAATCAAATTCGTATATTTCTTAAAAGACAAACAAAGAGAAACACAAACAGACTTGTGAATGTATAAGTTTCGATGGTCAAATCTCAAGCGAAAGAAAGCCTATATCTTATTGGCTATACTATGTTTGAACAGAAAATACCCGTTTGTCATGATGAATAAAGGCCGATTATGAATGATTCATTTCAAGGAAATTGGTGGAGTCGCATCTATGGCAAACATACTGGCAAGTTATGGATAGGGCAGGCAGCCGTTCTACTAATAATCGGCTTCAGCATTGCATGGTCAATGAAAGATAGTTCATCGACGGTCAATTCAGCCAAATCCAGTGAGACTCATACAGAGCACAAAAATGTGTCTCAAATCTGGACATGTTCGATGCACCCCCAGATTCGCCGTGATGGTCCAGGTAAGTGTCCTATCTGCGGTATGGAATTGGTGCCTGTCACGACATCAGCAGGCGGCATACGGACGATTAAAATCAGCCCCACTGCGCGGAAGTTGATGAGAATCGAGACTACACCTGTCGAGCGACGTTATGTTACAG
This sequence comes from Gimesia benthica, assembly GCF_009720525.1. Lineage (NCBI taxonomy): Bacteria > Pseudomonadati > Planctomycetota > Planctomycetia > Planctomycetales > Planctomycetaceae > Gimesia > Gimesia benthica. The sequence continues at coordinate 7,078,445 of NZ_CP043930.1, forward strand.
CAGAAATACGTATGGTCGGAAAAGTCGAATATGACGAAACAAAACTCTCATATATCACGGCATGGGTTTCCGGCCGCCTCGACCGGCTGTATGTCGATTTTACTGGTATCGAAGTCAAGAAAGGTGATCATCTAGTCTACATTTATAGCGAAGAGTTATATGCTGCTCAAGAGGAGTTAATTCAGGCATTAAAATACCAACGTGATCGCACTTCCTCTTCCACAAAACTCGTACAACCAATTGATCTTGTCGCATCCGCACGTGAAAAACTACGGCTTCTTGGCTTGTCAGCTTCACAGATCAAAGACATTGAACAGCGTGGTGCCCCGACTGATCATATCACCATTTTCTCGCCGATTGGCGGCGTCATAATCGAAAAGCTGCGGCAAGAAGGAGACCGCGTGCGCACTGGAGATCGAATCTATACTGTTGCTGACTTGAATCAGGTGTGGGTTAAACTCGATGCCTATGAATCTGATTTGGTTTGGCTCCACTACGGGCAAAAAGTGGAATTCACAACTGAAGCATACCCAGGCGAGACTTTTACGGGCCGCATTGCGTTTATTGACCCTGTATTAAACAAGGATACCCGAACCGTCAAAGTACGAGTCAATGTGCCTAACAAGGATGGCAAGCTCAAACCAGAAATGTTTGTACGTGCCGTAGTACGTTCACAACTCGCTTCGGGAGGACGCGTGATAGATGAAGATCTTACGGGTAAGTGGATTAGTCCTATGCATCCTGAAATTGTCAAGGACGAACCTGGAAACTGCGATATCTGTGGCATGCCATTAGTTCGGGCCGAGACATTAGGTGACGTTATGGGCAATCCTGAAAACAAACCGAAACCACTTGTCATTCCAGTATCGGCTGCACTCCTCACTGGTACACGAGCAATTGTATATGTTGAAATTCCTACTGCGAAAGAACCTACATTTGAAGGCCGTGAAATTGTGTTAGGCCCGCGTGCAGGTGCGTACTACCTTGTAAGAAACGGACTAAAGGAAGGAGACCTTGTCGTCACCAACGGTAACTTTAAGCTAGACAGCGCTCTGCAAATTTCCGCCAAGCCGTCAATGATGACACCCGAAGGAGGTGGCGGCGGTGGCGGCGGCGGACATGATCATGGTGGCGCAAAGAGCGAGAAAAAAACGCAGCAGGGTGAAACAGCAGGCCAGCAAATGACGTTGCCTTCCCAGTTCCGTTCACAACTTGACGCAGTATTAAATGCGTTCAATAGTGTCACAACGGCTGTTGAAGAAGCCGATTTGGCAAAAATCCGTGCAGCCTTTGATCAGTTGGGAGTGAAGTTGAGTCAAGTCAACAAAAAACAACTGACAGGCCATGTAGAAATGCTTTGGCGTGAATTTTCAATGTTACTATCAAATGACGTAGTTGAAGGACGTGATGTCGCGTCGTTGCAAGATTCTGATCGGATTTATCTTCAACTAAAACGACACATTCAGCGAGCTCGCGAGCAATTTGGTCTGACCCACAGCAACCATCAGCAAGCGATCATCAAGATCGACGTGCCTATCGAGTTTCAGAATCAATTGTTGCCATTGTTAGACACTTACTTTGCACTAGCGAATTCCCTGGCATCGGATAACGAAAAACTTGCATTGGCAACAGGTCCTAAGTTGCGTCAGGTACTCGGTACGATCCAAACATCGCATCTGAATGAGAAAGCATTAACAGTTTGGCAGAAAGAATTTGGCAATCTCAGCAAGATTACAGATCAAGTCATCGAGGCTAAAGACATTAAATCGATGAGAGAAGCGTTCACTTTACTTTCAGAAGAAATCTTGGTCGTTATAAAGACGTTTGAAGTAGGAAATAATCGGCCTCTCTACGAACTGCATTGTCCGATGGCATTCAAGGGGCGTGGAGCGATTTGGCTCCAGAATAATGACCAGATCAGAAATCCCTATTTCGGAGCCACAATGCTCAAGTGTGCGGATCGAGTCAACTTGATTTCGTTCGACAAGGAAAAACAGGGAGCTCACACCAACCATAAGGGACATAGTCACTAAAAACCGTAGGGCATCCCTGTCCATGAATGTCAACAGGAAAAATGATGGTAACTGATTCCGAAAATCCCAATCTAGTACCTGAGCCGCATTCTTTGCTCGACAAGACTATCTGGTTCTGCCTGAATAATAAACTGGTTGTCTTGTTGATGGTGATTGTAATCCTCGTCTGGGGCGCGATGGTGGCTCCATTCGATTGGGACTTGGGTAGCCTACCACGCGATCCAGTGCCGGTAGATGCAATTCCTGACATTGGCGAGAACCAGCAAATCGTTTTCACGCAGTGGATGGGGCGTTCACCTCAAGATGTCGAAGACCAAATTGGGTATCCGCTCACAGTTGCCTTGCTCGGCCTCCCCGAGGTCAAGACGATCCGTAGTTACTCGATGTTTGGTTTCTCCACGATCTATGTGATCTTCAACGAAAAAGCCGAGTTCTATTGGTCTCGTACGCGAGTACTGGAGAAGCTCAACAGTTTACCCACAGGGACGCTCCCTGAAGGCGTTCAACCAACACTAGGACCTGACGCAACCGCCCTCGGTCAGATTTTTTGGTATACGCTCGAAGGATACGATCCGGATGGAAACGTTGTAGGAGGCTGGGACCTGCACGAGTTGAGAACCACACAAGATTGGTATGTTCGTTACGCACTGAATTCAGCGGAAGGTATCAGTGAAGTCGCTTCGATTGGTGGATTTGTCCAGGAATATCAAATTGACGTTGACCCCGACGCCATGCGAGCAAATAAAGTAAGCCTGGGAGAAGTATTTAATGCCGTTCGTATGACGAACGTAGATGTCGGCGCACGTACGATCGAGTTGAATAAAGCGGAATACGTCGTTCGTGGCTTGGGTTTTATTAAGCAAGTTGAAGACCTTGAAAAAACGGTTCTCAAAGTTCATGACAACGTCCCCATCACGATCAAGGACGTTGCGAAAGTGACTTTGGGGCCCGCGCTTCGGCGTGGTGCGCTCGATAAAGAAGGTGCAGAAGTTGTTGGCGGCGTATGCGTTGTCCGCTATGGTTACAACCCTCTAGCGGCGATCAAGAACGTCAAGAGAATGATCGGCGAGGTATCACCGGGGCTGCCAACTAAGGTATTGATCGACTTCAAGAAAACAACGCGAAAGGAGATCACACAGTACGCAAAGGCACATGGCTTCGATGCCTATGAAAACGATTTACTTAACAACAGCGCATGGGTTCAGCATTTACGATCCTTGGACCGCAACAAGCGACCCGAGTGGGCTACGATCAGTCAGATCACTGTTGTCCCTTTCTATGACCGCACTGGATTGATCTATGAGACGCTTGGGACACTGAATACTGCGCTCACTGAAGAAATTCTAGTAACAATCATCGTCATTCTGATCAGCGTCATGCACCTGCGAAGTTCTGTGTTAATCAGTGCTCTGTTACCACTCGCCGTGCTGATGTGTTTCATCGGGATGAAAACCTTCGGCGTAGACGCGAATATTGTAGCGCTTTCTGGTATTGCCATCGCCATCGGCACAATGGTCGATATGGGGATTATTCTCTGTGAGAATATTCTCAAACATCTGGAAGAAGCTGATCCAGACGAAGACCGATTGAAAGTCATTTTTAATGCGTCGCGCGAAGTGGCAGGCGCAGTGTTGACGGCTGTCTCCACGACCATTATCAGCTTCTTGCCGGTATTTACGATGATCGGTGCTGAAGGCAAACTATTCAAACCATTGGCGTTTACCAAGACTTTTGCTTTGATTGCATCAGTCATTGTAGCCTTAACGATTATTCCACCAGTCGCTCACGTATTGTTTACGGGGCGCTTACGTTCTGAAGCACTCAGGCGGTATCTCCACTGGAGTGTGATCATAGTTGGTATGGTTACCCTTCTGCTCGCTATTCTAGCCGCTATGCCTATGAGTTCAGACAGCTCGATAACTTACTTTTCTATTCCGTGGTGGGTCGGAGCTATTGTAATGGCATTAGGCACGTACAAACTGCTGGAATCCCGGATACCTAAAAGTCTGCATCAGTTTGGTCCCTGGTCCGCGAATGGCGTTGCTGTGGTAGTGGTGGGGCTGATTTTGACCGATCACTGGCTTCCGTTAGGACCGGACAAGGGTTTTGTTCGGAACCTGATATTCGTTGTCCTGTTGATTGGTGGTTTGCTGGCGTTCTTCCAAATCTTTCAGCGATTCATCTACGAACCGCTGCTGCGCTGGTGTCTAAGAAACAAGGCACTCTTTCTAATGATCCCCATTGTGATACTGATGCTTGGAAGCTGCGTCTGGTTGGGATTTGATCGTGTTTTCGGGTTTTTCCCCGCGCCGATTCGTAACTCGACTCCTTGGAAAGCGGTCGCCAATACATTGCCAGGGCTAGGCAAAGAATTTATGCCCCCTCTAGACGAAGGATCGTTCCTTTACATGCCAACCACGATGCCGCATGCATCAATCGGCGAGGCAATGGACGTGCTTCAACTTCAAGACCGCCTGTTGATTTCGATCCCGGAAGTAGAATCTGTTGTCGGCAAGGTAGGCCGTGTGGACAGTCCGCTTGATCCCGCCCCCATCTCGATGATCGAAACAGTCATCACATACAAGTCTGAATATGTAACGAATAAGGAAGGGCATCGTCTTAAGTTCCGTTATGATGATACCAAGAGCGATTTCATTCGGGACGAAAAAGGGAATCTTATTGAAGACCCCAACGGACGAGCATTCCGTCAATGGCGTGACCACATTCGCTCTCCCAACGATATCTGGAAGGAGATCACCGCTGCGGCAGATTTGCCAGGCACAACATCTGCACCGAAGTTGCAGCCGATAGCTGCGCGAATTGTGATGCTGCAGAGTGGTATGAGAGCGCCGATGGGTCTCAAGGTGAAAGGCCCTGATTTGGAAACCATCGAGCGTGTGGCGCTGGACATCGAACAACTTCTGAAAAAAGTACCCTCTGTAGAGGCATCAGCTGTAATTGCAGATCGAATTGTTGGCAAACCATACCTGGAAATCGATATCGACCGCGATGCTATAAAACGATATGGTTTGCACATCCGCACTGTACAGGATGTGATTGAAGTTGCCATCGGTGGGCAGAAAATCACGACGACAGTGGAGGGCCGCGAACGTTACCCAGTGAGAGTACGTTACGCACGTGAGCTACGCGACGAGATCGAGACACTTGACCGTATACTCGTACCTACACCGGCAGGACAGCAAATTCCACTCGAACAACTCGCCAAAATTCGTTACACGCGCGGTCCGCAGACCATCAAGAGCGAAGACACGTTTTTGTTAGGCTATGTGTTGTTCGACATGAAGCCTGGTAATGCCGAGGTCGATGTAGTTGAAGAATGCCAACGCTACTTAAAACAAAAGATTGATGATGGTACATTGGTTCTTCCGCCGGGAGTCAGTTACGCTTTTGCGGGTAGCTATGAAAATCAAATTCGCTCGCAAAAAACACTGATGGTCGTTTTGCCTTTAGCTCTGTTTGTCATCTTTTTGATCTTGTATTTTCAATTTCGCTCGGTCATCACCACTTCACTTGTATTCAGCGGTATCATGATTGCCTGGTCTGGCGGATTTATCATGCTTTGGCTGTATGGCCAATCATGGTTTTTAGATTTCAATCTATTCGACACCAATATGCGGACTCTGTTCCAAGTTCACCAAATCAATCTAAGCGTCGCAGTCTGGGTCGGCTTCTTGGCATTATTTGGGATTGCGTCCGACGATGGCGTGGTAATCACATCCTATCTCGATCAAAGTTTTCGAAAACGACGCATCAGCTCCGTCAAAGAAGCGCGTGATGCAACTCTCGCAGCTGGCGTGCGTCGCGTCCGACCATGCTTGATGACAACCGCGACAACGATCCTGGCCTTGATCCCTGTGCTTACATCCACGGGCCGTGGCTCTGACATTATGGTTCCGATGGCGATACCCAGCTTTGGTGGCATGCTGATCGAAGTCATGACGATGCTGGTCGTGCCCGTGCTCTATTGCAGTGTGATGGAATGGAAACTTAAGCTGGGAATCGAAGACCCGCGTTTTGAGGAAGATGCAAAAGCGTAACCTTCGACGAAGCTGTTTAAAACAGCAATTGCTTATCAGTGCTTTTCTATTACGCGGTTTATACTCAGATGAAATTCTAATATTTATCGAGTTGTAATCCCACTTCTCGTGGAATGTCCCCTTTGTTTTTCGTCGATATTTGAATAGCACTCTCTTTTTTCGAAGTGTGAATATAGCAAATTATTCGATTTAGCCTTGACCCTGTAGTATGGTACAGGCTCGATAATATCTATAGATGAAGGAAACAACCATGAAACTACTAACAATCGGAAAGGTAGCCGAGCAGGCTGGAGTCGGTATTGAAACCGTTAGATTCTACGAGCGCGAAGGCTTGTTAGAGAAACCAACCCGCTCTGCATCGGGTTACCGACAGTTCAATGTTGATGTTGTCAAACGACTCACGTTTATTAGCCGGGCCAAGGAACTTGGATTTACGTTGAAAGAAATCAAGGAACTCCTATCGTTGCGAGTGGATTCAGAAATCTGTTGTGAGGATGTAAAGGCCAAAGTTGACGTGAAGATAGCCGACATCGAAAGCAAAATTGCTACTCTCCACAAGATCAAGAAAGCCCTGGTTCGACTTTCCACGGCGTGTGGAAAGAGAAAGCAGACAGCCGAATGCGCCATTTTAGAAGCACTTGACGGTAGAAAGTCAACACTAACTCGAAAAGAATGACTATGGAACTCACTATGTCCAGGACAGCCACTTGCCCAGAATGTGGCGGCAAAAGCAAAGGAGTAAAACCACTCACACTTAGGGCGTTGCTCAAGAATGAATTCGTGAGCAACGTTGATGACGTGGAATACAAATTTTGTAATGCCACTGGGTGCAGTGTCGTTTATTTCGCCGACAGCCAGACTTTCACAAAAGATCAGCTCAAAGTACCAGTGGGAGTGAAAGAGACGCGCGGCGCACGGCCTTTGTGCTACTGCTTTGGATATTCTATAGCCACGATCAAAAAGGAACTTGAAACAAAAGGCCGGTCGGATGCTCTAGACGACATTCGGAAGAAGATGAATAATCCTGGTTGCCGATGTAAAACCGAGAATCCAGCGGGCGCATGCTGTCTTGGCAGTGTTACTAAAGGTATCGCCATTGCCACATCAGAATTAGACAAATCATCCAGCAAGTCGAATAGAGCGGATACCATAACAAAAGTAGGAACGATCCTATCTGCGATTATGGCATCCAGTTGTTGTTGGTTGCCTTTGCTATTGATTTTGTTCGGTTTTTCAGGTGCGGGGATTGCTGGCGTTTTAGAATCATACCGGCCAGTATTCAGCACTTTAACAATCGGTTTTTTGACGGCAGCATTTTATTTTACTTACTGGCCCAAGCAGACGGTCACGGGTGGCGCCTATTGTATCACCGATTGTTGCTCTAACTCCGGCACCTCGAAACGTAATCGATTTAATATGATGTCCATGAACAAAATCATGTTGTGGGCCGTGACGGTTGTTGCCGTTGTGTTTATGTTGTTCCCAAATTACATAGGTTTCATCTTGGCCAGGAGAGAAAGCGACGAGGTAATCACATCAAGTAACCCACTCATCAAAACGACCTTCGTAGCCATCGAAGGAATGCACTGCGAAGGTTGTGCTGCGATTGCTGAGAAGTCGATTATGGATGTGCCGGGAGTGTTAGCAGTAAAAGTGGACTATACCGGGAAATATGCAAACATCGCTACAGAATCATGCTGTAGTTTTCCAAATGAAGACATCCTGAATGCAATACAAACCGCCGGTTATACCGGCAAAATTCCAAAAGCAGTTGAAAACAATTAACTCTGTTCGTCTGTTTGCAGGTATGTAGCCTGCCAGATGGTCGAACGCTTTGTAAAATGGAGGTTGTCATGAGAAATAAATGGTTGTGGGCGGCGTTAATTGCATTACCTTTGGGGGTTGGTGGTTTAGTCTATACTGATGTGCGCGCCAACGCTGACACTCAAAGCAACAGTGCCGATTTTGTCTGCCCAATCACGGGTGAGGAACTTCCTTGCCCCAAGTGTTGTCCACTCAATTGAGTGAGGAAAGATCGTCGGCAAAAGCGATTCCCGATGTAATGAATCATCGGGAATCGTTTGCTGTCGTTTCATAACTCGCTATATCCAGTGACAAACTACCTCAAAATGTTCATTTATATTAGAACCCTTTAATACGATCATGTTCATCTGCCTATCTGGACTGAGATAATTCTAAGAGTCGTTCTGTTTCGCGTGCGATCATGTGTTCTTCGCGAGTTTGAATGAGTAAAATGCGACCTGCTGACTGGATTGTTGCGAGATCACAATCCGCATGAGCACTTTGATTTTTGACCTCGTCAAGTTTCAGCCCAAGAAATGGTAGTTTGTCACATACGCAGCTTCGCAACAGCGGAGAATGTTCACCGATACCGGCAGTAAAGACTAAGCCATCGATGCCTCCCAGCAAAACCGCAAGAGAACCAATGGTTGACTGGATTCGCTCTGTAAACAATTTCATCGCCAGTTGAGCGCGTTCGTTTTTGGCTTGGGATGCCTGTTCAATTTGGCGAAAGTCAGAGGAAATTCCCGACACTCCAAGCAAACCAGATTGATGATTCAAACTTTGATCGAGCTGCTCAGGATCGAAGTCTTTTTGTTTCATCAAGTAAATCAAGATTCCAGGATCGATCGAGCCGCTGCGGGTACCCATCATTAACCCTTCCAGCGGTGTGAACCCCATCGTTGTAGCCAAAGGGCGTCCGCCATGCACGGCAGTCGCAGAGCAGCCGTTGCCTAGATGACATATTACCAATCGAAGAGAATCGTCGTATTGCCGACCAAGCACTTCTGCGGCACGTGTCGAACAGTATTGATGGCTGATCCCGTGAAAGCCAAATCGACGAATACCGTATTGTTCATACCATTCGTAAGGGATTGGATAAACATAAGCACTCGGCGGCAAATCAGCAAAAAAAGCAGTATCAAACACAGCGACATGCATAGCTTCTGGAAGATATTTTTGTGCTGCTTTAATCGTCATCAATGCTGGTGGATTGTGTAGCGGGGCGAGTTTGGAGACTTGTTCTAACGATTGAAGAACCTGTTCGTTAATGAGCGTTGGCTGGCAGAAATATGTACCGCCGTGAACGATGCGATGACCGACAGCTCGAATCGATTCGCCCAGGTTGATGTCTGCCAACACATGCAGAATCCATTTAACGGCCTCATGATTATTCGAAATATCCGAATGAGATTGCGTTTGACTCGCTGCTTGAGTTTGTAATTCTAATATGACTTTTTCAGATTGAGTTTGCCAATCTATCACACCTCTGGCAAGTTGTTCGTGAGCCAGTTCATCGAACAGAGCGAATTTGAGCGTACTAGATCCGGCATTCAGCACGAGAATCGACATTGAATCAACCTCACTGTTCCCCTCCCGGCCAAGTCCAGTTTTGAACTTCCGGCATATCTTCACCATATTCGGAGATGTAATGTTTGTGTTCGATTAGTTTGTCTCGAACGGCTTGTTTTAAGTAGGCTGCTTTAGCGCCGAGATTCGGCACACGGTCGATTACATCTTGAACAAGATGAAAGCGGTCGAGATCATTCAGAACAACCATGTCAAACGGTGTGGTTGTTGTCCCTTCTTCTTTGTAACCGCGAACATGAAGATTTTTGTGATTCGTTCTGCGATACGTTAATCGATGGATCAACCAAGGATAGCCATGGAACGCAAAGATGATAGGTTTGTCGGTCGTAAACAGACTATCGAAGTCCTTATCAGAGAGTGCATGTGGATGTTCCCGGGGAGATTGGAGCTTCATCAAATTGACGACGTTAATCACGCGTACCTTCAACACAGGTAATTCTTGACGAAGGATATCGACGGCGGCCAACGTTTCGAGTGTGGGTACATCGCCACAACACCCTAAAACAACATCGGGTTCGCTTCCCTGGTCACTACTCGCCCAATCCCAAATACTGATTCCCGCCGTCGTATGCTTGATAGCTTGATCCATCGAGAGCCACTGTGGCGAGGGTTGTTTACCAGCTACAATCACGTTTACATAATCACGACTACGCAGGCAATGGTCTGTGACGGAGAGCAGACAGTTTGCATCTGGTGGCAGATAGACACGAATGATCTCAGCTTTTTTGTTAACAACATGGTCGATGAAACCGGGATCTTGATGACTAAATCCGTTGTGATCCTGCCGCCAGACGTGTGATGACAACAAATAGTTAAGGGATGCGATAGGTCGCCGCCAGGGAATTTCCTTGGAGACCTTGAGCCACTTCGCGTGCTGGTTAAACATCGAATCGATAATGTGGATGAACGCCTCGTAGCAATTGAAAAAACCATGCCGCCCAGTCAGCAGATAGCCTTCCAACCAACCCTGGCACTGGTGCTCGGAAAGCATTTCCATCACACGGCCGTTTGGTGAAAGGTGATCATCAGTGGGCAATATCTCGCCCATAAAACTACGTTCTGCGACATCAAATACGTCTGCCCAGCGATTTGAGGCGTTCTCATCTGGACTGAAGATGCGAAAGTTTTGTGACTCAAGATTGAGATTCATCACATCACGGATAAACTTGCCTTGCACGCGCGTTGCTTCGGCTGTGACACTTCCCGGATACGAGACCTCAACGGCATAGTCTCTAAAGTCAGGAAGTCGCAAGCTCTTCAACAGTACCCCGCCATTTGCATGTAGGTTTGCTCCCATCCGCCGCTCGCCTCTCGGCGCAAGATCTGCGATCTCCGTTCTGAGACAACCACTCTCATCAAACAATTGCTCAGGCTTGTAACTCTGCATCCACTGTTCTAGTAACTTCAAGTGATCCGGATTCTCGTGCATCTGTCCTAAAGGTACCTGGTGGCTACGCCAACTGTCTTCAACCGGTAGACCATCGACTTCCTTGGGGCAGGTCCAACCTTTGGGCGTTCGCAGTACAATCATCGGCCAGAGGGGACGAGTGGAATCCTGGTCCTGTCGCGCATTGGATTGAATATGTTGAATCTCTTGAGTGACTTGATCCATTGTCGCAGCCATAAGCTGGTGCATCTCTTGGGGATCGTGACCTTCGACATAATACGGATTGTATCCGTAACCTCGCATAAGATGATCCAGTTCCTCATGACTGATACGGGCCAAAACAGTTGGATTCGCGATTTTGTAACCGTTCAAATGCAGGATCGGCAAAACAACTCCGTCACGCTCTGGATTCAGGAACTTGTTGGAATGCCAGCTTGTGGCGAGTGGACCTGTTTCTGCCTCGCCATCACCAATCACACAGGCCACGATCAGGTCTGGATTATCGAATGCTGCCCCATAAGCGTGCGATAATGCATAACCCAATTCACCACCTTCGTGGATACTGCCGGGCGTCTCGGGGGCTACGTGGCTGGGGATACCACCGGGAAAACTAAACTGTTTAAACAGTCGCTTCATTCCCGCTTCATCTTGCGTGATATTCGGATAATGTTCGGTATAAGTTCCTTCCAAATAGGTATTCGCTACCAGCCCTGGCCCCCCATGTCCTGGCCCTGTGATGAACATCATGTTGAGATTGTGCTGTTTGATGATCCGGTTTAGATGCACGTAGATAAAATTTAACCCCGGCGTCGTTCCCCAATGTCCAAGCAAGCGCGGTTTGATATGTTCTTTGCATAACGGTTTTTTTAGTAGCGGATTGTTAAATAGATAAATCTGGCCGATCGATAAATAATTTGCCGCTCGCCAATAGGCATCGATGCAATTCAATTCTTGTGTAGAGAGGGAACTCGACATGGTATTTCTCTCAGTTAAATGTTGTTACAAAATTTGCACGGAGTTTGATGATATCGCCACAGTCGATTGTGCTAACACAACAATGCTACGCTGATTGACCCGATAAGAGTCCTTTTCAAAAGGGATTTCTGCCTCGGGATCCACAATATCAATCGGACTGGGGAGTGAAGTGTCAATAACACGGTTCCAGACACTCTCTGTTTCTGCGTGAATAGAAAATAAACGTGGCTTAGTTGAGCCGTTGATCATCACATAAAGATCACGGTCATTAGTGGACGTGCCACGTAAGCAATAAGCCAGGACTTGAGAATCAGCTGACATATTGACTTCTGGTTGTTCTGCGCCAAACCATTGAATGTCGTCACGCCAAAAGGTGGAGTGTCCAAGCAAAGAATGCGATTTACGGAACGCAATCATTCGTTTGAAAAAGCAGAACACCTCTTGGTTTTCTTCAAATCGCCGCCAATCGAGCCAACTTATTTCGTTATCTTGATTGTAAGGATTGTTGTTACCACTTTGCGTTTGCATAAACTCATCACCCATACGAAACATGGGGCTGCCATTCGCCAGCATGAGCAAACAGCAAAAGTTTTTGGTCTGTCGTTTGCGTAAGTTGACGACCTCTTGAGGCACTTGTTCAAC